>CALDSN010000237.1 GCA_937924555.1 uncultured bacterium | reverse complement strand
CTCCTGCGACAGTTATTAAAGACGGTCCTGTGAAACTTTCAGGTGGAGACGGTAAAGAGTGGAATCCGCAGAACTTTAGTCGTAAATACTACGGATACACGCGGATGAGAACTGCTTTGACCCACTCATACAATCTTTGGGCTGTTAAAACCGTTATGGATATAGGATTAGATACAGTAAATGACGCATTCAGAAGATTCGGAATTAATGCTAAAGCCAATGATCTATCTGCAGCTTTAGGCGCATATGAACTCACACCTATTAATCTCATTTCTGCCTACACAACTTTCCCCAATGGAGGATTCAGGACTACCCCTGTATTCATCACACGTGTTGAGGATATGAATGGTAAAGTTTTGGAGAGGAAATATGGATCAAAGATCAAGGTATGTAGTCCTGAGGTTGCTTATATCATGACTTCTATGCTACAATCAGTTGTGGCATCAGGTACCGGTGCCGCAGCCCGGAACAACTACTATTGGCAGGCTGCAGGAAAGACTGGAACTTCTAGCGATAACCGTGATGCTTGGTTCATTGGCTTTAACAAACAGTTTACTCTTGGAATATGGAATGGTTTTGACAATAATGCCACAATTTCTGCAAGCGCAGTTTGTGCTCCAATCTGGGGAAAAATAATGACCAGAGCTATAAAATTACAGAACAAGGGGAGATTACCACGTTCCGATGACCCAAGATACAGCTTCACGATGCCATCAGGAATTGTCAAACGAACCATTAACCCTACAACTGGTTTTGCCTCAGCAAGTGGTATTGAGGAGTACTTCATCGAGAATAATGTGCCTCCAGTTGTTTCCGACACTCTTCGCTTTAATTTCTACCCGACTAGATGGGGTTACAGAGACGAGTTGGAAACTCAATGACAGAGATTACTTCACCCCTATTTATACTTCTGTGCCTGTTAATAGCTTCAGGGTTTGTCACTTATGTAAGTTTTTGCATTCGATTTTGGTTTGGATTCAAGAATTACCGTCCTAAGCTGAACAATAAGAGATACAGAGTTAGTGTTATCATAGTAGCGAGGAATGAGGCGAAGAATCTTGGTGATGTGTTCACTTGTCTGATGAATCAAGACTATCCAAATGGTTTGTTTGAAGTAATTTTAGCAGATGATGCTTCGGAAGACAATACAGCAGATATTGTCTCTCAGTATAGCCTGATGGGACTGAACATCGTATATTTGAAAGTAAGTGGAAGAGAGCAAGTGGTATCTCCTAAGAAACATGCCTTAAGTAAGGCAATTGCCCTATCAAAAGGAGATATTATTCTTACCACCGATGCTGATTGTATTTTGCCCCAAACATGGATCTCATCTATGATTTCACACTTCACAGATGATGTATCGATGGTAGCAGGTTATTCAAGAACTTTACTTCCATCATGGGAAAAATCAAGTATACTTCACAAGTATGAACACCTTGATTTTGCTCTTACATATCTTGTTCTCGCTGGCGGATATACCCTTGGAAAGAGTTGGGCGTGTATAGGCCAAAATCTGGCATATCGCAAAACAGCTTTCGAAGATGTAGGAGGCTTTTCCCAGATTAGTAATCTTCTCTCCGGAGATGATGTTAATCTAATGCAGCTTATGCGTAGAAAAGGCCATAGGATAATATTCAACTTTCTCCCCTCAAGCTTTGTTCACACTCGACCCGTTCGATCATGGAAACAATTCATCAACCAAAGAAGCAGATGGGCCTCTAATATGAAATACCAACTCAAATTCAACCCTGAGTTTTTTTTCATTCTTTTAACAATGGCTTTCATATACTGGGGTGGCATAGTTATGATGTTCTTTAACCTCAAACTAGGAATTGCCATTTTCGCGTTACGAATCCTTATTGAGAATATCTACTTTAGCTATTCCAGATCGACTTTGGGGATCAGTTCCAAGATGATGCGCTTCTACCCCATATGGTTAGTTATACAGACATTCCTGCTTGTATTTACCATGGTTCTTGGACAGTTTAACATTTTTGTGTGGCATGGGAAAAAGCCCTACAAAAGGAAATCTAAATATGCGACTAATAACGTTTGATGACGGTCATTTCGCGAATTTCCTACCTTTGACATTCACCCGTAGTGTTGGAGATTTGCGTTGTGGCATTTTGAAGCTGAGACAGAGATTGGAAAGTATATTTGGGAACTCTGAATCAACTTGTATTATCATAAACACCTATCTGGAAGAATTATATACAGAACGACATCCTGACTGGATTGTGAACCGGAAACATCCCCAGACCGGCTTATACATAAACTCGAGAGTTGTTATTAATGAGGATTCTATCAAGGCGATAAAATCCTTAAAACCAAGGCAAGTTCTTTACAATGGGAAAGATCTTGTGGCAGGTGTGTTCTGTTCAGATGATGTTGATCTATTTCAAAAGAATTGTCAGCCCATTATCTCGAACATGATTGAGATAATTCCTACAGACATTGGTCTGTATCAAAGTAACGCTGATTTGATACATGATAATGCCCGAATGCTTGTTTGGGACTTTGAGCATTATTTCTATGATAAGGACAATTACTTTGATACAGAGTTGGGAGTAACTGTTCTTCATCCTTACAATATATGGATTGCCGAGGGAGTCAAGCTTAGTCCAGGTGTCATTTTGGATGCCTCTGAGGGTCCCATCGTCCTCGATGAAGATGTGAAGATAATGCCCAATGCCGTTCTGTGTGGGCCTCTTTACATTGGTAAGAAATCAATTGTGAAAATAGGCGCAAAGATTTACGGAAACACATCCATCGGTCCTGTATGTAAGGTGGGGGGAGAAATTGAAGGCAGTATAATTCAAGCATACTCCAATAAACAACATGATGGCTTCTTGGGTCACGCCTATGTTGGCGAGTGGGTGAATATTGGAGCTGACACGAACAATAGTGATCTTAAGAACACTTATAAAAACGTAGCATATTATTCATATCCTCAGAGAGCCAAAGTAACATCATCGACCCCATTTCTCGGTTGTGTAATCGGCGACCACAGCAAGATTGGCATCAATTGCAGCATAAACACCGGTGCTGTTATTGGTATTGGGTGCAACCTTTGGGGGAGCGACTTAATCACGGATTTTATTCCAGACTTTTCTTGGGGAGAAGCTGACAATCTCACCCCTTATCGCATATCAGCATTTTACGAAACAGCATCCATAGTTAAACAGAGACGACATTTAGAGCTATCTGAAACAGAAAGAGTGCTATTCAATCAAATATGTAATGGAGATTTAAGTGCAAGATTTTATAGAAGTTGAGTTCAGAACTGGACGGCTGGGCTATTACAAGAACACGGCAGGTTTGGACATCCAACCTGAAGATTTGATAATTGTGGAAGTGGAACGTGGTGATGATATCGCCCAAGTAGTTCACCTTAGCATCAGTGATGAAGATATTGATTCCGAATCTCAAACCTCAAAGATCTATAGTATTAGACGCAAAGCTAATGAAGATGATTTGGATAAACTAAAGAATATTGGTAATGAGGAACAAAAAGCCTCTAATACCTTTCTATCCATATTAGAGAGGTATCCCTTTGATATGAAGCTTATAGAAACCATCTTCCAGTTTGATGGTAATAAACTTACTTTCTTCTTCACTGCTGAAGGACGCATAGATTTTCGCACATTCGTCCGAGAACTGGCAACTGTTTTCCGCACAAGAATCGAATTACATCAAACTACGGGAAGAGACGAAGCGCGCAGACTTGGCGGATTCGGGATGTGCGGTAACCAATATTGCTGTGGCAGTTTTCTAAAGCGGTTCAACCAGGTTACCATTAAAATGGCAAAAGATCAAAACCTCGCAGGCAACCTATCAAAAATATCAGGACCTTGTGGACGACTTCTATGCTGCTTGAACTTCGAAGAGGATTTCTATGTTGAGGAAGCTAAGGATTTCCCGCTCATTGGCACCTGCGTAAACTACAAGGGAAGCAAAATGCTGGTAGTTCGCATTGATGTTCTATCCAAGCACATATTATTAACCAATGATGAAGGTAGCATCCAAGACCTAGATATTAACGAGTTCAACAAGTTGGATGTAATAAGTGTTCCGGAATTAGAACAATGCTAAATATCTTTGGTATAAGCCCGGATGATCTGACCAAAGAGCTCTCAGAAACTTTTCCAGCTTACCGAAGTAAGCAACTGATTGACTGGATATTCAAACATCAGGTTTTTTCACCTGCACAAATGAGCAATCTTCCTGCTGATTTCAAGCAATACCTTACGGAGAATTATTCTTGCTACTTCCCTGAGGTAGCAGCAAGGCTTCAATCTAAGGACGGATCTGTAAAGTTTCGCCTTCAGTTGTTTGACAAACAGCAAGTTGAATCAGTTCTAATCCCCGAAGGAAAGAAGAATACTCTTTGCATCTCATCTCAAGTTGGTTGTGCCCGTAAATGCACCTTTTGTTCCACAGCACAGATGGGAATGATCCGCAATTTAACGAGCGATGAGATTGTAACTCAGATTTTACATGGAAACAGAGCATGCAAAGACCAAGATCAAAAGCCCTCAGTTACAATAAAAAGAGAAGCTCTTCCCCATATTACTAACTTAGTGTTTATGGGTATGGGTGAACCTATGGACAACTTGGATAATGTACTTAACTCTTTACGTATAATCCAAGCTGATAATACTCTTGCATTCAGCCCTCGTCGCACAACGGTCTCTACCTGTGGGGTTGTTCCCGGAATCATCAGATTTGCCGATAGTGGGGTAAAGTCCAAGTTAGCTATCTCGTTAAACTCTGCAATTGATGCTAAAAGAGATGTGCTCATGCCAATAAACAAGAAATACCCTCTTAATGAGCTTAAGCAAGCCATGCTTTATTACCTAAGGAAGAGCAACTTTCGCATAACCATTGAATATATCCTTATAGCCGGAGAAAATATGGGAAAAGAAGATCTCAATGCTCTTCGTAAGTTCGTGGGTGACATTTCTTGCAAGATAAACTTTATTCCATTAAACCCCGGTTCCAGTCAAGGTTACACTGCCCCCACACAACAACAAGTGGATGACTTCATGCACCAAGCTCAAACATTGCCACAAGCCATTACCCTGCGCAAAAGTAGAGGAGCGGATGTTTATGGAGCTTGCGGACAACTTAGAATAAACAAAAACTAGGAGTGATTATGAAAAGCATACTCGAAATAGCTCTTGAATTGTTTGGTGATAACAAACCTTGCCAGTGTGGAGGCGCACATCAAGTTTGTCTAAACTGCCATATATGCAGGGCAACTCATGCCGATAATGTCTATGACCCAGCGAAAGGCATTGCCTCTGTTATTGATGCTACTGTCCTCAAAGCCACTGCTACTGACGAAGACGTTCACAAGCTGTGCGACATGGCTAATGAATATGACACTGCCTCTGTATGTATTAATTCTCATTTCATCCCTCAGGTAAAACAAAGACTTATCCCGAGTGTTAAATCTTGCACGGTTATAAACTTCCCCTTAGGGGCATCCTCTGTGCAGGCAATTACCAAAGAAACAGAAGCAGTGCTATATAGCGGAGTGGATGAAGTAGATATGGTGCAGAATCTAAGTGCTATATTATCTGGGGATATTGATACCAACTTTCAAAGCATTAATGAAGCAGCCAAGCTTTGTATAGCGAAGGGTGCTTTGTTGAAGGTTATCCTGGAGACCTGTTACCTAAGCGAAGAGCAAATCATCATTTCCTGCCTTATTGCTAAAAAAGCGGGAGCTGATTATGTTAAAACATCCACCGGTTTTGGCACTGCAGGAGCGACAACATATAATATTACTCTTATGCGTCATGTAGTGGGGCCAAAACTTGGAGTTAAAGCATCCGGTGGAATCCGTGATCGTGAAGCAGCCCTTTCTATGCTTTCAGCAGGAGCTAGCAGAATCGGCGCATCAAGTGTAAGTGCTTTATTGTAGAATAGGACATCCTCGTGAAGGTTTTAATCGCCGGATATAACATTGATAAGTCCCTGATAGATAAACTGGACAAAGAAACCGCCAGTCCTGAAGTACTTTCCGCTGCCTATGCCAGGATAAGCAGAAGTAGTAAGGACGTTACAGAGCTTAGGAAAGAGGCTGTTTCGGAAATTGGCAAGGCAAGAGCATCCAATACCAACATAATCTTTGAAATGGGGCATAGTTCTGTTGCTGAGCATGCTGTTTTTAACCTCGATTTGATAGGGATATCAAGACTTCTAACAGAGACAGTTCAACGCAGCAGAGTTGCTTCTTTCACCGAGAAATCTCAGCGATATGTTACTTTCTCAAGGGACTATGTTGTTCCGGATGAGTTAAACAAATACCCGAAAGTTAAAAAGCAATACAAGCACCTTATGGATAGCCTCTTCGCTGAATATGAACTTAGTTTTAACTCACTCAATGATCTCTATAAAGCCCAATATCCTAACATGAAAAGCAGAGACCGCGAGGCACTTGCGAAAGAAGATGCGAGATACATTCTTCCCCTTTCTGCCAAGACGCAAATGGGTGTTACCATCAATGCCCGCAGTTTGGAGAATCTTCTCCGCCGTTTGGCAAAGAATCCTCTTGCTGAGGCTGCTGAACTCCGCGATGCACTTTACACAAGTGTATCATCAATAACTCCTTCACTTATTCGTTATGTTCAAGATGATGGGTATCTTGGCAATATCAATTTGGAGAAGGTTGGATACACAGGTTTTCTTCAGCAGGAATTACCTTGGCTTGAAGAGCTGGATTTGGAAAACAAACTGAAGATTCTAAATAGTCCCAACAATCCCGACGACCAGATTCTTACGGCTATAATATATCAACAGGGAGAACTTGATTGGAATGAAACAAAAGAGACCGTCTGCCATCTCCCACGCTTGATCAAACAACAATTGTGGCAACAGGTTTTCGCTAATCTAAAAGCTTGGCACAAACTCCCCAGAGCTTTCGAAACCATAGATTATTGTTTCGAGTTAACCATGAGTGAATGTTGTTGGGCTCAATTCAAACGTCATAGGTTTAGCACCATGCTTCGCAAAGGTGGCAATTCCTCCATCATTAAAATACCCGAGAGCATCAAGTCCATCGATAGAGCAGAGAGCTGGGAAAGTTTAGCTGCAACCGCGACAGATTTTGCTTATTCTTTACCCCAACAACTGAGTAGTTTAGCACCGTATTGCAGAATCAATGCCTCTATCCTCTCAGTATTTGCCAAGATGAACTTACGTGAGATATATCATTTTGTGCGGCTGCGTTCAGATAAACATGCCCAGTGGGAGATAAGAGACCTATCCAATGCCATGCAAGCATATCTGCAAAAGTCTGCCCCTCATGCAGCAAGTTTTCTCTGCGGGAAAAGCGATTATAACGCTTCAGGAGTAAACCTGTTCTAATTCCAGCTAATTTGCCAAGCTCATATGAATATTCTGTGAGGTTGATGAACTCTGGTCTTGACAAATATTGTAGTATAGCTGATCCTTGAAACGTTATTGATAATTGCTTATCCTGATTTGCTTTAAACGTTAAAGGAGATGTATGCAAGCAGAGCAACCAATATTGGGAAGAAGATGGACAGTTGTGCTGGGTGGGTTTCTCGTCAGCATGATGGGAGGTCTTTCATATTCATGGGGTGTATTTGTTGAGCCCTTAGGCAGTCACTTCGGTTGGAGCAAGTTTATCACCATGTTACCTCTTTCGGTGTTCATGATTGTGTTCTCAATCACAATGTTACCCGCCGGGAAACTACAAGAGAAGTACGGCACACAAAAGCTAATTATCATAGGAGCTTTTCTATTCCTTTTGGCAAATTCACTAAGTGCATTCTTGCACGTGGTGAATCACCCGATATGGCTCATTATCACATATGGAGTGCTTGGCGGAACAGCGTGCGGTTTAACATACTCCTGCGTAGCCCCATCCATACGCCGGTGGTATCCTGATTATCCCGGCTTGGCCGTATCCTTGGGGGTTATGGGTTTTGGCTTGGCTTCCTTCATTTTTGCTCCGTTAAAAGCCCGTTACATCATCCCCTCTTTCGGCATTGACGGCACTTTTCTATGGATAGCGGTTGTGACTTATGTTGTAACTCTAATAGCCTCCAGATTGGTGGTATTCCCCACCGATCAATGGCATATGCATATCTTTGGTGCCATGCATCTTCCTGATGCTACCGGCATGGTAAGAGCTAACTTACCCCCCAAACAAATGCTTCATACTTCCCTTTTCTGGATGATGTGGCTTTCCTTTCTTTTCTCAATCTATGGTTCTCTGCTCATCATCGGCATCCTTCCTTCATTTGGTTATGAGGTTATTGGGCTTACAGTCAGCAGGGCTTCCATCCCCATTTCTTTCTTCGCTTTGGCTAATGGTCTAAGTCGTCCATTATCAGGATACATCAGCGATAAGCTTGGTGTCCCCACAGTATTGGGTGTCGTTTTCTTCTTTCAAGCTTGCGTATTCCTCTTGTTTCCATTTCTGATAAGCAGCTTTTCAACCTTGTTGATAGCATCCACGATGCTTGGCTTCGGAATTGGAGCATCGCTAGCTCTCTATCCGGTTTTAACCTCTGAGTGCTTCGGTGTGGAACATATGGGTGTTAATTATGGGCTGCTTTTTACAGCTTATGGATTTGGTGCATTTGCCATCCAAGGTGGAGCTTACCTACGAGATATAACCGGAAGCTATACTCTTTCTCTGCTGATTGCCGGAGTTCTCTCTATGATCAGTGTGGTGATAATATTCATCCTTCGCAAGAAGTATAATTTAACTCATGCTTAGCATATGCTTCGG
>CALDSN010000236.1 GCA_937924555.1 uncultured bacterium | reverse complement strand
GACCACCGAGATCTACACTCTTTCCCTACACGACGCTCTTCCGATCTCCGGTCTGAGAGGCTGTTAAACATAGATATATCCTTTAAATAGAATTCATGCTTGCTGAAAGGCTAATCTCTTATAGCAGAGATAGCCTCCCGGTAATCCAGGGAGGAAAAAATGAATGATGCCGAAACCAATATATCCGCACCGGCATCTCTGATGGCTTTTGCATTAGCGGATGAAACCCCACCGTCTATCTCCAGATGGAATGAAAGCTGCCGTTGGCTACGCAGAACGGACAAAGCTTGCAGTTTTGCCAAAGCAGAAGGAATAAAAGATTGAGCAGAATAGCCTGGATTAACGCTCATAACCAGAACATAATCTAAATCCGGAATAATGCTGTCCAGAGTATTGATGTTGGTTGCAGGATTAATCGCTATACCGGCTTTGATGCCAAGTTCCTTGATTTGCTGAACCAAACGATGACTGTGATATACCGTCTCCTGATGAAAGCTAATCCATTGAACACCTATCTCGTGTAACCGGGGAACATAAAACTCTGGGTTGGTGACCATAAGATGCACGTCAAGAGGTAGCTTAGTTAGCTTACGGATACAACTGATAATTGGAAAGCCAAAACTTAGGTTGGGCACATAATGTCCATCCATAACATCAAGATGCAGGATATCAGCACCTGCGGCTTCAAGTTTGCGGATTTCATCAGCCAGATTGCCGAAATCGGAAGATAGCAATGAAGGGGCTATTTGCGTTTTATACATGAGCGTTTTGGACTGCTGATCAAGAAAACTATCTCAGCAATCTCCTCCTGATGAATTGTTTTATATTTGTTGATGATGTCCTGTTTCAATAGTATCAGTTCCTGCATCCATGTGTTATTTTGCACAGCGATATAGAGCACATTGTTTTCTAACTTAATGGGATGAGACCGGCTGGAGAGTAAATCCCCTACTACTCGCTTCCAGCATAGGTAAACATGGATAAAGCGCTTATACCTATCCCCACCAAGACGATATAAAAGCTCAGTAGTGATGCCGGAAATTTGATTGATGGACATACTAAAACAAATCCGCCCCCTCGGAGGGCTATCAGCTCTCCGAGAGAGTGGCTTGCATTACTTTATCTCTTAATTAGTCTTGGGCTGTGAGATATCCATAGCCGTTGAAGGCAAGGATAAGCACTGCCATGGCTACATAGTACACGGAGCCTATTCCCGAGGTGGAGCTATCCACACGGCTCATTAAGATGCCGGGAATGATGGCTGCGATAACAAAGAGCGCATAACCGATGATTCTTTTGGGTAGTTCTTTGCCTGCTCGATTGATGAGGTATATCGCACCGAGCACCAAGGCTAAGAAAAGCACCGACACTCCCGCAACCAAACCAAAGGCAGCACCAAAGCTAAGCCCTTCAGGAAGCTTTATAACGCTTGTTCTAAAGGCTACCAACGCAGGAGCAGCCAACGCCAAAGCTAATAGCACAGAACCAACTATACGGTTGGTAAGTTTAGAAGAAGTCTTCACAAGCTCGAAGTGTCTCTGACGCTTAATCATGAAGTAGTACATCACTGCAACTACAACCACGAAGAAGCCTGCATAGGCAAGAATCATGATCGGACGGGATGTTATCATCCCCATAAGAGAGATGATAGCAATAAACAACACCAGACTAACAATCTGTTTTATCTTGAACAGAGTATCGGACATGGATACCTCCATGGTTTATTCTTGTTCTTTATCAATCACCAAGCTTAGGTTGCAGCTCACTTCCTTATGTAACTTAACTGCAACACTGTGCTCACCAAGTTCCTTGAAATGCTTGTCCATTACCAAGGCACTCTTGTGTAAAGAGATGCCCAACTCATTCAAAGCATGAACAATATCGTTCTCGGAAACGGAGCCAAACATGCTACCGTTCTCATCTACTTTGCGGACGAAAACCAATTTGGCATTGCTAATCTTTTCGGCAAGGTTTTTCAACTCGGCAAGAACCTTTTGTTCGTCTTCAGCAAGTTTGCCTTTAATAACTTCAAGCTTCTTTAAGTTTTGAGGAGTAGCATATATGGCTAAGCCTCGGGGAGTTAGATAATTACGGGCGAAACCACGGGCAACGTTCACAACCTCACCTTGGTTACCGACCTTTTCTATGTTCTTCAGCATAATGACTTTCATGCCGTTATTCCTCCAGGAATTTCATTTCTTTTATTCAACCACATATCGGCAAAGCCCATGAGAACCAGCAGGATATGTGCATATAGGATGATGATAGCCATGAAGACGCCATGCACAATTTTGTTAGCAAACACCAAGGATAACCTCTGGGAAACTACGGTGGTACCCTGAATGAACGGGACTACACACATAGCCAACAACGCATTTATAAACAGCATCTTCGTTTGTTCAAACAAATACAATGGCAGGATGGCAATGATTAGCATGTTGTACAAACCGGGAAACCTTAGTGTAGATATCTGGCTTGGAAGCTTCAGAAGCTTACCGAATAACAAATAACCAAGGTATAATCCCATACTTTGTGTCACCACCCACACGGCAGGCAACAAAGCCTTCCATATAGGTAACGTTCCTTGCAACATCACATTCTGCACCATAGACGGAAACTGTGTCCTGATTGTCTCCAACCCCTGAGTGAATACCTGCTCTTGATATGCGCCAAACAACCATGTACGGAGTGCTCCATAACCAAGTAGCGTGATCACTGCATATAGGAATGCATCACTGAAACTGGCATTTTGCTTCAACTTGTACAGGAATATCAGGCTTACAATCCCAACTGCAAATAGGGCATCAAATGCCATTATCTGAGAGCCGGGATTTCTATCCAGCATCAGCATCGCAATCGGCAAAGGGAAGAACATCATCAACGCCCGAACCGGGTTCGACAAACATATTCCCAAAGCCTTTGCACAGTACCCAAGCATAAGTATTAACCCAAGGAATGGGTTCATTACGGCAAGTGCACTGATAATCAGGGGATATAGATACATCTACTCAATAACGTAGGCTATTAAAGCCATCTGACGGGCACGCTTGATCTCTGCGGTCAACTTGCGTTGATGCTTTGCACAAGTTCCGGTAAGGCGAGCAGCATCAATTTTACCTACATCAGAGGTATATTGGCGCATAATGTCCAGGTTCTTATAATCAATCTGGATTTCCTTGTTTGCGCAGAACTTGCAGTATTTCTTGCGAGTGAATTTCTTCTTTCTATCGGTCATATTCATCTTTAATCTTCTCCTTAAAATGGAACATCATCATTTGTTGCACTGTGAGGAGCAGAATCCTCGGAGGGCAATGGAGCATCACTGTCATGATGCACATTGCCATCTTCACGGGCTTTCCATTCCAACACATGAATCATATCCACAACAACTTCGGTAGATTTGTGTTTCACATTGGTTTGATCTGTCCAATTACGGGTGTCAACACGTCCTTCAACAATAATTGCGCTGCCTTTGTGAGTTTGGTTGGCGATCAGTTCTGCCCATCTATTCCAAGCTACGCAATCAATCCAGCTTGTGACTGTCTGCCACTGGTCAGATTCATCCTTGTAGTTGCGATCATTGGCGATAACGAAGCGAACAACCGGAGTACCCTTGGGGGTATACTTCAGCTCAATCTCGTTACCGATTCTGCCACTGACGATTATCTTGTTTATACGAGGGAGTTTCAGATCTGCCATTTCTCCTCCCTATTCGCCGCGGGCAACAAACATGTGGCGCAGTATGTTCTCGTTGATGTTGTAAAGACGCTTAAGGGTCTTTACTACTTGAGTATCCAGTTTGAAGTAGTTTACATAGTAGTAAGCTTCCTGGAACTTCTCAATGGGGTAAGCAAGCATGCGTCTTCCCCAGGGATCGGTTTTGATTATCTCTCCGCCATTCTCCACAATTTGTGCCAGAATGCTGTCATTCAAGGCATTTGCTTCGTCGGCATTAAGACGAGGTGATAGTATCACCATCAGTTCATAATCCTTTGTCATTACTTTTCCTCCTTTGGACTAATGATTCCGGCACCTTTTGCACCGGAATAGGATTTTTTCCATGTACTATAATCATTCAACACTTGGTTGAAATCATATTTAATAAAGGTATCAACGAACTTACTCACTTGAGTGAGAACCGGATTAAGTAGTTCCCATTCCTCATCGCTAATGTTACCGAGAACATAATCGGATACATCATATTCGCTGTTTCGCCCAATGCCAATCCTGATCCGCTTCAACTCACCCGGAGGAGTTATAGTAAATAGTGACTTCATACCGTTATGACCACCGTCACCACCACCATTGCGGATTCTTAGAACTGCTGTATCCAGTTCCAGATCGTCGTATATAACCATCGTTTCCGTGGTCTTCCACCTGGACAGCGCTTCTTTCAGCGCATCACCGGACCGGTTCATAAACGTATTAGGCTTTAAAAGAACTGTGTCCTTCACCACCAGAGAATCAAACAATTTCTCGTGCGAAAAACTCTTGCCATGCTTCTCTGCCCATCTATCCAAGCAGATGAAGCCAATGTTATGCCGGGTGTGTCGATACTCATTGGTCGGATTTCCCAACCCGAGAATGAGCTTCATTGCAGGCTATTTTTCAGCTTCGGGAGCAGCGGCTGCTTCCTTGGGTGCTTCTACTTTCTTTGCATGCACCACGGCAAGGGTTACATCGGCATGGTCAATGTAGTGCCATGAACCTTTGGGCAGATCGCGCACGTGTTTGGAATCACCAACTTTCAAATCGCTGATATCCAGGCTTAAGCCTTCCGGAATCTCAGTTCCTTTGCAGCTAATTTTCACACTATGGGTTTGAATGTCCAGCATTCCGCCTTCTTTTGTCCCAATGGCGTCACCCACGAAATTGATGGGAATATCCAGTTCGATCATGGCGGCAGCATCAACCACCTGGAAATCCAGATGCAAGAAGTTCCGGCTTACAGGATGCACTTGCTTCTCTTTCAATATGGTGTGATACTTCTTTCCGGCAACTTCAATTTCCCAGAAGCTTACTTCTTTGAAGCTTTTCTTGAATAGCTGGGTGAATTCTGCCTTTTTGATGCTAATAGACACATTAGCGATTCCATTGCCATATATCACCGCGGGGATCAATCCTCTGGCTCTCAGATTCGTTAAATCTGACTTTTTAACGGTGTTTCGTGGTTCAGCAGTAAGAGTAAATATCATTTATTCCTCCATCTCTTTATACTATCTGAATAATA
>CALDSN010000235.1 GCA_937924555.1 uncultured bacterium | reverse complement strand
ACTATGAACTGCGATACCGTTTAAATCCAGATTCCAGAGTATATATGTTCTTCGATCAAGGCTATTTGGGAAAGGCAGATAACAGGTTGAAAGCGGATATTTTCGGCTTGGGTGGAGGGATAAAGCTTAAAACACGCTTGGGTATTATGGGCTTGGAATATGGCCTCGGTTATCGTGATAAACGCTTTAGTAGAATTGGTTTGGGCATGGTTCATGCAGGCTTGGACATCGCCCTGTGAAAAAAAAACTTGCCAAGAATATAGGTTTATGAAACAGTGCTCCAATCTTACGTAGTATATAGATGTGACTAAGGACTGTGTGAAGGACAGTAAAGGGTTCAGCGCCTTTCGCCTTCAAATAGAACATCGGCAAAGTTTTTGTATCTTGCCAAAAAAACCCATAACAAAAATAAACAAAACCTAAGTGACCCCCTATAGAGGGAATTTACTTATGGAGGAAAAACAATGAAAAAAGCTATCTTGATCGCCTTACTCGCTATGATGCTCATCAGCGTCGTGCTTACTGCTTGCAAACCCAAAGTGGAACAGCCCGCAGACGAAACAGCACCAGTCGAAGAAGTTGCTCCAGTAGATACAGCCGCCGCAGCTGCTCCCGCAGCCGACGCTCCTGCTGCTCCTGCTGCTCCTGCCGGCAAATAAGCAAAGCTGAAAAACACATTAGCGCAGTCCTTAAAAAACGGGTATCTTCGGATACCCGTTTTTTTTGTCTCAACAAAGGTTTACTAATCCCCGCTTGACAAAAACACCCAGCCCAAAGCAATAACCCTATCTTGATGAACAAAGGTTGGATAATGAAACAAATATCGACAGACCTTGCCAATCTCTCCGAGGTGTTTGCCTCGCTCTTTGCTGCTCAAGACGTGGCAGCCGCACAAACAAGCTTTCTTAAGCAGCTTTCCCTCAGCATGCATACCTTCTATAAGGGCAAGATGCAAACCCTTCCCAAATCCGGCATTTGGGGCTTTAACTGGTTCAATGTGTGGTACACCCCCGGTGTGTCGGCTGTATCCACCACTATCCGCGATGATATCCACAGTTCTTTCATTCTCTCCAACCGAGCCAACCTTGTTGCAGTAGTAAGCGACTCCACCCGTGTGCTTGGTGATGGAGATTGTGGTAAAGCCGGTGGATTGGGAGTTATGGAAGGAAAAGCAATGCTGATGAAGTACCTAGGTGCCTGCGATGCCATAGCCCTCTGCATGGACAGCCGTGATGAAGCGGGAAAACCTGAGGCGCGCAAGATTATAGACTTTGTTAAGATGCTCCAACCAAGCGTGGGAGCTGTTAATCTGGAGGATATCTCCCAACCCAATTGCTACCAAGTGTTGGACGAACTCCGCGATGCTTGCGACATCCCTGTGTGGCACGATGATGCCCAAGGCACTGCTTGTGTTACTTTAGCGGGGATGATAAATGCCTTGAAGCTTGCCGGTAAGGAGCTAAGCAACATCAGTTGCGTGTTATACGGTGCAGGCGCATCCAACACCACCATTGCCAGCTTCCTATTGCAAAGCGGGATGGATCCCGCCAAGCTGATAATGTTTGACAGCAAGGGTGCGCTCCACCTCAAGCGCAAGGATATTGCCGACGACCCCAGCAAGTACAAACAGTGGGCTTTGGCAAAGGTATCCAACCCCAAGTGTATAGACAGCATGGATGATGCCATGCAGAATGCGGATGTGCTGATTGCGCTTTCCACTCCCGGTCCCCACACAATCAAACCACGGTGGATAAGCAAGATGGCTGCGAAGTCCATCGTGTTCACCTGCGCCAATCCTGTTCCCGAGATATATCCGTATGACGCCAAGGCAGCGGGAGCCTATATTGTCGCCACCGGTAGAGGCGATTTCCCGAACCAAATAAACAATTCCTGCGGTTTCCCCGGCATCCTGAAGGGTGCGTTGTGCGTGCAAGCCTCCAAAATTACGGACAACATGGCTATTGCTGCAGCAAAGTCCCTCGCTTCGTACGCCGAACGCCGTGGTATAACGCCTGACGATATCGTGCCCAAGATGGACGAAGTGGATGTATTTGCCTACGAAGCAGCCGATGTTGCCATGCAGGCAATTGCGGACGGCGTGGCAAGAAACCCGCTCAGTCGTGAGCAGGTGTTTGCCATGGTTAAAACGGATATCGACCGCACCCGTGCCCTTTGCCACAAGATGATGGATGATGGCTTCATCGCTGCTCCCCCTCAGGAACTGATAGACAAAGCCTTGCAGCATACACTCGCCAAGTTCGGTAAATAGCTTTCGGGAGCCAATCATCAAGCTTAATCGCAGCGGTAAAATCCTTCTCTATCTGGCTAAGCTTGGCATTAGCATATACATTCTGTGGCGCATTGCCGGCAAGATAGATTTCGGCGGTGCATTTCGTGACATTCTGGCGATGTCTCCCGCTCTTGTACTGCTGCTTATCCTGCTAACTATCCTGCGTCACCTGTTGCAAATCATCAACTGGAGCAGCGCACTTAAGATAAACCCTTCCTTCGTAGTGGACAAAGCTCAAATCTTCCGTTCCTACATGATTGGCTTACCCCTGCGTTTCGCCATGCCCGGTGGTCACGCAGCAATGGGCAAGATATTCTTTATTCGCAACAGCAGCCGCAGTGCGTCTTTCTGGAGCACCGCCCTGGAGCGCAGCTATATGAGCTGGGGAACCTGGACTCTTGCTGCCATTGCCGCCCTGCTCTATTACCCCAACCTGAACAGAGTTTTGGGAGTTGGCATCCTGCTTCTGTGCCTCTTGCTGCCCCTCTTTGTGTATCTCATTCTGGGCAGCAACAAAAACTGGCGCTATCTGCAAGCTCCCTTCGCCAAGCTGGCTCCGCGGATGATGAGCGTGCAAATAGCCGCCAATTGTGTAACTTATCTACAATACTGGTTAATCCTGAATTCTTTCGTCCCGCTTGCATGGTGGCAAAGCACCATCCGCATGGCATTAACCCAATTCTCAAACTCCATCCCCATCACTTTTGCGGGCTTGGGGCTTAGGGAGAGCTTCGCCATCCACTTCCTGAAAACTGCAGGCATCAGTGCCGAGCAGGCAGTATCTGCCACCCTGAGCCTCTTCATCATCCAAGACGTGCTTACCGCGGTGATGGGAACTTGGTTTCTGTTGCGGGCAAGACGGGTTTAAACCCAGATCCCCTTTACACTAAGAGCTATCTTTATCTTCTCCGTCAGGGAGTTCTTCACGCTGCTCAAATCGTCGTTGTTAACATGAGCAAATATATCCAGGCTAATCTCCGCAGCATTGGCAGAGCTGACGGTAACCGAGGGCTTCGGTTCAGGTAGCACTTTATCTTCCGTTCCGATTACAGCTATCAGCAGCTCACGCACCATCCCGATATCGGTGCTTCCCGGCACCACGATGCTAAGCTCCACCCTACGCGTCGGCATAGCGGTGAAGTTGGTGATGGAATCGCCTGAGAGCTTGGCATTGGGGACGATAATCTTACGGTTGTCACTGGTTAAAATTGCGCTGTGGAACACACCGATGTCGTACACTTTACCCGTAACCCCTGCAGCAGTGATGGTATCTCCAAGCTTGAAGGGCTTCATGAGGATGAGCATCACCCCGGCAGCGAAGTTGGACAGTGAGCCCTGCAACGCCATACCTACCGCCAAACCTGCAGCACCGATAATGGCAATGAACGAAGTGGTCTGCACTCCGATTTTACCGATGGCCGCAATCACCACAAAGATAAGCAATACGGCATAAATCAGGTTACACACGAAGCCCACCAATGAGGCATCTACTTTGCTACGTAACATAAGCTTGCGTAGCATTTCCGTGATGAGCTTTGCCACCCACTTTCCCACCAGATAAATAAGAATGGCTGCGAGTAACTTGAAACCATAGCTGACTACTACGGGAACTGCTTTTTCCACCATTCCCGCCCAGGCAGAGGGATCGACCATAGTGCTATCCGGCATACTAAACTCCTTACTCCGTGTTATATAGCTCGATGCTAACATGCTAAACTACAATAGTTTTTTGTCAAGGAACATTAGCTTGCCCCTTGCTTGAATTGCATAATCATTACCTAATCATTGCATGTTTTGTCCGTAATAAACATGCAATGATCATGCAATGCCTCCAAGAGAGAGTTAATCTACCAAAAAAAGGCAGGCCATAAGCCTGCCTTTATGGGTAGAGGGAAGGTTGGATATTACTTTATCAACAAGGCTTTAACCATATACAGATCGCCGAAACACTGCATGCGGACATAATACACTCCGCTTGCCACGCTTTGTCCGCTGTCGTCCTTTCCATCCCAGCATAGCTTGTGCTGTGCTGCAGTTTGTTGGGAGTCGCACAAGGTCTTTATCAGTTGACCCTTGGCGTTATACACTTGAATAGTGGTATAAGCCGCTTCCTTGAGGCTGAAACTGATGGTACTTTGTTCGGAGAAGGGATTGGGGTATATGGGATACAACTGTGTGGTGGTCGGGCATAATTCAGGATCATCCACTCCTACCGGCACCAAAACTGACCACTCGTGCATAAGCTCCACACCTTCATCCGCAACTTTTACCGATACGGCATAGGTCCCGGATTGTGAAAAGAAGTAGCTGCAGGAAGAGGAGCTATCGCTAAGTTCCTCGCCATTAACAAACCAATGATAACTAAGCTGACTGTCGATATCCGTGGCTTCCACAGTAAAGCTAACACTACTGTTAGCAAGGGCTTCTATCTCGCTAGTGGCAGGATTGTAGGAAACAATTTGAGGTGGATCATTTACGGGTTCGACCAGAATTGTTGTGATGGTGGAACTGCTTAGGCGGGTTCGGCTATCACTTACGGTGACTGTTAACTGTTCCGAACCGAACCAGTTTGGATCAGCACTAAACAGCAAGGTATAACCGTCAACTGTGCAGTGAGTAAATCCATTACCGCTAACAGCTAAACTGAGATCTTGCGAATCAACATCGCTTATGCAATCCGATAAATCCAGCATTAGGGTCTCATCTTCCATGAATTGATATAATGGAAGTAGACTGATACTAGGAGCATCATTTTCTGTAGTAACCTCCACGCTCGTAGAAGCACTGGCTGTCAATGAGCCATCGCTGACTGTGAAACTGAGGTTCTCTGTCCCAAACCAGTTAGCCGTAGTTGTTAAAGTAGCCACAAGTCCATTCATTGTTACAGACACATGTGCACTGTTCTGTGCGGTGATTGTCAGATTTGGGCTGTCCACATCGCTAACCAGGCTTGCCATGTTAACCACAAGGTTGGCATCCTCGGCAAAGGTGAAGGATGATGGTAATGTAATTGAGGGTGCTTCATTAACCGGACTCACGATGATGTTTGTTGTTGCAGAAGCAATCAAGCGAGATTGCCCATTATCGGTAGCCCTTTCTGTTAAACAGTCTCTCGATACGTTATCATTAACGGTAAAGGTAATTGCCTCCGTTCCGCTCCAATCAGCTTCTGCTCCCAAGCTTACCATCATGCCGTTTATGGATACGCTTACATGTGTGTTACCAGACGCAGTAAGGGTCAAGGTTGCACTATCCACATCACTCGCATAATTAGCCATATTGATGCTTATGCTCCCATCCTCTGCAAAGGTGAATGATGCCGGTAACGATATAGTGGGAGGGTCATTGACCGGAGTAACAATAACATTCGTAGAAGCACTGGCGGTCAATGAGCCATCGCTTACCGTGAAACTGAGGTTCTCTGTCCCAAACCAGTTAGCCGTAGATGTTAAAGTAGCCACAAGTCCATTCATGGCTACAGACACATGTGCACTGTTCTGTGCGGTGATTGTCAGATTTGGGCTGTCCACATCGCTAACCAGGCTTGCCATGTTAACCACAAGGTTGGCATCCTCGGCAAAGGTGAAGGATGATGGTAATGTAATTGAGGGTGCTTCATTAACCGGACTCACGATGATGTTTGTTGTTGCAGAAGCAATCAAGCGAGATTGCCCATTATCGGTAGCCCTTTCTGTTAAACAGTCTCTCGATACGTTATCATTAACGGTAAAGGTAATTGCCTCCGTTCCGCTCCAATCAGCTTCTGCTCCCAAGCTTACCATCATGCCGTTTATGGATACGCTTACATGTGTGTTACCAGACGCAGTAAGGGTCAAGGTTGCACTATCCACATCACTCGCATAATTAGCCATATTGATGCTTATGCTCCCATCCTCTGCAAAGGTGAATGATGCCGGTAACGATATAGTGGGAGGGTCATTGACCGGAGTAACAATAACATTCGTAGAGGCACTGGCTGTCAATGAGCCATCGCTGACTGTGAAACTAAGGCTCTCTGTCCCAAACCAGTTAGCCGCTGATGTTAAAGTAGCCACAAGTCAGCGATGAGATCGGAAGAGCACACGTCTGAACTCCAGTCACGATCAGATCTCGT
>CALDSN010000234.1 GCA_937924555.1 uncultured bacterium | reverse complement strand
TACCTGATCATTACCTGTTTAGTATGCAATGATCAGGTAATGATCAGGTAATGATCACAAGGAAGCCTTGTGAATCCAATCATCATCCAAGTTGCTAATATATATCTACACATAGTTTTACTTTGATAGCAGTGCTTTTGTTGTCTTGTGATAGGCAGGTGTATTCATGCGAATAAAATAGACGCCCGAAGCCACAATTTCGTTTGCATCGTCCTTGCCATTCCACACCACGCTGTGCTTACCTTTGGGTAAAGATGAACTAAGCAAAGTGCGCACTTTCTGCCCTTTAAGATTATATACCTCGATGCTCACCGGGCAGTTATCGTTTGCCACACTGAAGCTTATCGTGGTGCTGGGATTAAAAGGATTGGGATAGCAACTGCCAAGCTCTGTGGGGATGGGGACAGTATCCTCAGCACCAGCCTTCAGCTCCAGATTGAACAAGTTTGGATATACACCCAAGTTTGTACCGGGCTGGCTGCTTAGCACCGTATCTATGGGAAGTTCAGTGCCATTGGGCTGCAGGATGCTGAAGTTTATCACTTCTCCGATTGTTTCGGTGTAAATCTGGAGCAGTGCCGCAGACCTGCCTTCAGGAGCGACGAACAGCTCTGCCCCACGCAGTTCTCCGCCTACCCTGGCAAGCAGGATATCTCCCGTCTCTGCACCATCGCACTTAGCTAACAGGGTCATACTGGTAGGTAGAACTTTCACTTCAGGAAGGTTGCGAGCTACAGGAGAGGCTGCTTCTGCAATTGCCGCATCCCTGCGGGAAGGATAAACCAGGTTGTGGGCACCGTTAAGCTTAATCCAATAGCCTTTACCGGGGAACATGGCAGTTAAGGTAGAATATGGATTATTGGGGATGTACACTCCATCCGTACCTTTAACCTGTTGCACCCACTCGGTTATGCTTTGGGTTGCGTTGGTGACAGGCATGGCAGTCTGGGGCAGATACGCCACCATGTTCCAGCCGTCCTGTAAAGGCAAAGGAGTGGAGGCAGGGATAGGCAATCCCGTAACGCTCCAGTTTACTGCAGAGCTTAGCAAGAAATTATAGGCTTTTCCATCAGTCAAGGCAGTAAGAGTGGAATAGGGATTATTAGGGATATAAATGCCATCCGTGCCCTTAATCTGCTGCACAATACCGGAAAGGGCAGCACAGAGCGAAGAGATGTTATGATTAGCAGGGGATACATTGAGAGACATCAGATTCCAACCGCTGGTAAGTGTAATGTTTTGAGTTACCGGAGCGGCGAAATCTATCATAAAGAGATTCCCCGTGCTGCCAACCGTACCGTTGACGATGGATGCCAAGGAGGTGAGCGAAGTGATTATTTGGTTGGCAGAGGCATCCCACAGCTTGAAGCTGATGCTCTCTCCGCTTGTTTCGGTATAAACCTGGATAATGCAGCCTGCCACGCCGTTCAACACCTGAACGCTTTGCTTGCCTCGTAGCTGCGGAGTTCCATTAACATTAACATAAGCAGCCAGCACATCCCCGTTGGAGGCTTGTACTTCGCCTATAACAACCCCTGCCACTACTGACATGCTGGTGGGGAGAGTAACCGGAGTGCCAAAGGGGTCTTGAGGAGGGTTGAAACCACCATTGATGGATACATCATCAACAAAGAGAATGAACGCATCATTGGAAACGCACTGAATACCCACATAGATGGGGCTGTTCCCATAGGGGGTGAGGTTATAGGTGTATTCCGTCCAGGTGGTGGGAGCTTGAATGTAGTTCGCTCCGCTGATGATGGTGAAACTTGCCGGAGCAGAACCGGAGGTGGAGACCCCCACCTTGAAGCGTTCCAGACCGTAATCTGCCACATAGGAGCGTGCCCAGAACTTTAACTCAGTTGCCCCGGTTATTTGGGGAGAAATAAGCCAATCGTTATTGGGCGGAAGGTTGGAGGCAAAGCAGGCAGCCATCTTGGCTCCGGAATGCGCAGAGGTGTCCAGAGCAGGAGTGGTGGCACTCGGATTGAAGATAATGTATGCCATTGGTGCACCGGAATTGGGGAATGTTATACCGGTGAATCCATAAGTTTGGACCATATCTACATCCACCAGAGTCCAGGGAGCAAAGCTTAGGGCAAAATCGGCATAGCTTTCAAAACTATCCTGGAAGGTGCTTGAGGAGGTTGTTAGCACGAAGTTCTGCGTGGTGACTTGATTGGAGTTTATCACCACCCCATACTGGGTTGAAGATGCATATCCGGCAAAGCTTGCGGTTACGCTGTAAGTTCCCTGTGGAACAACGATGGAATATACCCCGGCTGAGTTGGTGGTACCCGTAAAGGTTCCACAGGTGATTGTAGCCCCCATTATAGGCAGATTCGAACTATTACGCACAATTCCCTGGAGAGTACCGGTGGGACTGCCCTTGACAAGCGTGTTGGAAAATGCTGCCGCGGATAACAAGCCCCCGGTGTACTCCGCTTTTACCGCCCATTTATAGTTGCCATTGGCAAGGGAGTTCCAGCCGGTATCCGTTAAGGAAGTGGCAGTAACTATGTTTGGGGAGATGCTTGTCCATGTTGTTTCATTGCCTTGGTTTTCCGCTTGTAAACGCCATACCCTGTAACCCAAAAGTGAGCGGCTTGGTTCAATATCTGCCAAGGGAAGAGGTTCCCGGATAGCACCCCTAGTTAAGCTCCCCTCACAAATACGGTTTCCGGCATCGGTGATGGGGCTTAAGGGTTTGTTCCTAAGGGGATGCAAAGCAGTCAACAAACTTGGCGGATAGCTGCCCACATAGCCCTGGATGTTCCAATTATAGTTTAGGGTTCCGGAAAGATTATACAGAGTTGTCCAAGCTCCGTTCCAGTAAATCATATTGCCGAAGCCGTTATTGGCGGGACCTGCATCACAGCCTGCAGGATAACCTGTTTGCACCATACAGTGCATGCCAAACCACAGTTCCTGTGTTCCGCTGATGGGCACCGGGCTGCTTAAGTTTACCGTATTCCAGGTATCCACAACAGGGGTGAAAGGCTGATCCACTACCAAAGTTCCCGGTTCAGTGGCTGTGCCGCCTGTCCATACGCGGATGGCGAAGCTTCCCGCAGCGAGATCGGAAGAGCGTCGTGTAGGGAAAGAGTGTAGATCTCGGTGGT
>CALDSN010000233.1 GCA_937924555.1 uncultured bacterium | reverse complement strand
CCCTGCTCTACGGGCTATCTCTTGATCCAATCCCAGTTCTGCGGCCAAGATACCACAAATCCAAGCTGCTTCGATGGAGTGTTGCAACACATTCTGACCATAACTGGTGCGATAATGCAGGCGTCCCAATACCTTGATAAGGTTGGGAGAGATATTATGAATATTGGTTTCCAAAACGGCTTTTTCGCCAATCTTCATGAGGGTCTCTTCCATTTCTTTGGTGGTCTTTGCTACTACTTCCTCAATTCTACCGGGATGGATTCTGCCATCAGAGATGAGCTTTTCCAGCGATAACCGGGCAATCTCCCGACGAACGGGATCGAAGCAAGACAACACCACAGCTTCAGGGGTATCGTCAATAATCAAATCTACTCCCGAGGCTTTCTCGAAAGTGCGTATGTTTCTACCTTCACGACCAATTATTCTTCCCTTCATCTCGTCCGAAGGCAGAGATACTACAGAGACCGTGGTTTCGGAAACATGATCAACCGCCATCCGTTGAATCGCAGTGGAAAGTATTTCCGCGGCTTTCTTACTGGCATCCAGTTTCAGCTGTTCAATAGTCAAACGCGCATCATTAGCTGCCACATTTCTTGCCTGGGTTATCAGCTCTTCGCGCAGCCTGGCAACAGCTTCTTCGCGGGTTAAACCTGCAATCTCGGCAAGCTTAGTCTTTTGTTCGGCAACAATCTGGTCATATTCAAGTTTCTTATTGCTAAGCTCTTCTTCTTTGGCTTTAAGTTTCTTTTCTTGTTCGGTGAGGTTAGTTTCTTTTTTATCAAGTGAGTCCAAGCGTTTATCCAGGCTGCCAAGGCGTTCGTTATACTTCTTTTCCTGAATTCTAAGCTCTTTCTGACGTTCTTTTATCTCTTCATCCATAATGCGTTTCTGCTTAAACCATTCTTCTCTGGCTTCCAGAATGGCAGCTTTCTTGGCATTCTCGGCTTCGTGTTTGGCATCCTTTTTGATGTCTTCAGCAATTTGATTAGCTTGGGAGATTAGCTTAAATGTGCTGTTGCGGCGTATCATGTAGATTATTAAAGCAGCCACAAAGCCCAATACCAGCCCAATTCCCAGCGCAAGGTAGGGGTTCATCATTTGCATTGAATCATTCCTTCTTTTTGCATCTATGAAGCCTTGGTTTCCCAAAGCGAATTAATGTGCCCGCATGAACCGTGTATGCTTGTCCTTACAAAGCCAAGCATTAAGTGGGCATCTACCTTGTGAGCTTTATGTATCCGGTCTGTGCCGGCGCGCATGCCACTCATGGCTTGATTCCCGATACATTATTAGCTTTTATGCAACTCATATCACGGGTTCTGCAGGCATTTATACTTCTGGTATTATCATCGAAATCATTTGGTTCATGCGTTCTAAATCAGCGCTAAGCTCATTATTCTTATCGCCTAACATCAGAACTTGCTCCTGTTGCTGAAGGCAAATCAACAACAGTAGTTTGGTGAAATCAAGATTTTCGTAGTTCTCGTTCAATTCCCCTATCTGACGATTTATCTCGTCTGCTACTCGTTTGGTACGAAGGGGATCGTCGCTACGCAGCCGAAAACGTCTGCCGTAAATCTCGATTTCCACCGATTGCATGGTTTATTCTCCACCCTCAAATGTGGGGAAGATACTGTCTATCTTTTCGATAGCACCTGCGGCGATACTCTCAAAACCTGTAAGCATCTTTTGCAGTTCGTTATACTTGCTCTCAAGGCTGTTAAATTCCTGTTGAAGAGCATTATACTTCACGCTAAGCTCTTCGTTGGACTGGCTGCTTTCTTCAATCTGGCTGAATAGTTGGAAGTTCTCTTCGGTTAATTGCTTGTTCAGGGCTTCCATTTCTTCAAGTCTTTTCTTATCCTGGGTGTATTGGTCTATCAGTTTCTGAACTCTATCTTGTAAATTTACTACCGGGTTTTCCATAACTTATTACCTCAAGTTTATTTGCCATTTTTCTGTTAATCTCAGCTTGATGTTAGCTAAGAGTTGATCTACCTGTTCATCTGTCAATGTTTTTTCTGCGTCTTGGAATCTCACCCGAATCGAAAGGCTTCGGTATCCTGCAGGCACCTGTTTACCGCGATACTCATCGAATACTTTAACTTCGCCTATCAAGCCGGAATTCTCAGATGTGATGCAACACACGATGTCCGAGTAGCTTATACTATTATCAATTAAAAAGGACATATCTCTGGTTATGGCGGGGAAGCGCGGAATAGGCACATACTTCAGTTTGTTATCTCTGGTTAGCCTAGCCACCAAATCTGCGTTTACCGTAAGTATCCATACTTCCTGCTTCAGGTCAATCAGATTTATCCCAAAGCTCTCTGCCACAGGGGCGGATAACTTGCCCCAATAACCAACAAGCTCACCCTTCACCCGATACGCTATGCCTTGTCCGTCGCTGAGGAAGGGGACGCATATCGCTTCGGTGCAATATTCAGTAAGGGAGCACAAGGATAATAACTCATCCATCATCCCCCGAACATAGCTAACTCCCAATTGAACAAGCTGTTCCTGCCAATGTTCATCCCTGATGCAACCCGTTAAGGCAGCAGAGAGATAAGTCGGTTCACAGCGTTTTCCGTCCACTACTTCATAGGTTTTGCCCATCTCGAAGAGCTTAACATTCTTCTCCCCACGGTTTATGTTGTAGGAAAGGTTTTGTAACAAATGGGGTATCAGCGAAGTGCGCATCACGCTCATTGTTCCGCTCTGGGGATTAAGTAGCTTCACCATGTTCATCTGCACGTCATCTGCTTTGTAACCCAGTTTAAGCATCAGTTCAGGGTCTGAAAAACTGTAATTCAGTGTCTCAAAGCATCCTCGGGAAACTACATAATCGCTCATCTGCCGTTTAATCCGGTATGCATGGCGATCCATAATTCTTCCGGGAAGAGTCTTTTGAGGAACCTTATCATAGCCATCCAAACGGGCAAGCTCTTCAATCAGGTCTATCTCGCGTTCCAAATCCACCCGATATGGAGGAATATTGAAATACAGGGCATCATCATCCATAGAAACGAAGCTCAATCCCAGTTTCTCCAGATATTCTCGAATTCTTTCTCCAATAAGGGTGTAACCGATAACCTGCTCATAACGCTTAGGTCTAATCCCCAAAACCACCGGCTCTGAAGGCTTTTCCCAATTGTCATGAACCACATCTATAAGCTCTGCTTCTGCCAGTTCACAGATTAGTTGCGTAGCCCTGCGCGAAGCATTGTCCACTGCGTGGTCGCTCAAATGGCGTTCGAAACGATATGAAGAATCTGTGCTAATCTTATGCTTATATGATGTTTTACGGATGCTACCCGGGTGGAAGGCGGCGCTTTCCAACACAATCATAGATGTGCTATCGCTAATCGCCGAATCCAATCCGCCCATCACACCTGCCAAAGCGGAAGCTTTAACGCCATCCGCGATAAACAGCTCATCTCCATCCATCGTATAGCTCTTGCCATCCAATGCGATGAAAGGCTCTTTGGCATCTGCTTTCCGGATAACAATCGTCGCTACATCAGAACCATTTTCAGGGGAAAGCCTTGTGTAGTCAAAGGCGTGCAGCGGATGACCAAACTCCAACAATACATAGTTGGTGATATCCACAATATTATTGATGGGGCGCAAGCCGGATTTTATCAAGGCAGACTTCATCCACAGGGGCGATTCTTTTATCTGAACCTTGTCAAATAGCCTTGCCATATACCTGGGGCACAGCTCCGGCTCCTTGTTTATCAGCTTCAGGGGCATACGGTGCGCATCACCTGATGCCTGGGGCAAATTAAGCGATGGGGTCTTAAGGGGAACATTCAGCTTTGCGGTAAGGTCGCGGGCAATACCGATATAGCCAAGCAAATCAGGTCGGTTGGGGGTAATCTCCAGCTCAAAGATGGTATCCGGCAGATTGTATAGCTCGTTTGCGCTTATCCCAATCTCCGTATCTGCTGGAAGTTCAATTATCCCTGCGTGGTTTTCGGATATGCCAAGTTCCCTTTCGGAGCAAAGCATCCCGTGCGATTCCACCCCTCGGATTTTTGCCTTGGCGATAGTGATACCATCCAGCTCAGTTCCGGGCAGGGCAATAACTGCCATCAAACCCGCTCTGCAATTTGGTGCACCACAGATAACCTGAATAAAGCCATCGGCAGTCTTCTCCGGGTATGGATATGCGCCAATATCCACCATGCAACAATGCAAATGGTCAGATTTTGGCACCGGCTCTGCGCTTATCACACGAGCGCTGATAACGCTTTGGGGAAGGGCTTTAATCTCTTTAACACCCTCCACTTCAATACCTGCAAAGGTAAGCAGTTTCTCTAGTTCGGTAACGGATTTTGGTAGCTCAATATAGTTCCTCAGCCAGGCAAGTGTTATCTTCATCGTGATTCTCCTTTGAACTGGCGCAACATACGCAAATCGTTCTCGAACAAAATGCGCATATCGGGAATGTTATATTTCAGCATGGCTATGCGTTCGATACCAAGTCCGAAGGCAAAACCCGTGTATATCTCCGCGTCTATCCCCACTGTTTTGAACACATTGGGGTCAACCATTCCGGCTCCGCCCATTTCCAGCCAGCCTGAGTGTTTACACACTCTACAGCCTGCTCCGCCACAAACCACGCACGAAATATCCATCTCTGCGCTGGGCTCCGTGAAGGGAAAGAAATGTGGACGAATCCTGCTGCCAACCTAGATCGGAAGAGCACACGTCTGAACTCCAGTCACGATCAGATCTCG
>CALDSN010000232.1 GCA_937924555.1 uncultured bacterium | reverse complement strand
GCTGTTGAAGTTCTCTCTTATCTTTATGCCCAACAGCGCAGAAGAGCCAATGGCAATATCCGAATAAGCAGAGAAATCCAGATAGATGAACAGTGCATAAGCCAGCACATACATGGCTTCAGCAACTATTCCTCCGCCATGTGCACGGCTTACCATCGCAGCAAACAACCAATTGACCAATACGTATTTCTTGAATACTCCAAACACAATCCTGCTATAGCCAAAGTTCACCTGCTCGTTACTGATGGTGGCAGCAGCCTCCAATTGGGGCTTCATAGCTTCGAACCGTTCAATCGGTCCCGCAAAGAAGATGGGGAAATAGGTTGTGTAGCAAAGGAAGTCTATGAATGACCCCGGCTTAACTATCTTCCAATGAACGTCTATCAAGTAGCTGATAAGCCTGAAAACAGTGTAGGATATCCCCAAGGGCACGATAACATCCCTCAGTTCCAGTGCTTTTCCGCCCATGAGTTTGGATAATATACCCTCAAGTGCCGGCTTGAACATGGGTAAGTACTTTGTGCTGAACAAAGCCAGCAACAGCAATCCTACCCCAATACCAAGCCACATCTTAGAGTGCTTTCTCTGTGCAATCAGCTTGCCTAATGCATAGCTTAGCAAAGTGGCACACAGCAGAAAGACCAATGTCGCAACACTATGATACCCAATAAAGCCCATACCCGCTATACTTAGCAGTATGGTTTTACCAATTCTTCCGGGTATTGCCCAATAGCCTAGCACCACAAGTAGCAAGTAGGCAAAGTAGTATATGGAAGTTACCAAATCATCCCCTTTTGCTTGAGTCGCATTAGAACTGGTTTATTATCTCCACCATCTGGCGTACGGTATCGAAGCTGGCTGCCGTGATGCGCGGAGCAGGTATCTTTTTTCCAAATTCCTTGGCGATGAATGTTTGCAGTGATACCAGCGAGAAGGAATCTATCATCCCGCCAGATATAAGCTTGGTATCCACATCAATCTCGGTATCGGGATCATCCAGGAACTCGTCCCTGATAAAGTCCAACAATTTCTCTTCCATTATTTCCTCTCTATAGCTTGATTTGTAATAGTTCTTCTTTGCTTTTGCCCAAGATATCGTATTTCTTGCCAATCTTAACGAACACTTCCAGCGCTTTTTCCAGATGGCTCATCTCATGCGCAGCGGAAAGCTGGGTGCGGATGCGTGCTTGACCCTGTGCCACCACGGGGAAGAAGAATCCCACCGCATAAACACCTTCGTCATACAGGTCTTTGGAGAAGGCTTGAGCCAGCTTGGCATCATAGAACATCACCGGCACAATCGGGGAATCCCCTTTCACAATAATGAATCCTGCTTCCGTGAGCGCAGTTCGCCACCATTTCATGTTCCGCTCCAGTTTGTCACGGCGTTCTGTGCTTGCTTCCAAGATATCCAACACCTTCATGGTTGCCATAGTGATGGTTGGTGCCAGCGTATTGGAGAACAGATATGGTCTGCCACGTTGCCGAAGCAGGTCAATAAGCTCCTGCCTGCCCGATACACAGCCACCGGATGCACCGCCCAAGGCTTTGCCAAAGGTGGTGGTGATGATGTCTATCTTGTCCATCACTCCACAAAGCTCATGCACTCCGCGTCCGGTTTTACCAATGAAGCCCGAAGCATGGGAATCATCCACGAAAACCATGGCATCAAACTCCTCCGCCAGAGCTACAATCTCATCCAACTTGGCAATATCGCCATCCATGCTGAACACCCCATCGGTAATGATTATCTTACGGGGGCGGTCTTGATACTGCTCCAGCTTCTTACGCAGATGCGCCATATCGCTGTGCTTATATGTGTCATGTTCTGCCTTGGCAAGTCGCATCCCATCGATAATGGAGGCATGCACCAGCCGGTCTGAAATCATGATGTCATTCTCGTCCAAAAGGGTCTCAAATACTGCCCCATTAGCATCGAAGCAGGAACTGAACAATATGGTATCATCCACGCCCAAGAAGGCACTAAGCCTCTTTTCCAGCTCTTTGTGAATATCCTGAGTTCCACAGATAAAACGCACTGAGGACAAGCCATAACCGCGATAATCCAGCGCTTCATGTGCCGCTTTTACTATCTCAGGGTGGCTGGATAAACCAAGGTAGTTGTTGGAGCACATGTTGATTAGCTGCTTATGCGCACTGCCAACCGGGAACTCCACCTCAATATCTGCCCCCTGCACATCGCAGATAAGCCTTTCGGACTTGAACAGCCCGTTATCCTTGATAGTTTGTAGGGTCTCTAAATACGAATTCTTAACCTTCTGTGAATACGCCATAATTACCTCACTTATCTAAGTTGTTGGATGTCTTGTTTGGCAAACAGAGCATATAGCTGTTTCCCAAGATATTCATTGCCTTTTAGGTTAAAATGCCCCGCTCCGTTAATCATGTATTCCGGCTTTGCCATTGGTGTGATACATAGAGGAATGCCTTTATTTGCACAATATTCTTGCAATGCGTTGTTAAAACATCCATCATCATCAACCGTTAGCACACGAAAGTTAACATAAGCACCGTCAAATGCATCCAAACAAGCAAGCGTTTGTGCCGATAGCGACTCTTTATGTCTATCATCATTGGGGGGTATAGGGGATGTAACGCTTTCAACCTCTTTCACGCCTGCTGTCTCTCCACTTCTAGATCCCTCAGTTAAGAGAGCAATTAAGGAAGAGAAGTTCTTCATTGCCAACAATATCTTGTATTTCATGTTGCTGTTTACTGACCCAAAGTCTGCTGGCTTGGAGAAGTCCAACGGCTGGGGATGGCGAGTAAACCAATCATCGTTATCCGAATTGAGTACCAAGATTACATCCTGTGTTTCAAAGCCCAAGGTCTCGCGGAAGTATAACAAGCGAAACCAGGAGTCATAGGGGTCGTGCCCGCTGCAGCCGAGGTTCATCACGTTATGTGCCATTCCTCGTTTTCTTAGCTCGGATGCAAAAACCGAAGTGGAAATCTGTTCAGGAGCGTACTGCAGGGCTTCCACAAAAGAAGAACCTAAGACAACAATCGGCTTATTCAAGCTATCTATATCAATACCCGGAAAACCATAGTTATTGAATTTAGCAAGGTTTTTGCCTTCCACATTATATTCTTTTGCATGAGGTTTCCGAATATTCCCCCATAACTTTTCGCCTTTGCGATACCTTACGCTAGCGACCATTCCATAGGAGGGGTATTTGATAACCTTGGCTACTGCCAATTCTGCCAACAGTAAACTAAGAATTGCTGCGAAGCCCAGCAGCATCAGCTTGGTGAAAAGTACTTTGAGCTTAGAAGTTTGCATAGAAGAACGGGTTTGCTTCCAAAGCTATGATCCGGTGTAAAGCCAAAGATGCCAAAGCTAACAACAACAGGGTGAACAAGAAAGTGTACTTCAAAAAGAATCGTAGGTTCACATGTGCATCAAGATAGGCTTTGATGTTGTGGAAATATTTCATGTGGGCACTCCGGATGAGTGAATTAAGTTTTCTTGATTATTTACAGCTTCGCCCCGTCGCTTATGCAATCTTTTCCATAAGACGTTATGCTTTAGCCTGTTAAGCTGTTTATTTCAGATTAGGCTGCGTGATAGGCGTTTCTGCACAACCTTGTAGCAACCGGGTGAATGACACGCAGGGTGAATATGTGATTATCCAAACAAAGAATTGCTAGCCCATATCCCTTGCAAACCCAGTGCTGAAGGGCATTATGCGAGCTAAGATTATATCTGTTCAAAGTATTCTTAACGGGTATCAACATCTTACAACTGTCGTCTCACTCATCATTTTTATCCTGAGTGCTATGCTGAATATCGCACTTATGCTGTCAATGTTTTTTTACCCCTTCTCACATTCCGTTTTTGCAATCTGTAAAGCGTTTTAACCATAGTTGATGCAATTTTCTCATGCTCATATCCCCTATTCCCTGCTTATGGGGTTACGCTTGAGATGCGGTTGCAATGCCCAGCACTTTGCTGGGAGGCGCAACCGCATCTCAAGCGTAACCCCATAAGCAAGCCATAGGCAAGATACAAGATATTTAGCACTAACATCTTCAACCACCATATTCATGATTACTACTAGCTCACATTTGCGTTGCCCTTTGAGCTTTATACCTCATTTCTGAGCGTTGAGCAATTCACAGTCATCCCTTTAATTTCCCGAATTTAGCTTGACTGTAGATACCGATACACAATTCTTCGTTTATCATAAAATCCAAGAGGTTATTTGTATGCAGTTTAACGAGAAGTTCAGCCCCGTGGGACCCGGTAGATTGGAAATAAAGCGGGGTGGCGGATGTTTATCATTGTTTGGGCTTCCCTTTCTGTTGGCTGGCATATTCATGCTGCTTGCCTGCATGCAGATAATTCCTTTCTCCAATGCCGATGAAATATCTTGGAGGGTCTGGCCGATACTTGCCCTCATGGGACTTGTCTTTAGTGCCGTGGGTGGCGGGCTGGTTTTCGGGCGTAAGTGGATTACCTTGGATAACAATAACGGGCGTATCTGGGAAGCGTGGGGGTTACTGAGACCCATGCGGGGCAAAATGTATAACATGAAGGACTATGCCAAGCTGCAACTTAAGTTTATTGCGGGAGATTCTGATAGTGCAGATACTTATGCGTTGGTGCTGAAAGCGCTCAATTCCGGCGAGTTAAGCTTGGTAAGCTATCAGGATTTTGGCATAGCGCATGAACAGGCAAAACTGGTGGCAGATTTTATGCAGTATCCTTTCGAGGATCTCAGTAGCGAGCATGCAGAATTGCATCTCCCTGCCGAAAGCGCCAGAGAGGAGAACGACTCCAACCTCAATAACAGGGATATCATCCCACCCCCGGAGATGAGAAGCGTGATCCAAATACTGGAAGATGGAGTTAGCATCAGCATCCCTTATGGGAAATACTCTCTCTTCAACCTGCTGGAACTGCTCTTCCCCCTGACAATAGCGTTATACTTCGGTGGCAAAGTGCTGCCATTCTTTGTGCAAACCTCAACCCCAGCTCCGGTGCAGATGGCTTTCGGCAGCTTTGTTGGCGTGTTCTTCTTTATTCTACCACTTATCTCCATGATCAAACGCTATCTTGCCCAAAAGGGTTACTTCATTGTAGCCACAATAGGGGCACAGGGTGTGCAGATAGACAAGGGAAAAAGAAAGATAAAGCTTCCTGCTGAGAGCATTATTGGGCTGGACTATGGCATTGCGGCTCAGAACATCTCCCCTGCAAAGCTATCCCCCACCGTTGTGGCGAGATTACAACGCTTTGTGCGCAGCAAAGGGGTGATTATCAAGAGCAAAAAGGGGATATACTATATCGGAGCTGGTTTGCCCGACGATGAGGTGCTGTACCTCTATGCTTTGATAAAAAGCTATCTCATGCTGTAAAGCTCTTTCTTAAGCGGTTCTCCTGCCTCTCAAACAGCTTTTCGCTTGACGGCATATCCATTTACCTGAATTGGTTCATGCTTAAGCAAGTTCTGCTATAGTAGCGGACTAACAACGACAAAAAAGAGGAAAACAAAATGGAAATCAACAAAACCTACGAACCACAGCAGATTGAGCGCAAGTGGTATCGTTTTTGGGAGGAACATGGCTACTTTAAGCCCGATGAAACCTCGCAAAAACCTGCCTTCACCATCCTTATCCCCCCGCCCAACGTTACCGGTATCCTGCATATGGGTCACGTGCTGAATAACACCCTCCAAGATGTCGTTGTCCGCTATCACCGCATGAATGGAGAGCCCACGTTATGGCTGCCGGGGGTTGATCATGCGGGTATTGCCACCCAAAATGTGGTGGAACGTGAACTTGCCAAAAGCGGTAAAAACCGCCACGAGATTGGCAGAGAAAAGCTATTGGAGCTCATCTGGCAATGGAAAAACGAGAAAGGCGGCATAATAATAGACCAGCTTAAGCTGCTGGGTGCAAGCTGCGATTGGGACAGGCAACGCTTTACCATGGACGAGGGGCTATCCCGCGCCGTGAAAGAAGTGTTTGTGAACCTGTATGAACAAGGCCTTATCTATAAAGGTAAGTATATAATAAACTGGTGCCCGCGCTGCGTAACCGCGCTGGCAAATGACGAAGTGGAACATGCCGATGAGACAGGTAAGCTATGGCATATCCGCTATCCCTATGCCGAAGGCGATGGCTGTGTAACCGTTGCCACCACCCGCCCAGAAACCATGCTGGGAGACGTGGCTGTTGCCGTAAACCCCAAGGATGAGCGATATAAGCATCTGATAGGCAAGGAACTTATATTGCCCTTAACCGGCAGGAAGATACCTGTGATAGCCGATGATTATGTGGATAAGGACTTCGGAACCGGCTGCGTGAAGGTAACCCCCGCGCATGATCCTAACGACTTTGAGATTGGCTTGCGTCACAACCTGGAACAGCTTTTGGTGATGGACGAGCATGGCATCATGAACGAAGCTGCGGGTGCAGACTTTGCCGGTATGGAGCGTTATGCCTGCCGCGAGAAGGTGCTTGGCATGCTTGAAGCACAAGGCTTACTGGAAAAAACTGATAATCATGAGCATGCCGTGGGGCATTGCTACCGCTGCGACACAGTTATCGAGCCCTATCTCTCCGACCAGTGGTTTGTAAAGATGGCTCCCCTTGCCAAACGCGCCATTGAAGTGGTGGACAGCGGTGAGATTAAGTTCTATCCTGAACGCTGGACAAAGGTGTATATGCACTGGATGAACAACATCCGCGATTGGTGCATCTCCCGTCAGATATGGTGGGGACACCGCATCCCGGCATATTACTGCTCGCAGTGTAACTACATGGCAGTGGCGAAGGAAATGCCCACTGAATGCCCGGTGTGCGGGTGCAAGCACTTCACTCAGGATGAGGATGTGCTGGATACATGGTTCAGCAGTTGGCTGTGGCCCTTCAGCACTATGGGCTGGCCCGAAGAGACTGCCGACCTGCAGAAGTATCTGCCCACCAACGTGCTTATCACCGCCCCGGAGATTATCTACCTGTGGGTGGCACGGATGATTATGTCCACCTTGCACTTCAAAGGGATGATCCCCTTCAATACCGTGTTGCTGCACGGAACGGTGCGGGATGAGATTGGCCGCAAGATGAGTAAGTCCCTGGGCAATTCGCCCGACCCGATAGACATCATCAAGAGTGTAGGTGCGGATGCGCTGCGCTTCTCCATGATCTTTAACACCCCCAAAGGTGCAGATGTCGCCTATGCAGACAGCATGCTAGAGCTTGGCAGGAACTTTGCCAACAAGATGTGGAATGCCTATCGCTTCATTATGATGAACATCAGCGAGATAGAAGGTTTGCCCAAGGAAAGCGATTTGCAGCTTGAGCTTGCCGATAAATGGATTATCAGCCGGTTGCAGGAAGTTACCGCCGAAGTAAGCGAGCATTACGAAAGCCTGCGACTGAACGATGCAGCAACTTCCATCTTCCGCTTTATGTGGGATGAATTCTGCAGTTGGTATATCGAGCTTTCCAAGGATAGGTTACGTCCCGAAGCGGAGATGGAAAGCAAGCTGACCGCCAAGTATGTGCTGTTGGATGTGATGCAAAAGGGAATGCGCTTGCTGCACCCCATCATGCCCTTTATCACCGAAGAGATTTGGCAGGGGATAAAAGCTGAATTCCACATGCAGGAAGAGGCTTTGATAGTTGCAGAATTCCCGCAGGTGAACAAACTGTTGGTGAATCCCGATATCAACGATGAAATGAGCTTCGTGCAGGAGAGCATCACCGCTATCCGCAACCTGAGGAAGCAGCTTAACCTGGCTCCCTCCATGGAGATAGAGTTGGTTATCCGCTATGCGGAGGATAAGCAGCAGAGCTTGTTCGACAGCTATATGGCATATTTCCGTAAGCTGGCAAAGGTGAAGGCGATTTCAGGTGGAATCGGCATCGACAAACCCAAGGCTGCGATTGCGGCAGTGGTACGCAACATTGAGATATTCATGCCCCTAAGCGGTTTAATTGATCTTGATGCGGAGAAGCTTAGACTCGGCAAACAGATAGAAAAGCTGGAAAAAGAGCTGAGCAGTATAAACTCTAAGCTCAACAACAGCAACTTCATGGCAAACGCCAAGGAAGAAGTTATCGCTAAGGAAAGAGAGAAGTTCGGCGAGGTGGACACAAAACTTCGCTTGACAAAAGACCTGCTTGCAGATTTGCAGTAAACATAATGGCAGCACGGGTTTGATGCCTGTGCTGCCTATAGATTGCGTGGGGCTATAGCTCAGTTGGTAGAGCGAATGGTTCGCAATCATTAGGCCAGGGGTTCGAATCCCCTTAGCTCCACCAGTGCTTTCCCGCAAAGAAAGCTCTTGACAAAAACCCGCCCTTAGGATTGAAGGGAAATTCCAAACGGGAGGATTAGTCCTAATTGGTAAGGCAGCGGTCTTGAAAACCGCCGGGTTATGCC
>CALDSN010000231.1 GCA_937924555.1 uncultured bacterium | reverse complement strand
ATTAATAACAGAACTGCATCAGGTTTTCGAACAAGGCACGGATCTGCAGGAATTCATATCTAATATGTTGGAGTTTATCCGGATTCTCATGTTGAGGAAACTTAAGGTTGAGATTAAGGACATCAACCCTGAGGAGTTACCCATCTTTGATGAGTTGGGTGAGATGTTCCCGCAAAATAAACTGATGTACATCATGAGTTATCTTATCGCCTCCAAGCAAGACTTAAAGAGCAGCAGCAACCCTTATCTGATTCTGGAAGCACTGATGATAAAGCTGTGCAAGCTCGATGAACTTGATGATATAGCGGCGATGTTAAGCCAAATTAAAAACGGTGTCGTTTCCTCTGTCCGAAATAACACTATTTCTGATGCTCCCCGTAAAAACAATTCCTCACCGCTGATTAACCAAGTGCACAAACCTGTTGAGCACCCTACGATACCAGAACCGGAAGTTACTAAACTGGAATTCACTCAAGAGAATGTGGATTCTGTTTGGCAGCGGGTTGTTGCCAGAGCAAAAAAGGTTAGCAACATGGCGGGAATTGCTTTGGAAAAAGCCATGAGCAAAGAAGTAAAGGGAGCGAAGCTATGCCTTACTCTGGATACAAATGCCAACTTAATCACTCTTAAAAACAACTTTGATTCTGTTCAATTGATTCTCCGCGATTTGTTTACCCAAGCGGTTATCTTGGATTTGAACTACATTGAAAAGGAAAGTCCGACCAAAGTATATATCCATAGGCGCAGCATCGAAGAGATTAAAGAACAAAGCCCCGAGATAGCGAAGTATATCGAGGCTACGGATTCGGTTCTAATCTAAGCAATATGGTCTTGTTTTTCCCAATAGCCACGGCAGTATATGCTGCATTCCTCTTATGGCTGGATAGAGGAGTAACTCATATCGCAAAAGAGGATAGAGCCAAGCATAAGCCTCATGAACATCAGAGCATCAGCATTATTATTGCAGCAAAGAATGAGCTTCACAATCTTCCTCGTTTATTAGCTTCCCTTGCAGAGTTAGAGTACCCTCAGGAATGCTTCGAGATTATTTTAATCAACGACCATTCCACCGATGGAAGCAAGGAATATCTTGAGTCCCAAAGCCTGTGCCCCAATATGAAACTCATCAACCACTATCATGATTCACCCCAGATAATTGGTAAGAAAGCAGCCATTCAGCAGGGAATAATGACAGCCAAGCATGATATTCTTGCCTTCACGGATGCAGATTGCCTTGTCCCCACCACCTGGTTGAGTGAGATAAATCGTGCTATGACTAATGATGTGGATTACCTGCTCAGTTATTCTATTATCAAGCGGAAGCCTGAAGATAGCATCTGGAGGATGAAGAACTTCGAGCGCAGTGTGTATTATGCTCTGGCAAGTGCAGGGCTGTATTACCACATTCCTTTCACCAGCATGGCTTGCAACATGGTGTATCGCAAAAGCATCTTTATCAAAAGCGGTGGTTTTGACGGCATAGGTCATTTTGCCTCGGGTGATGATGACCTCTTACTGATGAAGATGATGCCCCATATCCGCAAGGCAGCCTACAACTGTTCGCCCCAAATGCATATCTGTTCCATCGATGGAACAGATGCCATCAAACATCACCACACCAATATCCGCAGAGCTTCCAAGTTCTTCCTTCATCCATGGTGGTTACAGGGTTTATCCCTTTTTGTGTTTTTATACTTCGTTCTGTTCTATTACCAAATTGCTCTGCTCATCCTGGGAGAAGCAAGCGTGGTAGCGCTTATGTGCCTATTGATAAAAACAGGCACCGAGCTTTACCTCAGCGTTCATCATTTGCATCTGATCAGCCGAGCTAAGCTTGGTGCCTTATATCCTGTGCAAATACTGCTTTTTCCCGCTCAGTTCATATTCTATGCCATTCGCGGTACTCTGGGCAAGTATCGTTGGAAATAGCTTACATCTCTATAAACTTTGCCTGAACATAATCCACTTTGTTCAGTTCTTCCAGCATAGCACTAATCTCTTCCTGCTTTCCTTCCACTTCCAGAACAACCAGTCCATCGTTGGCGCAGAATTCTTTTGATACTTCATGCAAGCCAAGCCTTACTTTGATATTGCATCCATAATTGGTTAAGATGCTTTGCACCTTGCCTGCTTCGGAACTGCGATGGTCAATCTTAATCAGCATAACTTTGTAAATCATGATTCCTCCACGGAGATTATTTATTTACCTTGGGCGTCCATCTATCTTTAAGGGATGTTACACGGTTAAACACAGGTTTTCCTTCTTTCGTATCGGCATCAACTGTGAAGTAACCCTGACGCAAGAACTGAAAGCTCTCTCCCGGTGTCACATCAAGCAAGCCGGCTTCAGCCATGCATTTTGTGTTTATCACCAAGGATTCCGGGTTCAAATAGTCTTTATAGCTTTTCCCTTCCTCAATTGCACCCAAATCCGGTATGGTGAACAGCCTGTCATACAATCTTACTTCCACAGCAACGGCATGTGGAGCAGATACCCAATGCAAGGTTCCTTTCACCTTTCTGCCATCTTCTGTGCCACCTCCGCGTGACTGCGGATCATAAGTGCAAAGTAGCTCAACCACATCCCCATGCTCGTCTTTAACAGCTTCATAACAGCTTATATAGTAGGCATGTTTTAAGCGTACTTCATTGTTCAATCCCAAACGGAACCATCCCTTGGGGGGATTTTCGCTGAAGTCTTCTCGCTCAATATACAGGTTGCGGGAGAATTTCAGCTTACGGCTTCCTGCGTTGGGGTCTTCCGGATTATTATCCGCATCCATTTCTTCCACAACACCTTCGGGATAATTAGTGATGGTCAACTTAATCGGGTTTAGCACAGCCATAGCTCTGTTCGCTGTTTTGTTAAGCTCTTCTCTCACACAGAAAAGCAGTAGCTCTTCATCAACCATGGAGCTTGCTTTGGCAACCCCGATTCTATCCGCAAACTCACGGATAGCAGCAGCAGGATAGCCTCTTCGCCTCATACCGGCTATAGTAGGCATGCGTGGGTCGTCCCAACCGTTCACCAATTTCGTGGTAACCAATTCCAGCAATAAACGTTTACTCATCACCGTGTAAGTTAGGTTCAATCTGGCAAACTCAATCTGCTGTGGGTGGCAAGGTACGGGTAACTGATCAAGGAACCAATCATACAAAGGTCTGTGATCTTCAAATTCCAAGGTACAGATTGAATGCGTAATCCCTTCCAGCGCATCGGAAATGCAATGCGTATAATCATACATCGGGTAAATTTGCCAATCGCTGCCTGTTCGGTGGTGATGAGTCTTTTTTATCCTATATATCACAGGGTCGCGCATATTCAGATTTGGTGAGTTCATATCTATCTTGGCTCGTAAGCTACGGCTTCCATCGGGAAATTCACCATCACGCATAGCTCTGAAGAGTTGTAAATTTTCTTCCACACTCCTGTCACGATAGGGGCTTTTTTTTCCCGGAACGGTCAGTGTTCCGCGATATTCCCGTAATTCATCCAAGCTTAAATCGCACACAAAGGCTTTTCCCTGTTCAATCAGGTATTCGGCGAAGGCATACAGCTTATCGAAATAATCGGAAGCATAGTATAAATGCTCGTTCCAGTCAAAGCCCAGCCAACGGACATCATCCATAATGGAATCCACATATTCCACATCTTCTTTCACAGGATTAGTGTCGTCGAAGCGTAAATGACAGCGACCTTTATAGTCCCGTGCCAAACCAAAGTTCAGGCAGATAGACTTGGCATGTCCAATATGCAGATATCCATTTGGCTCCGGGGGAAATCTTGTAACAATCCCTTTGTGCTTGCCGCTTTCCAAATCCTTATCGATAATGAATCTTATAAAGTTTGAAACTGTTTTAGTCTCACTTTCTGTTGTGACTATTGTATCTTTGGGTTCCATCTTTTCTGTGTCCTTATGCGTCTTTAATACTTTTTCATCTTTTACAGCTTGGCAATCACGTCAAGAATTATTACACATTAGCTCAATTCCTGATGATGCAAATTGCCTACTATTAATAGTTACTACTTAGGTTGTGCAGGGAAAACAGGGAGAAATGGGATGCGGTACTTGCTTTTGTGTTAGCTGTTCTTATGTTTGGTATCATATCCACTTAGCCGGGCACAGACAAAGCCATATGAAACTAATAAAATTATTGGATAATTGGCACAAGATCTGCACATCGTTATGGTATGAAAAAGGAGTTGATTATGCATGAGATTCATCAACAACAAGCGATTGAGCTCTTTAATGGAAGCTGGGATTTGTTGCTAAAAGAAAAGCGCAGTGCTGAGGAAGAAAACACCTTGTTCAATATGGTGCATGCTTCACTTTATCATTGGCGCAAGGTGGGTCAGCCGATAAACATTTTGCGGGGGGAATGGATGATCTGTCATGTATATACCCTGCTTTCGCACAAAGAAGAGGCTATGTATCACGCCAAGAATGTGCTGCGTCTGATGGAAGAACAAAAGCCGACAGATTGGGATTTGGCATATTGCTATGAGGCGATGGCTCGGGTTTATGCTTTGTGGCAAAACAAAGAAGGATTTATGCAATATCATGAGCTGGCGGTTAAAGCCGGAAAAGAGATTGCTGAGCTTGAATCACGCCAACAATTTGAAAGCGATTTGGCTGATGCTAACTGGTTTGGTATGATATAATTCTACAGAAGGTGTTCATTGGCAAAGAACTGGCTGTATCTGAAGAATGGGCAAAGCAAAGGACCGGTATCTGACGAGGAACTGGCGGAAATGGTGGTGCTGAGCGAACTGAGCAGAGAAACTCCGATTATTAACCCTGCTGAAGGGGTTTGGCGTAAGATTGGAGATATTCCCGAGTTGTGCAATCTGATTGTGAGCATTCAAAAGGAATATTATGCGCCCGTGGAGGCAGATAGGAAGCTGGTGGCAAGCTATCTGTATTCGGATACAGAATTGGCAGAGCGGTTGAATGTGCTGCATAAGCTGACCTTGTTCATGAATACCCCATGGCGAAGGATTCCCTTGTATATGCTTCTCAGCTTTGGCTTGTATCAGTTTTATTGGCTTATCCGGCAATGGTATAGGGTGGAGATGCTTGATGCCAAGAAGCAGAGTGTGTTTAATAAATTCAGTATCTTCATCTTGTTTGCGCCTTTCACGCTGTTTAGCGGGATTGAGGGGTTTAAGGAGTTTCGTAGGGTGCGTTTGGCTGATTATCATCCTGTTTTGTTAGCGTTGGCTTGGTATGCGCAGATCGGAAGAGCGTCGTGTAGGGAAAGAGTGTAGATCTCGGTGGTCG
>CALDSN010000230.1 GCA_937924555.1 uncultured bacterium | reverse complement strand
GTTCTTCCGCCAGGGAGCGGGAATTGCTCCCTTTTAGCTTATTCTCCATGCACCAGTTGTTGTATGCAGAAGTGAAGTCCTTCAGTTTAACAGAGTTGGCATTTGCCTCTGAGGGGCTATCCACAAGGCAGGTCTCCTCAATAAACTGCTTTAAGTTGTCACACTCAAGTTCATATTCTGCCATACACTTAATGGCTATGGACGGGAGCTGTTTCAACCCCTCTTTTTGGTATAGCTTCCAACCTTCCACAATCCAATTGAGGATGCCTTTTTGTTCACGGAGCAGAATGTCCTCATAGCGTTCTATCATCTCACTGCTTGGCACTTTATGCACAAAGGGGATGAGGCAGATGCGCCGGAGCATTCCGCCATCGCGGACATCGAACTTGGGCTTGTGATTGCTTCGTATCCACAGCTTGTGGGTGGGTTTGAAAGAGCATACACTTTGATACACCACTTTGGCGTTAAGCGGGTCACGACTGCTTAATTGCTTCACCGCCATGTCGTTATAGCTGGCTCTGTTGGGCAGTTCATTGGATGTGGCAAAGCGAATGGCGCGCAGGTTTGCCATGTTTTCCAGAAGCAAACGCTGGTCGGGGGACTTGGTTTTTAGCAAGATGATGGGGTCTATCTCGCGGTGAAAATCGCCAAAGATGCGGTTTAACACCTCAAAGAAAGTGGTTTTCCCGTTTGCTCCGCTGCCAAAGGCAAAGAACAGCTTTTCCTCGCTGACCACTCCGCTTAAGGACAGCCCCACAGCCTTTTGCACAAAAGAAGCAAGCTCCTCATCATCGCAAAAGATGGTGGAGAGAAACTCTTTCCACTTTTCGCAGCTTGCCTGGGCATCATAGGCGGTGTGGATACGGCGGGTGAGATACAAGGAGCGGATGCTTTGGGGGTCGCTGATAAACTGATTGGTTTCCGTGTTATACACCCCGTTTTCGAAGGCGCAGAGATGGCTGTGGGCATCGCAATCACTGCTTAGCAAACTAAGCTCGTTGCGTGTTTCCAAGTATTTGCGTATCTGTATCAAACTGCGATGGTTAGCAAGGTTCTTGGCAATCTTTTCCAGATGGTAATTGGGGGGCAAGGCATTCAGCTTATGGCGCATATCTTCAAGATTATTAAGCAGTTCTTGCGCTTTGATGTCCGCCTTCCAATGCGCACCATCCCAAAACAGCCAGCGTTCCTCATCGCGGATATAGCGGTGATTATCGCCATAATTGGTAATGAAGATACTGCTTGCACCGGCATCACTTGAGCCAATACCGGAGGGAAGGGAGAGGGTTTGCACCCCCTCCGCTCTCTCCATAAGTTCCGTTTGTTGATTTGCTTGCGTGCTCATAGCTTAACTCCATATTTCTCGGCAACATAGAAAAGGGATGCCAGGCGGACGGAATGCACGCTGCGAAAGCTGTGCCAATGCACATCGAGTTGACGCTGGGTGTCTTGATAGTTCGGGTTGCTTAAGAACATATCCCACAAAGCTTTCCCCTGTTCACCAAAGCCCGCATACAGAGCCTGACCAAGCTTTATCCAATCGCGGTAGCTGATGGTGATTTGGCTCATGACGCTTATCACTTGCTCTGCTTTGGCGTAATCGCTATCAGTAGAGGATTTTACGCCGTATTTATCAGGCTTGCTTATATTGGGGGGAAGTTTGAAGGTCGATGTATCAATCCCCTTGGAGTTTGGGTCCTTGGGGAAGGGTATTTCCATTACACTGCATGCTTGTTTGTAAGTAACAGAAGGGTCAAGAGCTTGGCAATGATGGTTGATAAGCAGATTGGGGTCGTAGCTCATGAAACAGGCACGAGACCAATCTGAGGTGAAATCGCAAATGTGCTTAACAGCCCACTCGATTTGAAGCGCAAGGAAGGTGTAAATCCGTTTGTAAACGGTTTCCACGGTTATCGGTTTGGCGAATTGAGCTATCAGTTTCACCCCATCCACAGCGCTTAGGAAAGCATAGCGGATGTATGGCAACTTACTGATGGCAATCTGTTTGATAGCTTCAGGATTGGCTACATGGTCGAGGTCGAAAATCTGGAACTGCGCTTTTTCCACATTGGCATTACTGCGCTTGTGGTGCATCAGAGACCCACAGAACCAGGGAAGAGTCGCTTTAGCGTTGCGCTGCGCATCTTTGTCGGTCATTTTGCGCAGGTTGGTGATGGCTCCCTTTAGATTGTAACCCTCATAATCGCCTTGTTGGATGCCATCCATCACATAGGCGATATCTCGAATGGTGATATTCTCAGGAAACTTAACGCTCCGCCCAACCGTGATTGGATGGCGGATAATGTCATTACTGAGAGGGTCTTCGGGGCAGGGAAGCTCCGAAGCGTTAATACAATAGGCGGTAGGTTCATCTGACCGCGATACACAAGGAGTTAAGCTTAACATATACAAGCCTTTAGGCGGTCTGCCTATCTAAATCGTTAATCCCACAACTGCCAGCCTAACTGACGCTATTACAAGTTGTTAACAACAAGGGAAGGGGGTAAGCCATGCCCTATGGAGCCATAATCTATAGTTTGCTAATCTTGTCCATGAAAATATGGGCAAAAAGGCTTGATATAGTAGAGATATTGAAGTTTTGGAATATTTATTAAGTATCGGGGACACAATGCATTAAGAATATCCATCATTTGTAAGTATTATTCTCATCTTGTAACATACTGAGGCAGATGAATATGAAAATCGATAAGGAGCAAGAAACAGATGGATGTCTCTTCTAAAACTGCTCTATCATTAAGCAGGTAATGTAATCAAAACACCATTATTGAGATATACTGCAACATCTCATTGATAGAATATAACAAAATAACTTATACTAACTAGAAAGTAATCCTATTCTTAGAGTTGAAATAACCATTTGTCTTTATTGCAGTAACAATTGTTGGTATTGCTAGGCAGACCTTTGGAGACCGGTGTATAATCCTATGGCAGTTAGCGCATACAGGGATAACATTACTAATAGCAGATCCAAGAGTTTGTTCGAAATCTTCGTCTATATAAGCCGAGATTGGTTTGATATGGTGTATTTCGACATATCCTTTACTTAAGTCAGACCCATAGAAACTGTTTGCATCAAAATGACAGCAATGGCAGTAAGAAATGCAGTTATCATTGAAGTACTGGTAGGCGTAATCCCTTAGTTTTTGTGATCTTACGACAACTTCCTTATGTATTTTTTTTGTATATCCCTCAGTAAGCATAACTGCCATATCTAAATCTTCATACATTGGGATTATAGCTTTGGTTGAAGAAGAAGCTAATTTTCGGAAAAACTCTAACTTATCATCAAGTTCAAAATCACTTCTTATTCCATATAAGAATTGGCCGAGGTTCTTAACTAGGTACTTGTACCCTTGAGGAGTAAGGCTATAGGCACGATTGGCATATGATGCAAAGCCCAATTTTATTAATGTATTGTGGCTTTTTAAGTTGCGAACCTTTTGAGAGTAATAATCATCATTCCTACCATCAATAATTTCAGCATCATGGCCACTAGGATTTAGTAATTCTCTTATCTCATTGATCAATATAGTTGTTGTTGCTATTCCACCATTATTCTGTAGGACATAGAGTGCTGGAAGTACTAATTGGGATTCTGAAATGTCTGGGCTCATAAGTAACTCCTTATCATTAAGTGTTCTGCATTTTTGTCATTTCTATTCATGAAACTGACTTTATAGCTTTTATTGTATGTTTGAATATCAAGTCCTTTTCCATGGTATAGGTTGAGTATGTAACTGTTGTTCTTGATGACCAACATCCATTTAGCTCTGCACCTATTAATCAGATAATCTGCTAATCTTTCTTGATCATATCTATTAAACTCGTTGTTAGAGTAAGTACTAAATTCAGTATCATAAGGTGGATCAAGGAATACGAAATCATCTACGCCGGGTGGATATTTATTGAAGAAATCGAAGAAATCCATATTACAAACAATTGTGTTCTTAACAAGATTTGATAGGACAAAGGACTCGTACAACTTAATCTTATTACTTAAGCTCTTTTTGTTGTATGCGATGCCACCGTAAGGTACATTAAAATCACCATTTGAATTGTACCTGAACATGCCGCTATAAGCGTAGTTCCTGATAAATATGTAGATCGCAACCTTATGATATTGGGGGAGGTTATAGCGGTCAATATTATTGTAAATATGCCTATAATGCATATAGTACGCGCTTTTAAATGCTGTTTCTATGTTGTCGATTATGTCATTGTGGGGAAGTAGGCCCCTATCATGCTCAATTGCAACCATTCTATTTATCTTGCGAAGTAAGTTCTTTTTTATCTCTACAATATAGTTTTCGATGTCACAGTTGCACTCAATCATAAACATTCCATTGAATTCCCCTGTATGGGTAAGTATGAAATCGAACAAGCTGTTTTTCAACTGATGTGATGATAAAGTGCCATTTCTATAATCTATAAAAATACATCTGAAGTAATCTTGATTATTAACTACCATCTCTGAGATATGCCTCCAGTTACTGTCGATTTCCCTAAGTAACTTGCACATCAATATGTTGCTATCGTCAGAAAGTACTTTGTATATGCCAATTAGCTCATCAGATTTGTCGTTAATGAAGTATTTATGAGCACTAATCGATGTATATACAGCCCCTCCTCCAACAAAAGGTTCATAGTAGTTATTAAATCTTCTTGGTGCCATCGGAAGGATATACTTCAACTCCGACTCTTTTCCACCTGGCCATTTTATTATTGGCTGCATACTCACCTCCAAATCACTTAATCTTTGAATGTTACATTTCTGTCAAGAGAATCTCGAGTTACTAAAGAAATATACCTATCTACCACTATCATGAGCACACATGAAATGCCTATGCCAAGCTGGTCTTGGGGATTGCCAATTCTATCTATTAGTATAGGCTTCGCACGGTACTACACTCACTAAGTTTAAAAGACATTTTACTTGTATTGTTAAACTTTCAAGTTTTTGACTACAGAATACAAGCTATCATTTCGGACTTTATACGGGCAAAGAGCGTAATGAGCCTGTAATGATATCGCGGTGCTTCCAAATGTTCATTTCGAAAATTCTCTCTTATCAACTAAGCATAAACTCTCATGCTTCCCACCTCATGATTCTGCCTTGTTTAAGCTGTTGTTTGATGTAGGCAACCGCTTCGTGGTGACCATCTTTTGTGGCTTGGGCTAACAGACGGCGGAAGGATTTGGTGTCGTCATGATTGATGCATTTGATGGTGCTTGTTGGTGCTTTTCTCTTTATATTATGAATAAAGAATTACGGTGTGAATGACCTTTATGGGAAGAGGATCAAAGGAAGAGTTGAAGGCGTATCCCGCGTTTCCTTTGCTAATGTTTGACGACGCGTTGATCCCGTCAGAGTCCTCTTCCTTCACATTATAGCCTTTCCAATAATAACCTCGGATTCTAGGCGTGGGTTTTAACCCACGTATTAACCCGCGAGGCACAACATAGGACTTTGAAGTGGGTTTCAACCCGCTTCTTTACTTTCACCCCTGCTCTCTCTCAGTTAACATCAGTTTACGCCACGCAGATGGAGGAGGATTGAAATCCTCCTCAAAGTCCAATCCCCCCAATTCATAACATAATACGTGGGTTAAAACCCACGCCTAGATTCCGAGTTCAGGGTCTCGTTTGTTATTCATAGGTTAAAACCCACGCGTAGAATCCGAGTTCAGGGACTCGTTTATTTTATTTAGGTTAAAAACCCGCTTCCAACCTCATCCAATAAGCATAAATATCTATCAATCGTCCACTACCTCACACTCCATCACAGGGATATTGGAGTAATCTGCCATCTTTTGATGCAAGGCAAGCCATTCATCATCGAAGCTAATACGGCTGTGATGCGTTTCTTGGTTTGCGATATACAGCTTAACTTTTTCCAGATTCTCTCCGCTGACGCTGAAAACACCATAGCCATCTTGCCAGTGTAAAGGGTGGTTCATTTTATCCACATACTTATTGTGCCACAAAGAACTACGTGCTTTGATAATCTTTATGCTTTCTGAAATGGAAAGATGCCTGGGGAGAAAACAAAGAATGTGGACATGGTTGAAAGTACCGTTGATAATAATCGGAATACCGCCCAACTTCTTGATGATACCGCCCATATACGGATACAAACGTAATCGCAGCTCTGGGTTGAGACGAATATCTCTGTTTTTAACGCTGAACACAATATGAAACAAAAGGTAGCTTAATGTTGCTCTACTCATAGCTTTATCTCCTTTGTATCAGTGGATTTCACCTGAGACTATTTGTAAAGCAATTTGTTTCAACGGTAAGAGAATCACATCTGGACGGAATAATGGCTTGAGCTAAACGGATTCTGGGCGTGGGTTTTAACCCACGTAAATAGCGAGGTGCGTCATACCGGACTTTGAAGTGGGTTTTAACCCGCTTCTTTGCTTTCACCCCCTGCTCTCTCTCAGTTAACATCAGTTTACGCCACGCAGATGGAGGAGGATTGAAATCCTCCTCAAAGTCCAATCCCCCCAATTCATAACATAATACGTGGGTTAAAACCCACGCCTAGATTCCGAAACGGTGGGATTCATATGAATACACAGGGTGTGAGATTTACCATGCCTCGAATCCGAAACGGAGGTATCTAATGGAACAAGTGTCGTGAGAAGTATTCCAGCCTATAGAGCGAAACAGGATTAATGGAGAAGATGTAGATTAACGCTATGTTGCATAACAGATTAAGCATATCACCATTTCAATGTAATCTCTAATCATGCTTCCCACCTCATTATTCTACCCTTTTTGAGCTGTTGATTGATGTGGGCAACCGCTTCGTGGTGTCCATCTTTTGTAGCTTGGGCTAACAGACGGCGAATGGCGGAGGCTTGACGGCGGAAGGCTTTGGTGTCGTCATCATTGAAGCATTTGATGGTGCCTGTGGGGAGGGTGGTTTCTTTTATGTATTGTGTCAGGGCGGAAATTTCGGAATCCAAAAGTCGAGAAGTCGAGGGGTCGAGAAGTCGAGAGGTTGGGGTGTCGAGAGGTCGAGAGGTGGGGGAGTCGAGGGGTTGGGAGGTCTGCTCGGCTTTGATGGCGATAAGTTTGTTCAGGCGTTGTTTAACCGCTTTCAGGGTTTGTTCATCGGTCATTTTGATGGGAGAGAGGTGATAGCGGGTGTTCTGTGCTTCATGGAGGGAAAGGCTGCTTTGTAGGCACAATTCCAGCGTTGTGGCATAGATATCCGTATTGGGGTGTGAGATAAGCAGTTGTAACACTTTGGCACCTTCCCAAGCGGGATAGAGCATAGCCAAGTCATGCGCGCAATTTGTAGTATTCATATTAGCCTCCAAAGCTATCTAAGATACTGTTACCATAATATAATAGCCCCATATTCGTCAAGCATAAAATGGGCATTTTGGGGTAGTTATTTTCCGCGTTCCCCGTGTATATATAGGAGGGCTTTTTTATGAACACAGATTTCATTAACACGCTGGCGCAAGAGCTGGCAACCCGCATCAACAAGCTTATCAATATCCCTTTGGTGAAGGAAGAGGATGAGCAGGAATTCTTCAAGATGGTGGTTAAGATGGTTTTGGAGATTGTTATCTCCAGGCTGGGTAAGGACATCAAACTAATTAAGTGAAAAAAGGGGTGTGCCATGATAGTATCCTTCAAAAACAGAATGCTTTTCTCAGGGGAGTGTGATGGCTTGGTGTATTATTGGAACAGGCGTTTGGACAAGCTGATAGCCCGCAGGTATGTGGTGCCCAGGGAAAGCAACTCTAACCGGAGGCTGGGGGGAATCTCGCGCCATCTGAAGAGCTTGGAGCTTTCCGAAGCTTACAAAGAAGATTTGAAGCTGTATGTAACGATGTATAACAACCGTCCCCGCGAAAAGCAAATGCTATCATGGCGCAACGCCTTTCTCACCATGATGTATGCCTTGGCAAAGCAGTATGACACAGTGGATTTAAGCAATATCACCCGGGCACAAGTGGAGAGTGAACAGCTTCCCTGCCAAAGCGTTAAAGAGGCTGTGGACGCAGGGTTACTCCCTTATGTAGAAGGTTGTGAGCGACTTAACAACAAAATGTAAACAACAAAAACAGGAGGCTTTCTTATGAAAGTTATATTCAAGTTCGGAATCAGAACCTACAGCGGAACGGTGGACGAGATGACCTTTGGCAGTTACCGCAAGAACACCGTTTGTATCGGCAGAAAGTATGTGGTGCCCACTTTGACGGCAAATAACGGCTTGATGGGCGAGGTGGTTAAAAATCTGGCTGCCATCTATGCACAGTGTAGCACGGCTTACAAGGCAGATTTGAAGCTGTATGCCCAGCGTAACAGCGTGAATGTCCCCGCAGGCAAGATACCGCCCAATGCCTATGCCATCTTCATCAAGATGCTATACAAGTTCTCGGAGCTGGATAGCGGGCATATCGATCTGGCAAGCGTTACCTTCGAGGATTTGCAGACTGTGGGAGCAGACATCGCCAGCGTGGCAGATGCCGTGGCAAGCGGGTATCTGGACAATGTGAAAGATGCGGATTTGCTTGTGGCAGTGATGTAGTAGCAAAACAATCCGGGCAAAGGCGGGACTAAACACCCCGCCTTTTTTTGTGCATCACTTTCATCAGTTCATCGTTTTTCTCCTCTCAGGCAGGGCAAAAACTTGTAACAAGCAAAGCTCCGCTAATCTCGCATGTCAGCATCCCCATGCTTCCGATAAGCTTCTGGGGGAAGAGCTTTACGCAGCCGAGGAAAATTCTGTGCACTTATCTCAAAAAGGCTTGACGATATAGCTGTTTTGAAAAACATGGTCTATCAGCTTAAAATATAGATATCAAAACGAGATAAAGTTACGAGGAAGAACATGAAAGAATACGACATGAAGAAGATACGCAATCTTTTGTTCATCGGCGCCAGCGGTGCCGGCAAGACAACCCTTGCCGAACAGATTTTCCATTTGACGCACACCACCACCCGTTTGGGCAAGATTGACGAAGGCAATACCGTGATGGATTTTGATCCCGAAGAAGCAGCCAAGAAGATGTCCCTGGGCTTATCCATCGGGTTTGTGAACCATAAAGACCACAAGTTCAACCTGCTTGACGCCCCCGGTTACCCGGACTTTGTGGGTGATGCCATTGTGGCTCTTCCCGCTGTGGAGAATGCTTTAATCGTTGCCAATGCCACAGGTGGATACGAAGTGGGTCTGGAGCTTGCGATAGAGCAGATAGAGCATCGCAAGATGGGAAAAGTTATTTTAGTTAACCGCATGGATAACGAACATGCGGATTATGATAAAACCTTGGAAGCCATTGCCGAAAACACCGGTATCAAGCCAGTTAAAGTGCATATCCCCATTGGTAAGGAAGGTGCTTTTGAAGGTGTGGTGGATGTTATTAAGCAAAAGGCATATCGTGGTGGCGTTGAGGGCGAAATCCCTGCCAACATGAACGATGCCGTGGAAGATGCTCGCTTACACCTGATGGAAGCCGTAGCCGAAACCGATGAAGACTTATTGAACGAATTCTTGGAAAACATGGAGCTTCCTGCAGATAAGCTGGTTGCCGGGCTTAAGAAAGCTGTGGTAAACGGTGAAGTATCCCCTGCCTTTGTTTGCTCTGCCGGAACAGGTGTGGGTGTGTTATCCTTCCTGGATGGCGCAATTGACTATTTACCATCCCCTGCCGATGCAGCCGAGATGGATATTTTGGAACATGACAGCCCTGCCAAGTTTGTGGCAAGCCCCAATGGCGAGCTTCTTGGCTATATCTTTAAGCTGTATGCCGATCCCAACATGGGTGATTTTGCCTATGTGCGTCTCTTCTCCGGCACCATCAAGACCGGAACAGAGATATTTATCCCCGAAAAGGATGCCAAGGACAAGATTGGTAACATGTATTTCATGCTGGGTAAGAACCGTAACGATTGCAGTGAGATAAAAGCAGGTGATATCGGCAGATCGGAAGAGCGTCGTGTAGGGAAAGAGTGTAGATCTCGGTGGT
>CALDSN010000229.1 GCA_937924555.1 uncultured bacterium | reverse complement strand
TTGCCTCAACCTGTATACCTTTGTATTTGTTGCTGTTAAGTGCCTTTAACATCTTGCCTTCATAGCTGGCATCAAGGTCTATCGTGCTATGCGAATCATAGATGTTAATCTGCCCAATTTCGATGGCTCGGGTCACATTCAACCTATTGATGAAGCGCATTAATTCCCGCTTATCCACCCCTTGTTTCTTGCCAAGATTAAGACGGAAGGTGGCAAAAGTGAATTGCATCTTAGCTTCATCGGTGTTCTTTTCTCTGCCAAATCTGCTTTCCTCACCTCTTGTTCTTCGCTCAGACCTTGGTTCTCTGCTTTGCTTTTCATCCGCTGTATCCAGTACCTTAATGTCCTTGTAATAGTTCAGGAAACGGTTAAATTCGACAGAAACAAAGCGTTGAATCAGCTCTTCCCTGGTCATCCATCCAAGTTTCTTATACACTGCAGGTAGGAAAGATTCAATTTTCTCACTATCTACCTCAACACGCTCCACGGTATCGATAAAGTTAAACAGCTGCTTCTCGCAAATCTCGCGTCCACCTGGAATCTTGTTAAACACAATCTCTCTACCCAAACGTTTCTCTATAGCCTTTAGCGCGCTAAGTTCCTTACCGTGGATGATGGTGATGGATATTCCGCTTTTCCCGGCTCTTCCGGTGCGTCCGGAACGGTGTATATACACATCCGGATCGGTGGGAGCATGGTAGTTAATTATGTGCGTGAGATCATCCACATCCAAACCTCTGGCGGCAACATCTGTGGCAACCAGCAAGCGCACGAATTTAGTGCGAAAACGGCTCATCACCAGTTCTCTTTGCCCTTGGGATAAATCTCCATGCAAGGCATCGGCGTTGTAGCCATCTTGCTGAAGTTTATCGGCAATTTCTTGGGTTTCATTTCTGGTTCGGCAGAATATTATTCCATATATCTTGGGGCTCATATCTGCCACCCGTTTCAGGGCAAGGTACTTATCCTTGGCTTGAACTTTGTAATAGAAGTGGCTGATGTTGTCTGCACCTTGGTGCTGGTTTCCTGCGATTATCCTATGAGGGTTTTTCATGAAGCCTTTGGCAAGCTTCTCCACTTCAGGAGGCATGGTTGCCGAAAACAGCAGAGTTTGTTTGGTAGCGGGAGTATGGCTCATAATGCTGAACAAATCTTCTTTAAAGCCCATGTTGAGCATTTCATCCGCTTCATCCAGAATGAGCATGCCGATATTCTCTATCTTCAATACTTCCTGGCGAATCATATCAAATACTCTGCCGGGAGTGCCCACCACAATATGAACCCCTGCTTTCAGTGCTTCTTTCTGCCTGAAAATTGGTGCCCCGCCATATACAGCAGTGCATTTTATTCTGGGCATAAACTGAGAATAGGAAGCCAAATCCTCTGCTATCTGGATGCAAAGCTCTCTTGTGGGGCAAAGGATTAGGGTTTGCACACTGAGTTTTTCTATGTCTGTCAAGCTCAGTACAGGAAAGCCAAAAGCTGCAGTTTTTCCTGTTCCCGTCTGGGCTAAGGTTATTAAATCTCTGTCATTCTCCAACAGCCAGGGGATGGTTAATTCCTGTACTTCAGTGGGGTTTATATAGTTTAGTTTTGCGGCTGCTCTAAGCAGCGGTTCCGGTAGGGTGATGTCTGTGAATTTTAGCACTAAGTGGTTCCTTTTGTTTGATTTTGGTACATGCTCTCAGGGAGGGCATATTTGTAAAGCTAATAAATATCCTGCTCTTAGCATGTGAGGTTTTGCTTGACGGTATAAGCACCACTTAGTAGGGTACGCTGAACATACATGATAATGGAGATAAGATGGTTGAGAAGAAGACAGCAACCCTTGTCCTTGGCGGAGGTTCTGCACTGGGCTTGGCTCATATTGGAGTACTGAGTGTGCTGGAAGAACATTATAACATTAAGGCAGTGTTGGGCACCAGTATGGGAGCTATCGTGGGTGGATTGTATGCTAATGGATTAAGCTCATCCCAAATCTTGCAAATCGCCACTCGCAACAGCAATGCACGTGCGCTCTCTCCCCTGCATCTGGATAGATTTGTCAGCGGTATCTTTGATGGTAGAATGGTGCTAAAGCTTTTCCATGAATGGACAAACAGTAGCAGAATCGAAGATGCAGATATCCCCTTCATCGCCTGTGCATATGACCTCAACAGCAAACGCAGCATCCTATTCAACAAGGGTTTCTTTGCGGATGCATGCGGGCTTCATCCTCACTTCCTCTCATCTTTGCTCCCTTCAGTTTTCATGACTATCTATTGGTTGATGGGGGCACAGCCAACCCTCTCCCCTTAAGTTACGCGCATTTGCACAAAAATGATTTATTGATTGCCGTCAATGTTCTGAGATCGGAAGAGCGTCGTGTAGGGAAAGAGTGTAGATCTCGGTGGTC
>CALDSN010000228.1 GCA_937924555.1 uncultured bacterium | reverse complement strand
GACCACCGAGATCTACACTCTTTCCCTACACGACGCTCTTCCGATCTAAGGTTATACACAGCAAGTTTCACCTGCTCTGTTTTAGCCATGCTGTAGGCAATGGTGGTGTTGGGATTGAAGGGATTGGGGTAAACGCTATTAATGCTTGTGCTTAGCTGAGGTGTTTCAGGGTCGTCATTTGCCACGGGAGTTATCCCGAACCAATCGGCTAAATCCGCCATCAGCTCTTGACGGGCAGTGGTGCTTACAACCTGAGAAAGATCAAAGCTGAAGTAAATGGTCTTGAATGAAGGGGTATTCACTGCAGTGCCACATACCCCATGATAGAGGTATGCCTGGCCATCCACGGGACCGTCCTCAAAGGCAAAGATATAGTTCGAGCCAATCTCCGGGTATGGTACAGCATCCCAGAAGGGATCTCCTGCATTGTCCAGAGGGAATATACAGTCCGGCGTATTGGCATACACCTGATACTCTGTATCGACTGTGCCGATGGGAGAATCGGGAAGGCATAGGATGGTGCCGTTCTCATAAGTAAAGCTATCGGGACCAGCCAAGCCGTTGGTGCCCCCGCCAAAGCCCATCGGGATGTAAGTAGAGCGTAAGTAGCCGGACATTAACAGCCTTAAGGGGCTGGCATCCGGGTGCCCGTGCTGGCTGTTGCCAAAGTTATCGGAAGAGAACCACAGATTGTGCGGAGAGGTGATGCTGCCTTGGTGTAGATACTCCGCCAAAACTACTGCCAGGGTATCGGTTTTAACTCCTGCACCACCGGTATTGGCATAGGCAAGCACCGCTTTGTATTGGTCGGGTATGCGGTAGCTTTCATATTCTTCCCAATTGTATGTGTCATAGGCAATGTTCAGTTCGCTTAGCAGTCCTTCATACACAGGCTGTTCCACATGCTGATAATCCTGATTCCCGCTGTACAACAAAAGGGTGTATGCTCCTTCCGAGGGTAGAATCTTGAAGCTGTAGTAATCGGTCTCAGGAAGTCTGCTGGTGTTACCAACCGCATCCTGAGCCGTGAAATAGTAGTTTATGGTGCTGCCCAAAGGCAAATCAGCAAGGTGATAGCTGTATTGATTGGATGCGGCACCAGATGGGGTTATGCTTTGCCAACCGGCACCTGTATTGTAGTGCAGGGATTTATCCACCAGTTCGGACATATCTATGATGGTGGCTTCCATATCTGCTTCCTGCCTGAAAGTGTTGCCCACTGCCTTGTGGGTCATGATTGGGGCTTGGGTGTCGTCTCCACTATAGAACTTGATGGCAAGGTTATCATGCAGCAGGTTACCTGCTGGTTCCACACCGATGTAGTTGCTGTTCTGCACAATCTCGCGCAGATAGCATAATCCTGCATTTGCTGCAGCATTCTGAATGGCTACGGTTGCCGAAGCACCGTTATTGTGCGGGGCTACTGAGCCGGATTGCCCGGTGGCGGTTCTGTTATACTGCATCACAATCTCCCCATTCTCGTGGAGGATTACTTGGAACCTCAGCATGGGAGAGCCACCCGTCCCTGCATGATAACGTAGGTTGTGCCATTGGATTATGGTATATCTGTTTGGGCTTTCCCCAAAGCTCTGGAAATACACATCACCTGTACCCTGGTCTGCTTCCAAATCATCCCAATACACTCCAATCAACCCCGGCATCTGTGCATAACCGGGTATGGGATACATATAGTTGAACATATTGCCATCGTTGTCCCAACTATTGGATGGATACTCCGCATACCAGCTGTTATCTGCCAGCAGGATTTCACCATTGATATCGACATAGGCTGTAAGGTATTGCGAGCCATAGAAGGGGAAGCTAAAGCCCAAAGGCACAGGAGCACTGAAGTTATCATCCCCTGCCCAGGTGGGCACATTGTACATTACTGCAGAGGTACCTGTGCTGCTGATGTCTATCCAGTTATACTCTGGTCCCAAGGGATCATCGCTATCAATATAGCGGTAGCCAAAGGCATCAGGACCGCCTGCGGTTACTCTGAATACAACATTATTAGCAAAGCTCAGTTGGTTGTTCCCCATATTCTCATCTGTTCTCACAATGCGGAACAAGTAAGTGTATGTCCCGAGTTGAGTGGGAGTAAAAGCCTCGGGGAATATCACATTAGTGCTTTGTCCCGGAGCAATGGAGGAGGTTTGGATCATGGTTTGGTTGCCCACGATGCTTCCATTGGGTGCGGTTATCTCCAAGCTCAGTTCATATTGGTCGTTGAATGCTGCCAAACCAAGGTTGCTCACCATAATCTCGGGTATCAGGGGCATATTCTGGTATTCTGTGCTGCGGGGGCTGACTACGGACTGCACGGCAAGATCAACCGCCGGGATTGGCGCAACCGTCACTGCCAGCACATCCGATGCGCTTAGACCGGAAGTCCCATCGCTCAAGGTGAATTGCAGGTTCTGTGTCCCCACATAATCCGGGGAACTAAAGGTAACCTGCATACCGCTTATCGCCACATTTATCGGTGCGGTGGGGGTAACGCTGAGGCTTGCCGTTTGGATATCTGTAAACACAGCCAAGGGAGTAAAGTCCATCACCAAGCTTTCACCCTGAATAAAACTGATACTCTCCGGTAGGTTTAGCTCCGGGGTTATGATCAAGGGCTTGCCAATCTTGATATCATCCACCAAGATGCCGTAGTTCACACACTGCCAGAAGAAGCCGATATAGATGTTCTGTCCAGCGAACTGGTTAAGGGATACTTTAGCATATTGATAGGTAGTCCCAATGCCTTGTATGTTGGCTATCATCGTGTTCATCTGTGCCGGGCTGTTGCTGGTGGTGGACACATACACTTTCAAGTTCTCGGTGCTTGTCCAGCTACGGGTGTAGAAGAATAAAGAATCTCCGGCAGCGGCAGTAATCTGCGGGCTTATCAGCCAGTCTGCATTTTGGTTGGGCAAGTAATTATCCGCAAAAGCTGCTCTTGTTCCGCTATGTGCATGGCTGGCGTTGTTCAGGTTACGCCAGGTCATTCCATCCCCGTCGTCGGATACTGTCCAGCCTGCGGGAATGGTGCTGATGGCATCGAAGTTCTCTTGTATATGCCATTGGCCGCAAAGCATGGCTACGGCAAGAAGAAGGAAGCTTAGTATAAATAGTCGTTTCATTGCTGACCTCATTATAGGTATTTGATGGTGGGGTTCTCAATCTGCACGAACCATTCGCAGTTACCTGCAACATCGCCGCCCAGGGAACGGTTTTCACCCCAATAGACCGTAACCAGTCCACTTGTTTTATGTTTGTAAGAGATATCTATGTTCTCTAAACTTATGCTTTCATTGGTGCCCATACACACTAGGGCAACCTTAGTTCCATCTCCGCCACCCGTGCTGATTGCTTCTTCAATCAGGTATTCGTTGGCGAGGGCAGAGAACTCCACAATGGCATTGTTCTCTATCACCAGGCGTGGTTTATGCACCTGCTTGCCAAAGATATAAGCAGAATCTGCATCGATTACGCCATTCATTGAACCGGGCTTTGGCACCATCAGTATCTCCCCCCCGGGGAAGTTTATCACCGGGCTTTGGAATTCACTGTTGCTAAAGCTTCCGCATTCAGCCAAAAAGCGTTGCACTTGAAGCTTTAAACTTCCCATACCGCTCACCAGTTCCAGATACTCATGCTTGGCAAAGCTGCGACAGGTGGTGACGGTTCTTTCGCACAGCCGATGATAATCCGTATCCAGCGCTTGCCAGAACTGCAGCTCACTCTCGATAGCCTTTTCGGAGAGGGTGTCGTTCATCAAACCGGGCATTATTGCCACTTGGATGTTCTTTTCCTGGATTATCTTCCTGCTCTTGGCAAAGTGGTGTACCCGAAGTTTCTGCTTTTCAGGGTCTTTCAGTTCCAGAAAGCGTGATTCACCATTCAGGTTCAGATATACATCGTGGTCTTTCAAAAGCTTGTTCAGGTGCTCATAATCGGCATTAAAGGCAGTTAATGAATATTCGTTATACTTGGCTTTTAGCTGCTCCAAATCTTGATACAACAGGGTGCAGCGTACATTCATCCTTCCCGCTTCCACCAACATCTTCTCCACCAAAGGAAGATTGTATTTGCCAGTAACCACCAGCAAACGCTGACGCGGCTTAAGCTTCAAGGCATCCCGCAGCATCTTGGCAGCGATATCAGCCAGGCGAAGGTGATATTCACCTTCCAGGATGTTGTTGATTACTCCACGGCTGTTTATCAGGCTATCACCAAGGTGCTGACCCAAGGCAAAATCCAATACGAAGTTCTTCGCTTTGGCACGGTAATACACTTCTTTACCATTATCCGCAATATCATCCACCACTTCCAACAGGTCTTCTTCCACCAGTTTGTTTAAGTTGTAATGTATCTTCTGCTTACTGGTCTTGAAGATGTTGGCAAGTTGCTGACATGTAGCTGCGGAACGAATCAGTTCCTTCAGCATCTCGTACTTAAGTTCGTTCCCCAGCTCTTTGATCTGGGTGTGTTGCGAGATTAACTGGACATTTTTGATCATAATCTATCCCTTGCTTCGTTAATAATCGGTTTATAAGTGAGCTTCAATCATTCATCACATGAATGTAAAGCCTTACTGTTAAAGGTGTCACGCTATGAGTTCATATAAAAGTGAGTTTCCAAATATTGTCAAGAACTTTTTGACCATTATTGCAGGTACGGGGGTCTGATTCCATCAACAAATATAAACCTTAACCCCAAACTTCGAATGTTACTCACTTGGAAATACTAGGATAAGCGTATATCGGATGCGGAGATAGATTGAAGGATGTTTTGACTTGGACATAGCCTTATTTGTTGACTATTTGGACTGTGTTATTCGATATTGGCAGGAATAGAGTGAAAGCTGGATGTACGTCATTCCATCTCAGGTTTGAAACCGATGTCCCCCAAACATTCGCAGACCTCTCTCCTCAGCCATCTAGCAATGATATACAAAAAGAGATGCTGTCAGATACCCTCAAAGACCAGTTCCATGACCTTGCTAGCAGCACATCCCATTACTGGCAGGGATTAGCAGAACATATTGGGTCAGAATCAGGGAATTCGGAAGGCTGCAAGGCTACAACAAATTCATTGTCATTCTCGACATGATCGGGAATCAATAAACCTTTTAGCCTTGATGATGCCAGAGACTACATTGAAGCCCTCGCTCCTTGGATCATAGACGATCAGATCGAATACGACTCAGATATGAACCAAGTTGGTGTCTCCGGTGCACATACGCCTTTTCCACCTTTTCATTGGAAGTGTAGGACGACTACGACAAACCAGTCTATTTGATATTGCTTTTATAGACGTTTATGCATACTCCAAAACAAACTGCCCTCCGATATAGAGGGCGGTTTATTCAGAACACGTCGGAGGGATTATTGACGCTGTTTTAATGTATGCAGTTTATCCTTTACATCACCCCAAGTCAACCGGTCTCGACTTTCATTTAAGCTCATCAGATATGTAATCTCTGCTTCTTGATAACTCTTCACAGCTACGATCCGGTAAAACATCCGCTGTCTATTCTGTGCTACAAATGAGTGAACACAACTAGTCCCTGTAACGAAGGAATGAAAGTAGTAGAAATGTTCGTCCACATTGGGTGTTTCGTTATATAGTACAATGTATCCATCCGGCTCGATGGGCGTCCCATTGATCGTCGTGGTCACCGGCTGCCAAGCCAAATGAGCATCGTTTCCCAGAACAGATACCACCAAACCCTCAACTCTGGCAGGGGGTAAGCCACTCCCCACGGCGATTTCATCTAGATTGAATTCAGAAAGACCTCCACCATAGGAAGCAATCCATTTATTGCCAAAACTATCGATAGTCAAATCATTGATGTAATTATTTGGCAAAGCTGAATTTGAGGCTGTCCAATTTGTCCAGATATTCTCACTCAAACATGACAATACTCCATCTGATGGATAGCCCCACTGGTCACATTTATTCGTAACCACCCATACTTGATTGTTTAGGTCAATTTCAACGGAGTAAACGTTATTACTCGGAATGTTCGAATTTGCCACATTCCAGATCGAAAAAGATAGATCATTATATCTGCACAGACCATTTGAAGTTGCAAGCCATTTGTCTCCAAAACTATCAATTGCTATGTCATGAATCTGGTTGGACGGAATATTTGAGTTTGTAGTGGTTTTCGAAGTCCAGGTAGATCCGTTATATTGTAATAACCCGACATCAGAAGCTACCCAGATATTTCCATATGCATCTCTTTCAACGTCACTAATGCGGCCATTAATCGGTGAATTTGTAGAATTGAATATTGTGTGACTTGTTCCATTGAATCTAATCAAACTTTGCCCCGTACCTATCCACTTATTGTTTTGATTATCAGTTTTTATACAATTGACGTTTAGCGCTGACAAACCAAACTCTAAAGGCTGGTGTTGAGTCCATGCGGTACCATCATAACTATAAAGTTGTCTAGCATCTCCATTATCTGAATTGACCCATACGATATTGTCGTTATCTACAGCAATACTCGCAACATCAATCAATACTTGCCCATCATTGTGGAGAAAGCCCCATGTAGTCCAGTAGGATCCTACATACATGGATAAACCGTATTCTGACCCAATCCATTTCCTACCCAAGTTGTCAATCTCGATACAGTTAATATAAGGATCGCTAATTCCTGATCTTGCCAGATCAAATGTGTTCCATGTCGTACCATCAAATGTTGTCATACCTTTTAATAAAACACCAGCCCAAACGTTGGTTCCATTCATTATTGTGATAGATGCAATAATATCAAGGGGTAAGCTTGAATTAGCTGTATTCCAGGTAGTCCAATTCGTACCATCAAACTTTGTAAGACCTCCTCGAATAGTACTTTCTCCTTCTTCAGTACACAACCAAACATTTCCAGCACTATCAGTTGCCATGCAATCAACGGTAACGTCTGGAATACCGGAATTATCCGGATTGTAATAAGTCCAGGTTGAACCATTCAGTTTTGCAAGACCATTGCTATGAAAACCAAACCATTTATGCCCCTGATTATCTATGGATATTGCTGAAACTCCATCATCGGTAGTTAGATGATTCCATGCGTTACCGGAAAAACTTACAACCCCTTCACCTGAGCCAATCCATTTAGTCCCGCTATTGTCTATGGCAATACAGGATAGATAATTGTCAGGTAAACCAGAATTGGTAGTATTCCAATTTATCCAGGTTCCATTGCTCAATCTACCCAATCCTTTATCTGTCGTTATCCATATATTGTTATATGCATCAGATGCGATACCTGTTACATGATTACTCGGAATGCCCGAATTATTAGTATTCCAAACTGTCCAAATAGTGCCATTCAAACGACATAATCCGCCGTTTTCTGTACCTATCCACTTCTTTCCCTGTCCATCAACCATGACGCTAATAACATTCATGTCTGATAAACCTGAATTTGTTTTATCATAGTATGTCTTCTGTCCGTTAGATGTATTTAGTTTTACAAGACCATTATTGGTCCCTACCCATAAATAACTATTCTCTTGGGTAGAGCATGTGATCCAGTTATGATTTCCATAGTTGATCCATTCTTCGGAATATCCGTTTGTAATAATGCCAGTAATTAGAACCATGCATACAAATAAGTATTTCATCATTTTGACTCCTTCGCCTTACATATTGTTTAGGTCTTTATTCCACTATGGTACTCTCGATATGTACTTCCAAACATCGTCTCATGGATCTATGAACCTGAGATATCCCAAAATCTGTTAAAGAAAGCCTTGAATCTCATCAGAACAGTTTCTCTTTTCTTAGTGCGTTCTCCTGTTTTTGAGAACCTTGATACTGGTGGTAGAACCTTGGTAATTGCCGTACCTGTCTCTTGTATATACCCATCTCTAAACGCATTACCAATATACTTGTAGGTCTCAACAGTGTTTAGATTCTCATCCTCGATTATCTTGTTCAGCTCCTCGAGCTTCTTCTCCTCAATAAAACTGCGCCAGTCCTTGTCTACAATGGTAGAAGGATTCAGGCTGGCGATAAATTGTTCGATCAGGTCTTTTTTGTTGCGTAGTTCCACACTCGAATCAATAGCCTTCCTGATGCTTACAATAATCTCTTTATCTTTCTGATGCCCAGCGTGGTACTTCTTGATCAGCTCCAATATATAGTCTATGTTGATCTCTACTTGCTTGATCAGTTCCATTTCGAACACGATATCGTCATTCACGTTCTCGGAGTCGCCTTTGTTCTGTCCTCTGAATTCATTATAGAGATCAATATACATGCTGTGATAGTCTTGAACATCCCTATCTGTGAGTATCTCCTTCCCCACAAACTCATCGAAGGTAGAGAGGATGTTGCGGACCTTCAGGATATTTCCATAAAGCCTGATGAAGTCTTTTTGATTCTCCTCGCCGACGATCCTTTCTCCCAATGGGAACTTCTCTACCAGCTCACTCACCAGTTCCACATAGCCGGGTATCTTATTTTCTCCGGACAGATAACCGTTATAATATTCATCAAAGGTCTTGAGCAACACTATCCCACAGGCTTCTTTATCTCCGAAAAGGGCAATACTCTCATTGGTGGCTTTCTCCAGATTGCGGAAGCACACAATATTGCCAAAGGTCTTGATCGTGTTGAGTATCCGGTTTGTGCGGGAATAAGCCTGTAGTAATCCATGCAGGCGCAGGTTCTTATCCACCCAAAGGGTATTAAGCGTTGTGGCATCGAAACCCGTAAGGAACATGTTTACCACGATTAAAAGGTCAAGCTCCCGGTCCTTCACCCTTTGAGACACATCCTTGTAGTAGTTCTGAAACTTGTCGCTACTGGTATCATAGTTCGTCTTGAAGAGCTCGTTATAGTCCTGGATGGCATTTTCCAGAAAGTCCCTTGAGCTGGTGTCCAATCTGCTGGTGTCTTCCAGGTTTTCATCCTCCAGGTTACCATCAATCTCAGTCTCGGCTTCATTTACTCCAAAGCTGTATATGGTAGCCACTTTCAGTCGTTTACCGCTTGGCAGTTCAGCCATCTGTCTTTGAAATTCAGAGTAGTATTTCTTAGCCATGTCTATCGAGGCAGTGGCAAAGACGGAGTTGAAACCCGCAAGTCTTCTGTCCTTAAGCTGATAATAGCTATTGCGCTTGGTCTTTTGATCGAAGTGTTCGAGGATGTACTTTACGATGTTGGTA
>CALDSN010000227.1 GCA_937924555.1 uncultured bacterium | reverse complement strand
ACATAAGGATAGTTCTGAGCAGGGCTTGAGGGTATGGTGAGATTGTAAACATCATCTGTAAGATGCGCACCCCCTACCCACTCTTGATACACTGTTGGAGTTGTGTTACGCTTCATGTTGTAAGGGGCAGGACAGCTATCTGAGCCAGCATTGAAGAGGGTTATAAGTCCTGATGGTCCATCTTTCTCGATTGGTGCGGGATTGGTGTTGGATGATAGTGCCACAAGAGAGAACGTGTAAAGCCTGTTGTAAGCCGCTCGGTCAATATCTACTATGATATCTTGCCCGGAATTATACTTGCTAATGCAACGAAGCTTATCTCCGGAGCGTTTAACTAAAACATCATCCGCTCCCGCACGGCAAGCAACCACCTTGTAGAACTTGCGTTCCTGACTTGAACAACATGACCAGCTGTGGGAACTTGTGAAGATTCCACTGGTGTCTTCTGAGTATTCCCCATCAGTAGAAGAAGATGATAGAATGCGATAGCCGTGAGCATCATCTGTTTCGTTCCATGAAATACTGATGATGTTATCAGTTACATCAATGCATACATTTTGAGGAATGCTAATTGCTGAAACTCCTATGCAAAGCATAGTTAAGATTAAGGATAGCCAAATGGTCTTGTACATATTCAATCTCCTATTAGTTCGCCTAGTTGCATTTCTGTGGTATCATGCTTTCTGTCAAGCGCATACTACGACACACATACCTCAGAGGTGAAACTTATCCACAATTTTCTCCTTGACATCCAAGCCCTGTTATTCACATGGGGGGTAAAAGCTTTTTTAACAGAGGTCAAGTGAAGTACATACATTATACCCTGATTATTGTTGTTCTATTGTGCATGGTTTCGTGCAAAAAGCAAGTACAGAAGCAGCCATCCGGTTATGTAGTCTTATCCCCAGAGGTAGCGGAAATCTTGTGTTCCATGGGCATAAAGGACGATATTATCGCCGTGACGGAGGAATGCAACTACCCTCCATTTCTCGCGGAGAAGACCAATGTGGGCAGCTTCAGTGCCATAGATAAGGAAGCCATCATCGCCCTTAACCCGGAGATAATCTTCACCAGCGCATTGGAACAGGAAGGGTCAGCAGCAGAACTCAAAAAGCTTGGCTATAGAGTTGAGGTCATCTACCCGAAAAGCATTGCAGCGCTGAAGCAAGAGATCATTCGCCTGGGTGAGATTACGAATAGGATTCCCGATGCTCACAACCTTGTTCTTAGCATGGAAGCCGATATAAACAACATCAAAGCAATGGCCAAGAATCTCCCCCACCCCAAGGTGTATCTGGAGATTTATCGCGATCCACTGATGAGCGTGTCCGATTCGTCTTATGTGGGTGAGTTAATTGAGACTGCGGGAGGTGACAATATCTTCTCCACACTGGAGCGTGATTATGCGCGGGTAAACCCTGAAGCGGTGATTGCTGCCAAGCCAGACATCATGATTTGTTACTCGCAAGACAGCATTAAAAGCATCAAATCTCGTAAAGGTTGGCAGGATATCCCCGCTATCCGCAAGGGTAGAATATACTTCGAGAAGGATATTAACCCCGATCTGATCCAGCGTGCCACACCTCGCAGCATGTATGGAATGCACAAACTGCAAGAACTTTTCTCTGGCAAGGATAGATGAAGCACAAGCTTTTTTTCTTCATTTTCCTTCTGCTCAGTGTTGCTCTAATCTATGCTTATCTATCCTATGGCAGCCCAAGCGCAAACATCGTAAGCCAAGTGCGATTGCCCCGGCTGTTACTTACCCTTTTTGTGGGGATGTCCCTGGCGGGAATCGGCAGCTTATACCAGGTGATGTTGGGAAATCCCTTGGCAGAACCTTACATCCTGGGCATCTCATCCGGTTCGGCTTTTGGCAGCATCCTTGCCGGGCTATGCGGCTACATCATCCTAATGCCACTGGGTGCCTTTGCCGGCGCAGGAGTAACGATGATATTGGTGTGGAAGCTTGCCCATCAGAGAGGTCGCTTCGATAAAAGCCGATTACTCATCTCCGGGGTGATTGCCGGCATGTTCTTTGCTGCGGGAATCTCGCTGATGATGTATTTGAACTTGCAGGACACTGCTTTAATCCTTGGGACTTTAATGGGAAATCTGGGACGCATCTTTAGCGGAGGGGAATGGCTTAGTTTCATGGTTCTCTTCTCCTTTTCCCTGCTCATCCTGGCATATCTCTGGTTTCGCTGTCCCGCGATTGACCTTTTGAGTAACGGTGATATTTACGCCGGAAGCTTGGGGATTAATGTTGTGAAACTCCGCAGGGAGATTTTTGTGCTCAGTTCTATCGTGATTGGAGTTAGTGTGGCATATGCGGGCATCATCGGCTTTGTCGGCTTGATTGTTCCCCATATTGTGCGGTTTTTCGTTCCCACAGGACAACGGCACATCTACTTGCTATCCCTATGGACAGGGGGTATCTTCCTGCTGGCTTGCGATATGCTTGCCAAGCACCTGCTTAGTATAGAGCTCCCTGTTGGTGTTATCACTTCCTTTCTGGGATGCCCCTTCTTTATGTGGTTATTGCTGAAGAAATAAGCCCTTCCCACTGCTGGGTCCCCTGCTAGAATTGCATGATCACTGCATAATCATTGCATGTTTCTTATGCAATGATTATGTAATGATCATGCAATGATCTCAGGGAAGAAGCAGAAATGCGCTGTTCTGCCTCCCAGCCTTCTCAGGGTTCATTACCCATTCCATAGTACCCGGATTTCTGCAATCCTTGGACAATTAGCTCGAAACAAGTACAATTCACCATCCACAAAGCAACTATAGTTTGGGAATAGTACCATAACAACATCACATAATGTCACATGTTAACCCTCATTAATGGTTGTCTTGTGCACTTTTTTTAAAGGAACATAACAAAATGTTTGCATTTGGGTTTGCTTGCATTATCATGTTAGTATCTTTTAACCGGGAGGTTAGATGCGCAGTGTTAAAGCGTTCATAATAAGCTATTTGATACTAATCTTACTTTGGGTTGTATTAACCGGATGGCGTGGGGACGAATTGATTGTAGGTTCCATTGCCGCGGTGATAATCAGTTTGGTTTTTGCCCCTAGCTTGAGTATTCTTGCAGATTTGAAGCTCACCCCCTTGGCAATCATGCACTTAGCATTGTATCTGTTAGTTTTTTGCATTGAGCTGTTCAAGAGTGCCATTGATGTTGCCCGCAGGGTTCTATCCCCCAGCCTACCTATCAATCCCGGTATTGTGAAAGTACGTACGAAGCTAAAAAGCAAGCTGGGAAGAATCGTGCTGACGAACTCCATTACTTTAACACCGGGCACCATGACTGTGGAAGCAAAGGGCGAATACCTTTACATCCACTGGATTGATATCAAATCAGACGATATTGAAACTGCTACAAATACCATTGTTAGCACTTTCGAACGGCATCTGGAGGTGATCTTTGGATAATGTTGCCAATATCCTTTTTAACATAGCCTACTACATTTCACTGATAGCCATGATTTTAGCCTTTATCAGGTTTCTGATGGGGCCCAGCGCTGCAGATAGAGTGGTAGCTCTGGACACTATGACTATAATCGGAATTGCCATAATTGCCTTTATATCCATGCGCTCTAACAGGATTATCTATCTGGATGTATCCATTGTATATGGCTTGCTCAGTTTCTTGGGTGTGATCGCCATAGCAAGGTACTTGGAGGGGGGATTATGATGCTACTGATAGGCTCAATTGTCTGTATTCTTGGTTCGCTTTTCCTGTTTTTGGGAGCCATGGGTGTGTTGCGCATGCCGGATGTATATAATCGTATGCAGGCTGGCACAAAAGCAACAACTCTGGGTTCGATGTTAACCTTATTGGGAATTGGTTTGGCTATCAATGAATGGTTGCCGAAACTAATCCTCTTGGTGCTTTTTATTCTCTTCACCAATCCCATCAGTTCGCATGCCCTGGCAAGAGCGGCTCACTTTGCAGGTATCAAACTTACTGATAAATCCCTCCGAGATAACCTTGCCGAGGATGAAAGCAAGGAGAAAAGCAATGCCTGATATCTTAGCTTTAATATTATTGCTGCTGCTTAGCATTATTGCTGCAGTGTATGCCATATACACAAAACGCACGTTAAGCGCAGTTATTGCCTCAGGGATCATCAGCCTTTCTGCCTCCATAATATTCCTAATATATGGAGCTCCGGATGTAGCCATGACCGAAGCCACCATTGGGGCTGGTTTGACCACGGTTGTTTTCCTCTACGCATTGAAACAAACAAAGGGAGGGGATGATGATTAAGTATCTTTTGATTATTGTGGCGGTAATTGGAATGGCGTTTATGTTCTATCCTCTGGTGGAGGAATACTCTGTTGCAACAGGCTTAAATGATCTGGCAAACACCTATGTGTACGGAAGTGTAAAAGACCTGAACATGCCAAATACCGTTACCGCTGTGGTGGTAACCTACCGTGGATTGGATACTTTGGGTGAAGTCACCGTGTTGTTTCTCGCTACTGCCGGCGTTGGATTCCTACTTCGACGGAAGCGTAAAAATAGTGAGACAAGAAGGCATGGATCGGAGATATTGCAGACTGGCGCAGCTTTTATGAGCCCCTTGATTATCCTTTTGGGTGTTTATATCTTCAGCCACGGACACTTAAGTCCCGGTGGCGGTTTTCAGGGTGGGGTAGTGATAGCCTCAGGAATACTGCTGCTTGTACTGGCACGGGTAGATTTCAAATTCTCCCATGGCATAATCCACTTCAGTGAATCGCTTTCCGGAGTAGGCTATGTAATTATGGGTGTGTTAGGTTTACTATTACTTGGAGTATCATCATTCTTGGACCCCAGGTATCTACCGATGGGTGAATACCTATATTTGTTCTCATCCGGTGCAGTGCCGGTAATATATAGTTTCATCGGCTTGAAAGTTGGATCAGAGCTTTCCAGCGTAATAGATTCCATGCAAGCGGGAGGTTGTGACCAATGATTGTATTGATAGGCGGATTCATCCTGGTGATCATCGGTATTTGGGCAATGCTTGCCAAGAAGAACATCATCAGGATTATTATAGGATTCTCCATAGTAGATACAGGTATCCACCTGATCATCGTAGCTCTGGGGTATGTAAAAGGGGCAACAGCACCAATAATCGATACCGCGGTGAAAATGCAAAGCTCTGTATCAACGGGTATGAAATTAGTGACTAAAGTGGTGGATCCTGTCCCCTCTGCATTGGTTTTAACTGCCATTGTTATTGGTCTGGCAGTAACAGCCTTGATGCTGAGCTTCACCATCCGGCTTTTTAAAGTGCATGGTAGCCTGAATATTGATGACTATGAGGAGTTGAAATGGTAAACCCCATGTATCTGATTGCCCTCTTTCTGGCTGCTGCATTCCTGATTGCCTTGGTGGATAAACTACATCGTAAACTAAGTATCTTCGTGCAATACGGTGTGATGGCTACCGCTGCCGGAGCAGCAATATGGCAGCTTAAGATGCTTCACCTGATAGAACCAATTAAAACCGTGGTGGTGAGTGCAGGGTTCCCTGCGCCGCTGTCTATTGCCTTGAAGTTCGGCTATGTGGAAGCGATTCTCGTGTTGTTGATAAACATCGTGGGGCTACTTGGCGCAATATACCTTTATCGTGAGTTTGAGGAACTTGGTGCACAACCGATTGCCTTGTATCTCTTGGTGATTCTTGGTGCCAATGGTTTGGTTCTCACCCGAGACATATTCAATACTTTTGTTTTTATGGAGATTCTCTCAATCGCTACTTATGCGCTTATCGCCCTTCAACAGGATAAAAAATCCCTGATTGCGGGGATAAAGTATATGCTGGCAGGAGGGTTATCAAGTTCGATATTCTTGATTGGTGTTGTGTTTGCCTACCGATACACCGGAACGTTAAACATAGACACTTGGATTGCCCTTCCTGGATTGCATAGCGCAGGATATCAGGTGGCAGTGTTTATGGTAGCCATGGGTGTTTTCTTGGAGTTGAAACCTTTCCCGGCAAATGGATGGGCGTTGGACTTGTATCAGAGCACTCATAGTGGTATTGGGGCAATAGTCTCCACGGTAAATACCGGAGCTTTGCTCTATCTGTTTTACAAGATAATGCCACTATTCAGCCCAACTTTGTTAGCGGTACTTTGCGGAGCAGGATTGGTTAGCTTTGTAATGGCTAATCTATTAGGTTTACGACAGAAAAGTGCCAAAAGGCTATTGGGATATTCTTCAACTGCTCAGACCGGATTGATAATATTCTCCTTAAGCGCATTATACCAACTTAATCTACCTTCAGGGATGGTGCTTTTAACTGCCTCTGGGATATTGGTGACAAACTTCCTTGCAAAAGCAACCCTCTTCTGGCTTTCCGGAAACCTAGACAAGGATATTCTGGGTTCATGGAGTGCTCTACGAAACAACGATGCGTTATTGGCTATGTTCTCCATAGCCGTAATTGCCTTGATGGGCTTCCCTCCGTTCCCAAGTTTCTTCGCCAAATGGCAACTCCTGCAGATATTCGGAATAACCAAGGCTTGGGCTTGGATGGCAGGACTACTATTGGGGTCTTTATTCGAAGTGGTATATCTGATGCGTTGGCTTGGCATCGTGTTTAAGGATATCCAGCCCGATAATACACTCTCAAACAAGGTAACAAAGTTGATTCCCAATGTGCTGGCAGCACTTAGTATGGTTGGGGTGTCACTGTTTATCACCAGATACTATCCCGAGCTTGGACAAACAGCAATCTATCCGATAATTGCTTTCCTGCTTTTCAGTGTGATGGACTTTCTTCCATCCAAACTGAAAGGATTGTTTTTAATCGCCATGCTTGCTTATTATAGCTGGTTCATGCTGCTTCCGTCACTACCTTTGATGGGTCAGATATTCATAGTTATTCTAGTCGGAGGAAGCATTGTCCAAGTATTCGGTTTCATGAATCATGAAGCTAATGCAAAGGGTATGTTCCCAGCATTAGCTCTAATGATCTTCTCTTTAGGAAACGTGGTTTTGGCAAGT
>CALDSN010000226.1 GCA_937924555.1 uncultured bacterium | reverse complement strand
GCTCTTCCGATCTATATCAATCTCTAGCCCCGTAGGTTGATTTCCCATCAAATAAGAGAAGGGGGGATATTCCGGATTAGTGCCCACACGAAGCACAGCTTTCTCTTTGCTTTTACACCCGGAAACGGCAAGCATAACTGCGATAAAACAGAAAAAAAAGAAAACAAGATGCTGCTTCATTACTTCCTCCCTTTGAGGTAGTCACACCACTTGTTTAACAAAACCCGAGCTTTGTGTCAAGCATATTGTATCATGGGTATTGTCACTATTGTGGAAATTATGCTACTTCAATTTGAATACCGCAGTGAGAGTGACGGATATGCTTTTACTGCGAGTGCTTGTGTTGTAATAACCATAGTCTGCCACATCGGTGGAATAAGGCTCGGTAATCTGGAACACACCGGCACGGGCTTCCTTCATCTTACCCAATCCTGTCTTGGCACTGGTGGATATCTCCTTGGCACGGTCAACGGCATCCTTAGTAGCTTCTGAGAGAAGCTGCTTTTTAAGCTCCGGTAATTTGGAGTATAGGTATGCCAAATTGGAATTCTGTAGCAGCATGCCACGGTTGGCGAAGAACTCCGGGTTCAGCGCAAGCTCCTCTATCTTCTTAATGTCCGGAGAGAGGATGAAGACGCTTTGATTCAGGTTGTATGAAGTAAGATTGCCATAATTGTCGTTCATGGGGAAGCTGGTGATGGGCTGGATGTTGATCTCTTTTTCGGCGATACCTTTGTCCATCAGGAACTGCTTGAATGCAGTAATATCAGTGCTCATGCGGTTATAGCCATCCTTCAAGGCATCCGGAGTGGCTACTCGTTGCACGGTGAGATTCCATTTTACAAGGTCGGACTCGAAGAGCTTGCTGGCATAGCCAACCACCCGCAGACTGGTTTCGCTCTGACGGCTTTGCACCAGAAACATGCCCAGCACACCCAGACCAATGATGAAGGCAAGCCCTGCAAACACCAAAGTGCGAGCTTTGTCCTTACCGGAGAAAATCCATGCCACAACAGTGAAGATAACTGCCACAAGTAACAGCCAAAGATAGGAAGCCATAAGGGTTCTCCTTTATTGGAAGTATATTTCGTATTCGCTTACGGGGATGATGTCCACGCTACGCTTGATGCCATCGAAGTGGAAGATAAGCTTCAAAGTGTAGTATGGCAACAATCGCTCTGCCAGAGCGGGCCACTCGATGAGGGTTATACCGGTATCCAGCATGTCGAAAATGCCAATGTCCATCAGTTCCGTTTCGTCCTTTAGACGGTAGAGATCCAAGTGAAACAATGGGTATTTGCCACAATGGTACTCCTTCATCAACACAAAGGTTGGGCTATCCACCTCATCCTCTATGCCCAAGCCCTTGGCAATATGCTTGGTGAAGAAGGTTTTACCGCTACCCAAATCGCCGGAAAGGAGCACTACATCTCCCGGTTTTAACAGGGGTGCGATGTATGCCGCAAGATCAATGGTATCTTGCTCTGTATGTAGTTCTATGCTTTTCATTATATCCTCATATTCGCTTAGAATTCTGACCCTACATTAAAAAAGTCCCAAAAGCCGGTCAATAACCCCGTGGGAGTATCGAACTTCTCTTGGGACATTCAGCTGTTAGTGTCAGTCCTGATTATATATTATTGCAAGTTCGCAGCCAAGCAAGAAGAAAAAGTGTATTCTTAAATGTCTCTTGCAATGCAGGAATATGCAAAAAGGGACAGATGCACTGTCCCTTAGCGTTGTCTATAGTATTCTTATTTCAGCTTCTTACTGCGGCACGTTGCTATGGGCAGGATCATTTCCTCCATGGATACTCCGCCATGCTGGAAGGTACCGTTAAACTGCCGTTGATATTGATGATAGGAATTGGGGTACACGAAGTAATAATCATCCTTGGCGAAGATGAAGTTATCCACAATGCTCTTGGTGGGTAAGCCATATTCAGATGGCTTTTTCACAAACAGGGCGTGTCTGTCGTTTACCGAGAGGTTTTTACCCTCTTTGTAACGCACTGTAACAGATGTATCTCTATCACCTATAACCTGTGTGGCACGGTTCACCTTGATGGAGCCATGGTCTGTGGAGATAACCACAATGGCATCCTGTTTACTGATAAGCTTAAGGGCTTCGTACAGAGAGGAATGCAGGAACCAATGCTTGGTGAAGGCACGCAAACCTTCTTCGTGGGGGATGGTTTCTTGTAATATCTGGTCTCTGCTTCTGTGATGGGCAAGCAGATCCAGGAAGTTATACACCAACACTACCAGATTGTCTTTGTTCCAGGTGTCGATTTTACGCAGCACAAAGTTGCCTTCTTCCATGTTGAATATCTTCACATACTTGCTGCTTGGCTCAAGCTGGTACCCAAGTTCGGTGATGTGTTCATCAAGCAGTTGATGCTCGTTACGGTTTCGGCTGTTGTCCATTTCGGCAGAGGTTACCCAATACTCAGGAAAACGCTTGGCAATATCGATGGGCAGCAACCCGCTAAAGATAGAGTTACGACTGAAGGGAGTGGCTGTGGGAAGAATGGAATAATATAAATCCAGCTCTTCATCGAACAGCTCTTGTATATATGGCTGGATGGCAAGGTATTGATCCAACCGCATGCAGTCTATGATAATAAAGTACACCGGCACATTCTCTTCGAAGTGAGGTGCGATATACTGCGAAATGAGGTCAAAGCTAAGGTTGGGACGGTCATCACTCTGCAACCATTTGCGATAGTTGCGCTCCACATAGTTGGTAAACTCGGTGTTGCAATTGCGTTTCTCCAGAAAGTGGGTTTGCCGCAAGCCATCATCGTTCACTTCATCTATCTGCAGCTCCCAGTTTGCCATATCCAGATAAATCTGGCTCCATTCTTTCCAATCCGGGGCAGAAAACAGCTTTTGGTTCAGTTGAGCCATATAGCGGGTATATTGCTGCCCAATCTGGTTAGCCCTAATCTCATCGGCTTGGAATATCTTCTTGATTGCCATAATGATCTGGCTGGGGTTTATAGGCTTAATTAAGTAATCTGATATCTGTGAGGCGATAGCCTTGTCCATCAAGCCCTCTTCCTCACTCTTGGTAACCATAACTATTGGCAGAGCACTGTTTATGCGTTTAATCTCCTGCAGGGTAGCCAAGCCATCCAAACCCGGCATCATCTCGTCCAGAATCACCAAGTCATACTTGTTTTCCAACACCTTCTCAATGGCGTCGGCACCGTTGTTGCAGGTGTCCACATGATAATTTCGCTCCTCTAAAAAGAGGACAAAGGGTTTCAGCAGGTCTATTTCATCATCCACCCATAGTATTTTCATTTGCTTCATGGAATATCTTACTCCTTGTCTGTTTGGGTTGATTGCTCAAAGACGCGTTGGCGCTCTTTGACGATTTTTTTAATCTCGTCAAGGTCGGCATCTTGAAAATACAAGGCAAGCTTGAAGTTAAGCTCTTTGCGGGAACAATTGAACCATGAAATCATCTTCTCCATATATTGATCTACATACACTTCTTTCAAATCCAGGTCGGATTCCTTATCCTGCTTCTTCAGCTCTTTTATATGCTCGCGAAGCTCTTTGGTGGGCATTTCTTCGGCTTTATGCACCCATTCGTCCCTTAGCTGCCAATCCGCCTTCTGCATCAGGGGTTTAATCATCTGCAGGCGGTCGAAACCTATCTCTTTAACTTCCGTTTCGTCGATGTCCATTTCCTCGATAAACAGGTCATAGGTGCCCACAAGCTTACCTGCCAAACTGCCCGAAAGCTGATACTCCGCTTCCACGAAATCCTTGAACTTCTCATAGCCCTTGAACAGGAACAGCTTGGAACGCTTTATCTCGGACAATAGCTGACCCAGACTGATGAAGTTATCTTCCAATTGGTCTTTCAGGTTGGCTACAGCACTAAACTTTTCTTCGGGACTCATATTCTCGGCATAGGGTGATTTCTTGCTCATTTCTTATATCCTTAATCTTTATTACTGATGGGGTAGTATATGTTTTCTTCGGCGGGGAAGGCTCCACTCTGCACTTCGGCAACATAGAGGTTGATGGCTTCGCTGATGCTTTCGTTCAGCTTGGCATATTGCTTAACAAACTTGGGTAACATCTCGGAATATCCCAAAAGGTCGTGATACACCAGCACCTGACCATCCGTATACCTACCGGCACCAATGCCGATGGTGGGGATCTTCACGCTTTCGCTGATTGCTTTACCCAGTTCCTCCGGGATGCCTTCCAGCACCAGCATAAAGGCACCTGCTTGCTCCACGGCTTTGGCTTGGATTAGTATCTCTTCGTGCTCTTCGGGACTCTTTCCCTGCACCTTGTAACCACCAAAGCGGTGCACAGACTGCGGGGTTAAACCCAAATGCGCACAAACGGGTATCTCTATGTCCACAATGGCACGGATGGCCGCCAAACGAGAGGCAGAGCCGCCTTCCAGTTTCACAGCATTGGCTTTGCCTTCAATAATCAGCCTTGCTGCATGTTGCTTGGTAGCCTGATCGCTCAAGTGGTAGCTCAGATAGGGCATATCCGCTATGATGAAAGCATCCGGAGCTCCACGACGCACTGCAGCACTGTGGCTGATGATATCCTCCATAGTTACTTGCAGAGTGTTGTCATAACCCAGGACCACCATCCCCAGGCTGTCGCCAACCAGAATGATGTCTGCTTTGGTATTCGCCACACACTTCGCCATGGAATAGTCATAGGCGGTTATCATGGCTATTTTGCGCTGCTCTTCCTTCATCTTCAGGAAGGTGCTAAGCGCATTACTCCTGGGTTTTGTCATTATCCGATCCTTCTCGCTCTGTATCTTCCTGTCCGGCTTCGCCACGGCTGTCATCGCCTTCTGCCAGGTTATCTCCGGCATAGGTACCGTTGTTTATCATCATATCATATATCACATTCCCGTTATGATACCAGCCTTGGAAGCGTCCGTTCAGTGCACCACCACGATATACAGCACTCATCTGAGGGCTGCCATCGGGGTACCACAACAGCATCAATCCCTCTTGAATTCCGTTTTGGTAGGCAACCGCACGGGAAAGCTGCTTGGCATCAAAACGCTCGAAGGCTATGCCGGTAAAGGCTTTACCTTTATATTGGGCAATCCCGTCCTCCACCTTGATATCCTTCATGGATATGGCTTCATTGGGCAGAACCCAGTTCTTAACTGCCAAATATTCCTCGCTCTTATTTTGGGCATACGCCTGACTGAGTGTGAGGAATAAAAACAAAAATAGCAGAATTCGCATGGCAAACTTGGGCATGCTAACACCCCCTTATCGCTTATGCCGAATATCTCGGCTCAAGTTAAAAAGCTTATGGTGACACATTTTTATACTCCGAAAGGTGAGTCAACCTTTTTTTCCACCTTAGTTACAGGACTTTTGCTTACAATATATTCCATAAATCAACCAATCAAAGCTTAAAAGCGGCTTGTGTATAAATAAATCAGGGTAGGGGTAAACATTCTCTTGCCCCATGGTGTTATTACGTTATCATTACGCTCTTACTGCGCTCTTTGTCCGTATTAAGAGCGTAATGATATCGTATTGATGCCAAGAGAGGACTTCTTCATCCACGGATTGTCTCAATCCTGCGTTTCAGAGATTTGAGCAAATTAGAAGTCTGAGAAATGTGCGCGGCAAAAAATGATTGACAGATTTATGGCTCGTAAAATGCTATGAAAAGTGATAGAAGAACAACTGGATCTTTAAGGAGGATCAATGAAAAAGTACTTGCTTATAATGATGGCACTTACATTGCTAACTGCCTTATTTGCTAACGGTAGTCGCTTTGAAGTGGTTGCTTGGCAAGATGATTTTGAGTCTGGCGCTGCCGGATGGGAACACTATGGTGGCATGGGTTTCCCAAATAGCTGGCATGTGCACAACAACAACGATGCTCAAGGTAATGTTTGGTGGATGGGTGATCCTGCCCTCGCATCCGGAACAAATATTGGCGGATATCATGATTCCCAATATCTTGTGTTGGATACTCCTGCGCGCACCATAACCGCAGAAACCGCTAACCTTACATTCAAGCTTCGTTACAGTGTGGAAAGTCCTTCCGGTGCAACAGCCCCCTACACAGGATGGGATGCTTGTAACGTGAGAGTTTCCGTTGACGGTGCAGCATATGTCCCGATCTCCGGTACTCCCGCATATAATGTATCTTCCTCGTTTGCCTTTGGCGACGAACACGGCGAAGGTGCTAACATCCCCGGATGGGGTGGTGCCGGTGCTACTTGGCAGACTGCCACTTTCAACCTTGGCGCATATATTGGACAGAGTGTTTCTGTGCGCTTTGCTTTCGGTTCCGACCCTGCCTATTGCACGGAAGATGCCAGAGCAATGTTCGGCATGATGGTGGATGATATTTCCTTTGGCGGATACACCAACAATGGCGTAGACGATGGTTTAATGACTTGGTCAACCCTATCCGATACCGATCCCGGTGCTGACCTTTGGCATGTTGCTGAGGCTACCGATGCACCGTCTGCCACCCATATCATGTCCTGCCAGAATGCTAATAATACATACGAAATGAACATGCTGAACTTTCTTGTCAGCCCCTCAATCGTGCTTCCCCAGAGCAGCTTTGTAAGAGTTGACTTCCAAGCCAGATGCAACTTCACGGATAACAGTGCCTGGCCTGATCAGGACTGGTATGGCTTTGAGATTTCTCCAGATGATGGCGACACTTGGTTCTATATGAGCAATCCTTATGGTGACCCCGCAGGCAATAACTATGTATTCACGGGTGCCAATGATGTTTGGGGACCTTGGACAGAAGGCTGGGGCCATGATGGCATTATCAGCAACTATGCCGGAAATACTGTGAAGTTCCGTTTCACCTTTAGAGGTGATGAGGACACTCCCATAGGCACCGGTTTCGCTTTTGACGATTTTAAGGTTTATTATGACCTTTTCGTGGCAGCTCCTGAAGATCTCACCGCAGCAGTTACCGGAAGCACAGTCACCCTTAACTGGGATGCCCCCGGTTCAGGTGGCGGTGGTGGCGAACCCGGATGGTTGACATATAGCGGAGAGACACTCGGTAATGCAATCGGCACAACCTCTGGTGTAGGTGATTTCGATGTTGCTGCGAAATGGGACCCCGTTGGCGCAACCAACAGCATCTACCCCTATATTGGAATGAACATCACCAAGATACAGTTTGTGCCCCAATCTGCTGACGCTGCATATTCAGCTCGAATCTGGACTGGAGCAGCCAATACCTTGGTAGTCGATCAACCCATTACCAGCCCAACCATTGGTGAATGGAACGAAGTTGTTCTAACCACTCCTTATACCATCCAATCCGGTTCCCAGATAATGGCTGGTTTCCGCTGTAATGCAACTGCAGGTTCACCAGCTGGTTGCGATGCAGGCCCTCAAGTGGAAGGCTATGGTAACATGATTCGCTGGAACAACGTGTGGCAGACGTTAACAGCCCTTGGTGCAACCTTTACATATAATTGGAACATTAAAGTCTACGTTGCCGATGCAGAAGGCAGAGAATATGTGATGGGTGAACTTCCCCAGAACTTCCAGTCTCAAAGCTCTGATCTTGTTGCCAACGTCGCCGAGCCTACCCGCGATGTTACAGCATACAAGATATTCCGCAACAACGAGTTTGTTGCTGAAGTTCCTGGAACTCAGCTTACCTTCACCGATACAAACGTCCCCGGTGGATACCAGACCTATCATGTTACAGCCCTGTTTGGAACCTACGAATCCCTTGGTTCCAACACCGCTTCCGTGTTTGTATTCCCCGCTACCTATGTGGAACAGGGTTATGATGATAACACTGCAGAAACCGGATACAATGTGGGACCCACCAAACGCATGGGCGTGAAGTATTCCTATAACAACCAGCATATACTCCTCAAGAATGCAAAAATCTATGTGCACACCGTTGGTGCTGCCAACATGATTCTGAATGTTTACAGTGTTGGTGATAACGGGCTTCCTGGAGTATCTTTGACTCAGCAAGCTCTCACAGTCCCCGCTGCACAGATAGTTCAGGGATGGAATACAGTCACATGGACTGACGGCGTAGATATCCCAGATGGTAACTTCTATATCTCCATTCTAGAAACCGCTAATGCTTCCGCTATAGGTATGGATACATCCAGCAATGGTCACAGCTACAAGAAGATCGGCACTGTATGGGAACCCATCACCGAAGGTGAAGTGATGATTCACGCCATCTTTGATTCCGGCTCTGCCAACGAAGATGACACCACCCCTGCCCTCGTGCTTGAAGCCTCCAACTATCCCAACCCCTTCAACCCCGAGACAACCATATCCTTCTCACTGCCCGTTAGCGGTGCCACCAGCCTTAAGATATACAACCTTAAGGGCCAGTTGGTTCGCAACCTCGTGAGCCGCGATATGACTGCCGGAACCCAGAGAGTGGTTTGGAACGGTATGGACGACAACAACAAGCCCGTGTCCAGCGGTTTATACTTCTATCAGGTTAACAATGCCGGCAAGAGCATCACTCGCAAGATGCTGTTGGCAAAGTAATAAACAGCTACGCTAAGCCTGCCTGAGTGCAGTAATAGCGTTAGTTGACAAGCTCTAAACCCAAGGTTGTTCACTCAGCCTTGGGTTTTTGCTTGCCTTAAAATGCCAGTTTAGTCCAATGGGTTATGAAATGCCCAAGTTAAACTCATGGAGAACCCATATGATGTATAAACGCCTGTTTACCATAGTGATGTTCCTCGGCTCAATGACCGCCCTAATGTGCACCGCAAAGCCCGATCCCCAAGCTTTGGTAGCCAAGGTGGGTGACCGCAGCTACACATATAAAACCTATAATGACGGCTTCAAGGCATACTTAAGCTACAATGTGCACGGCAGAACTTTAACCGCCATGGACAGCATTCGCTTCAACGACCAGTATTGGAGCGAGTTGATCGGCATTTATATCTACGACCAAGCAATAAAAGCAGGCAAAGTTAAGGTCACAAATACCGAGATAGAGCGGGATATAATCGCCAATCCCCCCGATGGCGTTAAAATCATAAAAGACTTTCAAACCAAGGGCGTTTTCGACCCCAAAAAGTACCGAAAAGCACTCATAGATCGTCCCGACTTCAAGAAATCCGTGATTGACCTCAGTCGCAACCTCTTCACTTACAACAAACTGGTACAGACTATTAAAGATGAAGCCGTGATAAATGCAGACAGTATCAAGGCAAATTGGCAAAAAGATAACAACAAGGCAGATGCCTCCATCCTGGTGTTCGATTACACCAAGCTCCCTCCACCTGACATCCCTGACGCAGAGTTGAGACAATACTATGACAAAAACCAAAGCAAGTTCCGCAAGGAAAACGGCAAGTCTTACCAGTATGTTCAGTTCAGCAAAGCCAAGAGCGAAGGCGCAGACACAGAGGAACAACTGAAGAACATGAAGATTAAAGCTTCTTCGCTGCTTGCTCATGCCAAGGAATCGGGACTAGCGCTTGCGGCAAAGGAAGCCGGTTACATATTGGAAGAAAGCCCTATCTTCAATCCCAACGATAAGCTGGTTCCCGGTATTGACGACAGCTCCAACCTGGTTAGTTTTGCCTTCCAAAACCCCAAAGGTACGCTAAGCCCTATATTTTACGCCGCTAACGGTGACCAATACATATTCGAGGTTTATGGCGAGTACCCTGAATATACTCAGGACTTCCAACACCAAAAGGACACCATCCGCCTGGAGCTTTCCCGCATCAAACGGTCTCAGATTATGTACCAACGGGCTTTGGAGTTCATCGCCAGCAACGACAGCTTGAGTTTCAAAGATAATGCTCAAAGAGATAGTCTCGCCATCTATCCCGTGAAGGACTTGGGAGCAGATGGCATCATCCCCGCTCTGGGGAAGATCCCTGCCATGAATAGTGCCATCCTCAGCACTCCCGTGGGAAGCTTTACAGCTCCGGTGGAGAAGGACAGACGTTGGCTAACCGCCATGGTTAGCAAGCGCATTGTGCCGGATATGGCGGTGTGGGAAAAGGACAAAGCAAGCATCATTGCGGAAGCCACCAAAAAGCTGAAACAAGAGCACTTGAACATCTGGTACAACCAGGAACGGGATAAGCTGGAGATTATCGATAACCGCGCAAATTTCTATTCCCTGCCTCCCCAAAGCAACACCTCCAAGAGCAAGAAACCGGCTTCGAACTGACATCGTTCCTGTTCTCATTACCTGATCATTACCTGATCATTACGTACTTAGTATGCAATGATCAGGTAATGATCAGGTAATTCATGCAGAGAAGCCCGAAGCAAACAGGGAGATATTGCTCCGAAATGCAAGGAAAAGCATTGACATTTACCCAAGCCCAAAAAACATGGATAAGCTGAGCTAACTATAATAATAGAAAATAAATAGACACCCATGGAGGATCAAATGAAAACTGGCGGTTGCCGTTACGGAACACACAGGGTTATCGAACCCAAGGGCGTTTTGCCTCAACCCGCAAGAGTATTGAACAACGACATGAGCGAGATTTGGGATAATGAGATACTGATAGACGTTATCCGTTTGAATGTGGATTCTGCCTCTTTCCACCAGATTAAAACCAAGCTGCAAGCCCAAGGGCACAGCGATATGGAAAAAGCCTTTGCAGAGCATGCCATAGACCTTACCACCCGCACCGGAAAGCACAAAAATGAAGACACCGGCTCCGGCGGAATGCTGATCGGCAGAGTTGCCGCCATTGGCGATAAGTTCGAGCAGAAAGAAGCCATCAAGGTTGGCGACAAAATCGCCAGCTTGGTATCCCTCTCCCTCACTCCCCTCAAGATTAACAAAGTAAAGAAAGTCCTCTTAGATAAAGACCAAGTTGAGATAGAAGGCCAAGCCATTCTTTTCAGCAGCGGCATCTATGCCAAGCTGCCGGATGATATGGACGAAAATCTTGCCCTCTCCGTATTGGATGTTGCCGGCGCTCCAGCTCAGGTGGAACGTCTGGTGAAACCCGGCGATACAGTAGTGATCATCGGTGCCAATGGCAAAAGCGGTGTGCTGTGCAATGCAGTTGCCCGCGAAAGAGCTGGTGTATCCGGAAGAGTTATCGGTATCGTGCGTAATGAAAGTTACATCCCCACATGCTTGGAAACCGGTTGCCACGATGTTATTATCGCCAGTGCCACCGATGCCATCACCATCGAAAAGGAAGTTTCCCGCCTTACCAACGGCAAGATGGCTGATGTGGTGATAAACGTAGTGAACATCGAAGATACCGAGCTGCCTACCATTATGGCTTGTAAAGATAGAGGTCTGGTATATTTCTTCTCCATGGCTACCTCCTTCACCAAGGCTGCTTTGGGTGCCGAAGGTATCGGTGCGGATGTGGATATGATTCTTGGCAATGGCTACGCCCACAACCATGCCATCATCTCTATCGACCTGCTGAGACGCAACCCGGTGCTGATGAAGCTTTTCAAAGAGCGTTATACAGACTAAATCGAGGCGAATATGGCTAAGATTATCGATATCCGCAGCATTGCCACTCCGGAAGAATGGAACGATTGGCATTGGCAGCTTAAGAACCGGATAACCAGTTTCAGCGAGCTTGCCAAGTATATCGAGCTTCAGCCGGAAGAGGAAGCTGTGGCAAAGTCGGAAGCTTTCTCCTTCCGTATGGCTATCACACCGCACTACCTGTCGTTGATAGACCACAGCAACCCCAATGACCCCGTGCGCTTGCAGGCAATTCCACGGATATGCGAGAGCGATGTGTCTATTTCGGATATGGCAGACCCTCTGCATGAAGATGCGGATGCGCCAGTTCCGGGAATGACTCACCGCTATCCCGATAGAGTGTTGCTGTTGCTCACCGACCAATGCGCCATGTATTGTCGTCATTGCACCCGCCGCAGAAAAGCAGGCGAGAACGATGCCCCCATGCCAAAAAGCAACGTGGATAAAGCTATTGACTATATCCGCGAGCATACCGAGGTGCGGGATGTTATCCTCAGTGGAGGTGACCCCTTAACCTTGGGTGATGAGCGGTTGGATGAGGTGCTGTCTGCCCTGAGCAAGATAGATCATATTGACATCGTGCGCATCGGCAGCAGACTGCCGGTGGTGCTCCCGCAGCGGATAACCGAAGGCTTGCTGAGCGTGCTGAGGAAGTATAAGTTTGTGTGGCTGAACACGCATTACAACCATCCCAACGAGCTTAATGAGGATGCAGCAGCAGCCTTGGCAAAGCTCTCTGAAGCGGGAGTCCCCCTGGGCAACCAATCTGTGTTGCTGAAAGGGATAAACGATAATGTGGATGTGATGAAAGCCTTGGTGCACAAGCTTGTACGCAACAGAGTGCGCCCCTATTACATCTACCAGTGCGACCTCTCGGAAGGAATCGGTCATTTCCGCACTCCCGTAGCTAAGGGAATCGAGATAATGGAATCCCTGCGTGGACATACCTCCGGTCTGTGCATACCCACTTTCGTGGTGGATGCTCCCGGTGGTGGCGGTAAGATACCGGTGATGCCGAACTATGTTATATCTCAGATGCCGGGAAGAGTTATCCTGCGTAACTATGAAGGCTTTATAACTGCATATACTGAACCTTCATTCAAGCCGCTTGATGAAGACAAATACCGTGCTCAGTGCCCCGCAGAACGGCAATCCCAGGAAGGGATTATGGCTCTGATGCGCGGCAAGAAAGTATCAATCGGACCTGCGGAGACGAAGCGTAATCTACGCCGTAAATCCTAAGGGAACAATATGCTAATGCCTTGGATAGCCGACGATTGCCGGAAGAAACTGGCAATCGTCGGTATCTGCAAGAATGCGGGGAAAACCACTCTCCTGAATGCTATTATGCAGCACCATAACACCATCAAATGGGGAGTTATGAGCACCGGTAGAGATGGCGAGCAGGAAGATGTGCTGTACAAAACCCCCAAGCCGCAGGTGCATTTGAACATGGGTTCTATCTTCTGTGCTGATGCCATCACGCTTGACGAGCATGGCTCGGCTGTTAGCATCCTGCGCAAAACCTTTTGGCAGAGCGGAGGCAAGGACCTTTGGCTTGCCAGAGCAGAGCATGATATCTATACGGAGATTGGCGGTCCCCAAAGCGTATCTGCACAGGTTGCCTGCGCCAATCTTATCAGCCGTTTGGGTGCCGAAAAGGTGCTTATTGATGGTTCTTTGGACAGGAAGTCCATTGCCCTTAGCGACAGTCTGGATGCTCTTATCCTGGCTGTGGGTGCCGGATATGGCGATGCAAGCGCTATCCGTGAGGAGCTTACCCGTCTCCTTAACCTGGCATCCGTGCCATGCTATCAAGAGATTAGTCCCGCGGTACGGAGAAACCTGCTTGAGACTGAAATGGTGCAGCTTCGCTACAAGTATAAGTGGCACAGGACGGAGCTAAGCAGCTTGATTGGTGCTGAGAAAGCGGTGCTTAAGTTATTGGACGACAATCCCAACCCAGAGGCAATGTACATCCCCGGTGCGTACACCACACAGATACATTCCCGCCTCGGAACAGCCTTGAAGTGCAGGTTAATCTTCCGCCATCCTGAATGCATCAAGCTTGGCAGCAAGGAACTAGTAGAATTCCTGAAGGCACAGCATCCCCATTGTCTGATACCCTTTAACATCCAAGCCATAACCCTTAACAGCACTGCCATTGGAGCTCCTCCGCAAGATGCCGACACATTGAGGCATTCCTTACGCAGCAGCTTCCCGGCGCTGGAGATAATTGACATCATGGAGCAGAGTTCATTATGAGCGATAGAGATAAACTTACCACCACCACGGTCAACCTAGGCTTGTTTTCCAATGTGATACTATCCTTGCTTAAAACGAGCATCGGGATTGTTGGGCACAGTCCAGCACTTTTAGCCGACGGCATAAACTCCACTTCGGATGTGGTGTATTACATCGCCGTGAAGATATTCATGCACCATGCAAGCAAACCCGCTGATGAAGAGCATCCCTTTGGTCACAGGCAACTGGAAAGCATCTCTGCCATTGTTGTGGGAGCCTTCATTCTCACCACCGGGATAGCCATTTTCTGGGAATCCATCAACAAGGTGTATGAACTTATCACCAAGACTGAAGTGGGGCAATCAGCCTCTATCTGGGCACTGGTTATCGCCCTCATCACTTTTGGCGTTAAGCTATATCTATACTACTTCACCCGCAGGAATGTGCGCATAACTCACAACCCCACCCTAAAAGCCCTTGCCAATGACCATTTGAATGACATCATGGCTTCTGTTGCGGTGGTCGTGGGGGTAATCATGGGCAGGTTTGGTTTTCACTGGATGGATCCGGCAGCAGGTGCGGTTGTAGCCATATACATCATCAAGACCGGCATCGAGATCGTGATGGATTCCTCCTCTGAGCTGATGGATAGCGTCCCTGATGATGAATTCAGCAGGGAGATACAGAGCATTGCCTTGGCAGTCCCGGGCGTTATGCGCATCGACGAACTGGGTATTCACCGCTTCGGTCCGTATTACACGGTAAACATGACCATCGAAGTAGATGGCGGTATCAGCGTTGATGCAGGACATGTGATATCCCAGGAAGTGGAAGACAAACTCCTGGAAAGCTTCAGCAGCGGACTACGCAAAGTGTATATTCACTACCATCCCTTCCTCACTTCCTCCCTCAAAGACCCTTTTCCAAGCCTTAGCAGTCCGAAAGGAGATTGCCTATGAATTTAGGGAAGCACATCCTTCTCTCCATGATAGTTATCATGCTGATATCCTTCAGCTTATATAGTTTCTTCAGTCCCCGCGAACAGAGTAAAGCCACTCCCAAACAACAACAAAGTACCTCTGAGCCTTGGATTACCGAAGTTATCCCCGATGGTGGCAGCATCTTTTCCGTGTTGGAGAAGCAGGGCTTAGCGTTAAAAGAGATAGCGATTCTTTCCTTCCGTTTTGGCGATTATATTGATGTAACCACCATCCAACCGGGGGATACCCTTAAGATACTGCTCAGCGAGGACAAACAGCACATAGACAAGCTGATGTTCGTGCAAGAGCCCACCTTGCGCCACCACTTCCAGGTCTCCGGGGATTCCTTGATCTACAAGCTTGAAGCTCTACCGGTAACCACGAAGCAGCGCATAATCGAAGGTGAAATGCACGGCACCTTGGATGCCACTCTGCTGGCAATGGGTCTCTCCCCACGGGATAAGCAGAACATCAACAATGGCTTGGAGGGTGAAATAAACTTCCAGCGCGATGCCCGCAACGGAGATAAATTCCGGGTTTTTGTGGAAGAACGCATCTTTGAAGGCAAGACCCTACCCGGCAGGAAGCTGCTCTATGTGCAGTATAGCGGTGAACGCACCGGAAGTCACGAGCTTTTCCGCTTTGAGGACAAGGAAGAAGATTCTGTGCTGAATGGACTTTACAACCTGGAAGGCAAGAGTAACAGCACAAGCGGAGTGGGATTCCCCCTGTCTGTGGTGCATGTAGTGTCCCCGTTTGGTAAAAGGCTTGATCCATTCTACGGCAGATGGGCTAACCATCAGGGAGTTGATTACCGTGCCAGGATGGGCACCCCTGTGTATGCCGTTGCCAATGGCACAGTAGTCGCCGCTTCATATAGCGGTGGATGGGGTAACGAAATCAGGGTTAAGCACCCCAGCGGATTAACTTCTCAGTACGCTCACCTCTCCAGCATGTCTGTCCATCGTGGGCAAACGGTTAAGAAGGGACAGATAATAGGAAGAGTTGGCTCAACAGGTAGATCCACAGGGGCACATCTGCATTTTGGCTTGGTCTCAGGAAAGGGCTTCATCAACCCTGCAAACCTGAAAATGGTGGGTGCGGAGAAACTCACAGATGCCCAAATGGCAGAATTCAAGAGGCAGCAAGGCATAATCCGTTCCCAAATGCAGGCTCTTGCAGCACCACCGATAGCGAAAGCCACCAGAGCCAGACCCGCCTAAGCAATCAGCTTATTTCTGCTCTACGGATTTATCGTCAGTATCCACCTTCGGTTGCTTGTTGCCGTCCAGATTGAAGAGGTCATGGAAGTAAGAATCGTAGTATAGCACCGTCATCCCCCCATCCTCGGCATACATCACATGCACCGTTCGGGTGGTGGAAAGGAACCAGATTAGCTGTTGCGTATCCTCGTCATAGTGATTCTTCTCGCCATGCATCTGAGAGATGGTGTGGATTACATATGTGTCGTTATCCTCTGTATTCCCCGGGTTGTATTTGATGAACCAGCCGATCAAACGCCTACTCTTGGGCTCTACGAACACAATAACTGCATCGATGAACTTATTTTCCGTGGAGTAATATCGCACTTGGTTATCCTGGGAATCCTTGGCGTAGTATTTGTGGAAGTTCATCAGGGAGTCTGCCTCAGCAAAGGGCATGGCATAGGAAAGGTTGAACAGTCCGGTTTGAGCGGATAAGCCCAAGGCGCATGCAGCAAGGAATAGCAGTAAGATTATCTTTTTCATTATCTATCCAATAGTGTTAATAAACCCATGTTCTCCACAGGGGTAGCTGCGTCAATCAAAATTCTTTCCTCTCTTTCCGGCCTGCTTTTCCATTTCTCTGCTACCGCTCACCAAGCTGAATTACTTGATCATTACCTGATCATTGCATACTTAGTACGTAATGATCAGGTAATGATCATGTAATGCTACCAAGAGGGAAGCGAGGAAGAAGAAGCTGAGTAAAGGATATTTTGCACTTGACAAGAAAACCTAGTGCGAAAATGATTAGTATAGGAGTTTAGTATTATGATTGAAGTGTTGAACGAGAAATGTGTCGGTTGCGGAGCTTGCCTCAGGGCTTGCGCTTACGACGCAATAAAGGTTGAGAATAAACTTGCAGTAATAGATACAGACAAGTGCACCCTATGCGGAGCTTGCGTACAATCGTGCCCCTTTGAAGCAATCCTCATCCGCAAGCATAGCGATGTGAGTATAGACAAAAGCGAATATAGCGGTATTTGGGTGTTTGCCGAGCAGAAAGATGGGGTTATTGCCCCGGTATCCTTCGAGCTGTTGGGCAAAGGAAGAGATTTGGCAGAGGAACTGGGTGCTGAGCTTAGTGCCATAGTCTTTGGCAGTGAGATCGAAGCTCTCGCCTCAGAGCTTATCGCCTTTGGAGCTGATCAGGTTATCATGGTGGAAGACCCCGCGTTGAAGCATTTCCGCGACGAAAGCTATGCCAAGGCCATGACCGAGCTTGCCAATAAATATAAACCATCCATCATCCTTGCCGGTGCCACGGTGACTGGCAGAAGCTTCATCCCCCGTGTGGCAATCCAGCTTCATACCGGTTTAACTGCGGATTGCACAGGCTTGGCTATTGATGGAGCTACAGGAAACCTAATGCAAACCCGTCCGGCTTTTGGTGGCAACATCATGGCTACCATCCTCACCGCCAACCACCGTCCGCAAATGGCAACCGTGCGTCACAAGGTGATGAACCCCATCCCACGTGACGATAGCCGTAGCGGTATCGTGATTCAGGAATCGGTAAATCTGGAGCTTGATGAGGAGCAAAGCACTTGGTTAGGGTTTGAGAAGGAAAAAACCAATCTGATCAACATCACCGAAGCCAATGTGATTGTTGCCGGAGGAAGAGGCATCAAAGATGCCAAGAACTTTGCCATGATTGAGGAACTTGCCGAGGCTTTGGGCGGTGCCGTGGGTGCCTCCCGCGCTGCAGTGGATGCAGAATGGATACCCTATTCTCACCAAGTTGGGCAGACAGGCAAGACCGTTAAGCCAACCATCTATCTTTCTATCGGCATCAGCGGTGCCATCCAGCATCTCGCGGGAATGTCCAGTGCAGATTACATTATTGCCATAAATAAAGACCCGGATGCCCCAATATTCAAGGTAGCAGACCTTGGCATTGTGGGAGACTTGTTTGATATCGTTCCCAAACTTACGAAAAGGATAAAAGAACTAAGAGCATGATTATCAAGCCTTCGGTCAGTGTGATCAGCCCTGATCGAGTGGAACAAGGAATTGATTTATATCTTAACACCTTCCGGACGGATGCGGGAGAGTTGCGTCACGAAACCGCCAATTCCATAGCCTATACTCCCCTAATCAATTCCCACGACCATTTGATCGGTAATTGGGTTCCTCGCGCCGGTGATAAGCGTCCCTACGTGAATTCACATATCTGGGTGGAAGATATGAAGCACTCCTTCTCCTTCCACGAACGCAATGTCTTTTGGACGAATGACGGCACCTTCCATCTGGAGGAACCTGCATCACTGCTATTGGCTAAACTTGGCGCATATAAAAGCATGTTCTGTGGTTGTGGGATTGTTCAGGACCATGCTCCCGTGCAAGAAATTGTGTATTACGACAGCATGCCGATCATCGTGCCCCGCAGCTTCCGCCAATGCCACTCCATAACCCTGGGAAACTGGTGGGGAGGCGAAAGCCCGGAGGATGAAATGATGCTCGCTATGGGCAAGATGCCTTTCATCATTCACCTAGGTGAAGGCGTGGATGGCATCACCAAAGCGGAGTTCGGTGAGCTATTGCGGCGAGGCTTGCTGAAAGATAACACTCTGATGATACATGGCATAGCCTTCACTTCGGAAGAGATTGCCACCATAGCGATGGTGGGAGCTTCCGTATGCTGGTGCCCCAGCTCAAATTACTACCTGATTGGGGAAACATTCAAGATTGACGAAGCTTTGAAGCTTAAGGCAAATGTCTGCATCGGCACAGATTCCACTATGTCTGGTGGGGTGAACCTTATTGCAGAACTACTCACTATCAGGGAGCACTTCCCCCATATCAAGGCATCCGAGCTATACCGTATGGTTACTCAGAATGCGGTTAGAGCCCTCAAGCTACCCGCTTCCTATGCCACTCTGAACTCCAAAGATTGCACAAACTTACTGCTTACCGATATGATAGAGAAAGACCCCTTCCAGAACCTGTATAGTTTGGAAGCAGCATCCATCAAGCTGCTTATTGTGGATGGCATACCTCGCTTTGGAGATAGCCATTGGCTGGAGATATTGGGTTTGAATGAGGATGATTATAGCACGTTCCGCACCTCCAACAAGGAGAAGTTTGTGTTGGGCGACCCCATGGACTTGAATGACCAGATAGATGCAGTGCTCGGTTACCACAAGGACTTTCCTTATCTACCCTTTTAAGGATATCCCCAATACCAATAACTAGCAGAGATGGAAAAGCACCTTAACATCACCGAGATATTCTATTCGCTTCAGGGAGAATCTTCCTATGCAGGCTACCCCTGCATATTTATCCGCCTCTCCGAGTGTAACCTGCGTTGCAGCTATTGCGACACCCAATATGCCTTTGGCAAGGGTAAGTCTCTGGCGATTAGCTCCATTATGGAACAGGTAACACAGTATCCCTGCAAGTTGGTGGAGATTACCGGAGGAGAACCGATGTATCAGGATGATGTTAGCGAGCTGTTTAATGCATTGCATGCCATGGGGTACACAATCCTGCTGGAAACAAACGGCTCCATATACTTGGGTGATGTGCCAAGCTATGTAATAAAGATTGTAGATGTTAAAACACCGGGTAGCGGTGCATCCGAGAGCTTCATGAAGTGGAACTTGAAGTGCTTACAGCCACATGATGAGCTGAAGTTTGTGCTCACCAGCTACCGTGATTATCTCTTTGCGATAGATTTCATCGCTCAACATACTCCTACCGTTCAAGCTATACACCTCTCCCCCGTACAAAGCCTTTTAGATCCCAAAGAACTTGCTTCGTGGATGCTGGAAGATGGCATCAACGCCAAACTATCCTTACAGCTCCATAAAACCCTGCAAATACCCTAAACTATAAATCCAACCACAGGTTCTTACATCCACTCCGGCAGCATATCCGCAGCTTTCCACCGTCACTTATCTTGAACATAGTAAGAGGTGCACCGCACTTATCACATTTCTTGGTTGTTGTTTGTGGGGCGGAACAATGCGGGCATAACAGCTCCACCACTTCCCCTTTCTTGAATTCCATCTCGCTTTCCAAGTTGTTACTGCCAAATAGCGAAGAAAGCCAAACATAGGCTGTTTGCTCCCCACGCTGTACTTTCAGCTTAATCCCAGGGCTGCCATCCACAAGGTGGGAAGGATCGGTCAATGACTCCCCACAATATCTGCATTTCAGTTCAAGGGTTACATTTCTGGGCATTACACACCTCTCAGTAATCATGTATAGGTAAAAACATGCATTTGCATTAATGCAATTAAGCCATCGCCAAGCTATTTTTACCGTACTACTTTGTCAAGCTTACTTTCCTCGTTTGGGTACTACCCTTACTACTATATGTGAATAGATAAACACCGCTGGATAATCCTTCAGCATTCCACACAAAGCTACCCAAACCGCTTTTTTCAGCCGGAATGATCCACTGCATCACCCGCTGTCCACGCAGATTATGCACGCTTATCACCGCTTCCTCCCCCGGAGCTTTGTTATAGGCGATGTTTACCGAAGGATTAAAGGGGTTGGGGTATATATTCCGGAATCCTACTGCCGGGCTTGGAACAGGGATGTTGCCTTCCTCACTCTGGTGTGCATTCACCAACACAGGACCAAATAAGCTGAAGCTGCCATCCAGGTTATAGCATTGTAACCAGTAATAATAGCTGCCTTCTTCGTCTAATGACGCATCGGAATATTGATAATAGCTGGTTGCGGAACCGTTGGTTGCAGTGATAAAGGGACTAATCTGCATCGCTGAACTTACATCTTGGCTTGCGTTACGCAGAATGTAGAAACCCGCAACTGCTGTCTCTGACTGAGTAACCCATTCCAGCTTAACGCCTGTGGCAGAATTGAACACCCCGGTAAAGGAAGATAGCTCCACCGGCAACACGCTTACATCATCATCCAGAGTACCCAAAGTGTACAGTCCACTGTTTGTCACTGCAACCATAGCATTCACTGTGAACGATACCACGCTCCCTGCAATGGAGGGATTTGAGCTGATGATACTATAGTTAGCTCCATTATCTGCCCGGTAAAGTAAACGGTATTGGTTACCACTGGGCAGAGACGATCCGGGCAACAATGTGGCAGTGTCGAAGTTGAAAGTGCAGTTGATTGATCCCAGAGTGTACTCAAGGAACCACTCCCGATTTAGACGGACGAAGTTCGGGTAGCTGCTTTGATCCGGATTAAATGTATTGGTGGTTCCCACAGCGTTGTCATTACCCATCCTGATCCGGGATGTAGCGCTGATATAATCGCCTTTAATACTTAGTCCGCTGCTGCTTTTTGTTTCCGTGAGCTTAGAGCTGGTTACAGTCAATTCGTTCATGCCGGTGTAATGCTCCGGACTTGCTGTGTTTGCGATAGTTAAGCCATATTTCGTGGCAAGGTATGATTCCACGCTCTTTCGCTCTGTTTCGCTCAAGTAGCGGTTATAGATGATAAGTTCTGCCACATATCCATTGAAACGGGTATTGATTGTGTTATCAATATATCTACCAATCGATGCACCCTGCCATGATGAAAGATGCACCAATCTTGCCGAGCTAACATTGTTCATATTCAAGCCCTTCAAAGCACCATTCAGGTAAGTGTCATTACCAAGCGAGTTGGAATGACGAGTAGTGATCAGGTATGCAGGCATTGAAACGCTATATGATGGCACGCGCATATCATAATCATTGGTGTATTGACCGTGGGTAAGGGTGGTGTTTGAACGCCAGCCAAGCTGGAGGTTCCTGTTCATGGCAGCCTGAGTTCCCCCCATATAGTAATTGAATGAACCTGGGTTGCTGGAGTTGCGCTTCACCACAGCAAAAATGCTGTAATTGGTGTTTGCTACCATACTTCCGTCAATCGTTAAATAGTCATTCGAGCCATCGAACACAACAGCCGGTTTACCGTTCAGGATATTAGTCTTGAACAGCGGACGGTAGCTCGCGGTATCTTGCACGGCATGTTTGTTGTTACCGCTCAGATCTGTCCAACTCGACACAGGATCGTTATTGTTCAAAGCCATGGCATTGGCATCAAGCCACATTCTTAGACCATCACTAATGTTTGCGGGACCCGCAGCCAAAAGCAGGCTGGATGTTATCGCAATGAAAGCTGCTGTTATAATTACTCTTTTCATGAACTTAGTTTCCTCGTATAATGCTATTGTATGCCGATGGTATTATGATAACTTACTTATACCGCAAATAGATGCACTCGGCTATTGTTACTTTAGCGTCAATTGCAACAATGCAAGATTCATGTCAAGTTTTTTAACAAAATCGGAGATAAAAATACTTGGGAGACAGTCCCACAAACCACTTTTTTATCCCTTGGTGATCCCCCATTAGCATTACCTGTATATTACGCGTGAAATACGCGTGCGATCCGTAATTCATGCGTAATACATCCGTATTTCATACAAGAGCGATGTCCCGTCCTAAATAAGTTGACACCAAATCAAATCAAAGGAGATTAGGATGAGTGACAGCAAGAGTTCTCGTAGCAGCTACAACAGATATAGTGTAGCGTTCAAGATGAAGGTTGTAGAAGAAGTCG
>CALDSN010000225.1 GCA_937924555.1 uncultured bacterium | reverse complement strand
GACCACCGAGATCTACACTCTTTCCCTACACGACGCTCTTCCGATCTCCTCGCTTTGCTGCTGCTGCTTGCCCGCATTGTGTATAACCTCATCACCCGCTAAGCTGCCAAGCTTTGGCTCTTTTGCCCACCTGTTTGCCCACTTAATCAAACAATGGCAATTCATGGGTGATTCCCTCATCCGACCCGGGAGTCACGAGGGAGTCACGAGAGATTGATGAGATGATTTTTCCTTGCATGTCGCTTGAGTATCCCGGATTACTTCTTGCCACAACCATTTAATAAACCCCTCCCCCAAAGAACAAACCTATACCAGTCTATAGGCTGCATTCTGCACATTCTCTGCTGTTTTTTGCGAAAATAATGCAAATATCTATCATCCACCAAGCATAAACTATAAAAACACCAATAAATTACGTTGCGATTCCCTCTCTTTTCCCTCACTAAGTCCGGGAAAACACTGGGAAACCACTCGCCTGATGCTGGTGTTTGTTCGGTTTCTCTTCAAGGAGAATTAGCTGTTGACGGGATTAATAACAAGTATTTTAGTAGTAAACAAGGCAGGTGAACAAAGTATGAAAGCTAATAAACCCTTGTTGCATTCCCGTCATTCCAGCGCAGGCAACCCGTCATTCCAGCACAGGCAACCCGTCATTCCAGCTTTCTCACTCCGTCATTCCAGCGCAGGCTTTCGCTTCTTTTAGCATTCTCACTCTGTAACACATTAAACAAACAAAAAGGGTGCAGAGTTGCTTCTCTGCACCCTTCACTATATGTGATTGTAGTTTACAGTAATTCGATAACCACAAACTTCTGTTTACGGAAGTTATTGGGGTCGGTGATCTTCAGCACGTTTTGCTCACCCGCCTTATTCACTTGGTAGGATGTTGCCACGTGGTTGGAGAGGATGGAGTATCCTTTCTTAGTGGCAGGGAAGCTAATCTCTTGGCTATCCAGCAGGTTCATTTCAGTGAATTTATCTGTTTGGATTTGGGCAGTTACTGTGCTTACTTTGCCTATCCCGAGCAGACCACCTTTGCGGTCTATAATCCCTTTGGTAATAAGCTCTTTTCTCGTGCCGAAAACATAGTATATCTTGTTTGCTTCGCGGGCTTGGCTGCTGAGGGCTTGCTCTTTATCGCTGATAGTTTGGTCGCGTTTCAGTATTTCTGCTTGGCTGAGACGACGCTCTGTCTCCAAAGTTTCGCTCATGATACCCAGCTTCTTTTGCAGTTCGTCCATAATCTTTTCTTTGTCGCCGATAGAAGCTTTAAGCTTGTTCACAATGTCCTGTACACCTTTTAGCTGGCTTTTTGAACTGGAGAGTTGCTTTTCGAGCTGAGCAATCTTTTTCTTGTCAGCTTCGATTTGGTTGCGCATATTAGCGATGGAAGAGACAATGCGTTCACGGCGGTCAGCAGGGCTGGTTCCGGGGACTTCCCCTTGGGTGAAGAGTTGACCGGAGAGGTCTTTATCGAGCGATTCCAAGCTTTCCTGGATTTCTCCGATGGTGGAAGTGGAGTTATCATAAAGCTCTTTTAGTTCCTTGTTGGATTTCAGCAGTTCTTTATTTTTACCATTAGAACCCATCCACAGGATTCCGAAGATAACAGTCAGGATGATCAGGATAGCGAGAATTATTACGTTTGAAGCTTTCATGCTTGACTCCTTTATGCTTTTTCAATACGTTGTCTAAAAAATGATAAGGCGTTTCGGTGTCAAGACAAAAAGGATAAAAGAAAATGCAATATACACACTTGGCGGCATGGGTTAGGGAAAGCTCTGGAATAAGTAGCTCCATCGAAGCCTGCTACATGTATGAGGAGAGGCTTATATTGTTGCTGAAGGGTGGGATAAAGCTGTGTTATGTGCTTAGTTCCGGGGATTCATTCGCTTACATAAGCGATGAACATTTGGCTTTGGATGCAGCCAAACCGATGTTCCAAGGCTTGAAGAATGCTCAGATTACGGGCTTGGAGATTAGCAACACAGATCGAATAGTCTATCTGCATTTGCAGTTCAGAGACATCTATCAGCAGCAGACGGAATATGTGCTGGTGGCAGAACTGATGCCTCCGCAGGCAAACATCATCCTATGCATGAAGAAAGGAAATGGGCTAAGTATTATCGATGCGGTGCGTAAATATACTTATGCCGATAACCCTCAGCGCCAGGTGTTACCGGGCTTGGATTACACTCCTCCCAAGACGGCATTCACCCCCGAGCAGCAAAGCATTATAGCGGAGGTGCCGGAAGGATGTGCTGACTGGAATACCTATCTGCGCAAGCGGTACGACGAGGTTATCCGTAACCGGGGAATTGAGCAGAAACGGAATTCGCAGATTGCACAGCTTAAACGGGAACTGAAGAAGCTGGAGAAAAAGCTTAAATTGCAAGAGCAAGACCTTGCCGAAGCATCCAAAGTCGATTGGTGGAGGGATTGTGCGGAAGCCCTGAAACCTAATCTGAAAGCGATAAGCAAGGGACAGGAAAGCTACGTAACTATAAACTACTTCAATCCGGAACTGAAAGAGATTGTGGTGCCGTTGCTGATTGATAAAAGCCCGCATGAGAACCTGCAACACTACCTTAAGAAATACCACAAGGCAAAGAATGGACTAAGCATCATTGGGGAAAACATTGCCAAGACACGGCTGGAACTGGAGCGTAGCCGAGAACTATTAACCCGCATGGAAGCAGGTGAAGAGATAGATTTGAACCTGAAATCCGGGGCAAGCGCAGAGCAGATAATTCAAAAAGCCGGAGTGCTGGATAAACTCCTCAGTTTACAGGTGGGCGAAGAGTGGCAGATTGTGATTGGCAGAAAAGCGAAAGAGAATGATTTTGTAACCACACAACTTGGCAGACCACATGACTGGTGGTTTCATAGCCGCATTTATCACGGTGCGCATGTGCTGCTGAGGTGCCTGAAAAAGAAAGACCCATCCCCGGAGTTGATTAGGCATTGTTGCAATCTGGCAGCGTGGTATAGCCAGGCAAAGCATTCGCTAAATGTGCCGGTTGACTACACTCAGATACGCTTTGTACGCAAACCTCGCAAGGCAGCACCGGGTTATGTAATCTACACAAACCAGCATACGGTTTATGCCACTCCCATGGATATCCGGGAAGTTAGGACACAGCTTGGTCTATGAAAAAAGTTAAGCTGCATGGATTTGTGCTGAAGCAGAGCGAATATAGCGAAAGTAGCCTGATAATCCGCTTTCTCAGCAAGGAACATGGGGTGATTGGGATAATTGCCAAAGGCTTTAGAAAGAACTCCGAGCAGCGGCAATTGCTAAATATGGGGCAGTATGAATTGGGGGTGGTTGAGCCAAAAGAAGCAGGACTGTGGTTGTTGTATGATTTCGATTTGTTGTGCGATAACTCTGTGTTTCCCGCATCTGCTACCTGGGTGGCGGCGGAATGTGGGTTGGAACTGCTTAGTAAGATGATTGCCCCTCACGAGGATTTTGCTTTGTTATACCAGCTTGCACAGAGCTATCTGGCTTATTTGCATGGGGTGACTGATAATGCCATCCTTATCTTCTGGCGTTTGTTTTTCAGAGTGCTGAGGCTTAGCGGGATAGGCTCTCCACTGGATGCTTGTTGCGTTTGTAATAGTGCCTTGCGTAACTACAAAGTTATAGACAGGCAGCATTGGGGCTTTGTGTGCAGGGATTGTGAAGCAGAGATAAGCGATGCGGAACAGGTGCAGCATCTTTCTCCGGAGAGTGTGGAAATCCTGCGCTTATTGCCTGAGATTGGTAATCACTTGCAGTCCTTCAAACTTGGCAGAAAGGAAGTGGCAGAGATAAACCACCTGCTGGAAATGTATTGGGATGCGCATCATAAACAAACGCTCAAGCTTAAAAGCCTGAGCGTGTTAAGTCAGTTTTATAATTAGGGTTTAGAAGGGTTCGAACTGGTTTATCTGCCAATAGTATTGCTCAGCTTCTTTCTGAACGATTAGCAGATCATCATAATGTTTACTTTCCCATCGGATCATAAGCTCGTAGAAAGCCTTTAGGGTAAGGTTATCTGCTTCGTTCATGCTTTTGCGATAATGTTCGATGGCATCCTTCTCCAATAGCAGGGCAGTTGATATGGCAGAATACAGAACTTGGTCTTCGCCGATGCGTTTCATAAATGAATCACTAATCATGGGATGTGCATCAGCAGGAAGAGTTATTCTATCACTAAGATCGCTTGGCTGCAGGTCGTTGGAGATTTCCTGATAGTATTGAAGCAGGTAGTTGTAATGCAGTCTTTCCTCTTCCTTGCGAGAGTTAAAAAATTCTTTCACTTCCGTGTCTTGCGAATGGTCGGCTGCGCTAGCATAGAGGGTTACACTATCCATTTCCCCCTGCATTGCTTTTTTCAGAGAGCCTATTAACTGTTCTTTAAGAGCCATGATATCCTCACATTGTTTGTTATTAACTATTACAAAGTATAAAGCATTGTTGTGTGGCAGGCAAGTGAAAGTGCCGCAGGACAAACTAACCTTATAAGAGCTTTTGAGAGTAAGAGAAAGATTATATAGGTCATGCATCTCCCTTGTATGATTGTTTGCTCAGATTTATTGACAAGTATTGGCACTTGCCAAAGAGTGGTTCAGATATGGATAATGTAACAGTTTTCAGTGTGTTCGAAGTAAGCCGTCACCTCAGACAGGTGATAGAAAGCTCTATTGAGCCGCTTTATGTATGCGGGGAAGTATCTAACTTCACGCATCATAGCTCAGGACACATGTATTTTAATCTGAAGGATGAACAAGCTACCTTGCGCTGTACTTTCTTTAAAAACAGCAATTACCGCTTGGACTTCAAACCCGTGGAAGGTATGCAGGTTGTATGCTTCGGCAAGATAACCGTGTTTGAAAAGGGCGGAACATACAACCTGAATGTGCAAAGCATGAGTCAGGCTGGCTTAGGAGCAATGCAGAAGAAGTTCGAAGAACTGAAACAAAAGCTGCAAAAGGAAGGCTTGTTCGACGCCATCCATAAAAAGCCCCTTCCACGTTATCCCCGCAAGATAGGGATTGTAACCTCTCCTACCGGAGCAGCCCTGCAAGATATTCAGAATATCATTGTGCGTCGCTATCCGGTGGAGCTACAAATATATCCTGCCTTGGTGCAAAGTTCGGAAGCTCCCGCTCAGTTGATTAAGGGTTTACAATACTTTAACCAAGCTGGGGAAGTTGATTTGATTATCCTAACCAGAGGTGGTGGCTCGCAAGAAGATTTGTTTTGCTTCAATGATGAAGCATTGGCGCGAACGGTTTTCGCTTCCAGGATACCTGTCATTTCTGCCGTGGGGCATGAGATAGATTTTAGCTTGTGTGATTTTGTGGCAGACTTGCGCGCTCCCACTCCCTCTGCTGCAGCAGAACTTGCCGTGCCGGATAAAAAGGACTTGCTCGGGCTTTTAGCCTCCCTTGGCAGAAGGATGGAACTTGCCAAACAAAAAGAGATTAGTACTCAAAAGCAGTTGCTAGCTGAGATACAACTTAAGCTCTCCAAGTATCATCCCGAGAGGCTGTGGCAAAATTACCAGCAGAGGTTTGACCTTGCTTGCATGGCGCTAAACAACTCACTGGTGCAAGTTCAGCATAAAAGACAAAAACTGGATATGGCATCGCAGCGGAGTTTGCACAGATTGCAAAGCATGATTGAACTGAAACTAAACCGTGATGCTAATCGGCTGAGTCTTTGTGCCAAAGGGATGCGGGATAATACTCTTGCCAAATTGGATGCTTATGGCACAAGGCTTAATCATGCCTCAGAAATGCTGGAACAGTTAAGCCCTCGCAATATCCAAAGGAAGGGCTGGATAATGGCGTTTAAGGATGGCAAATTGGTTAGCAGCGTGAAAGATATTAGCCCCAGAGACAGATTACAATTGAGCCTTCAAGACGGCTCAATTGAAACTGTTATAGAGAAGATAGAGGAACATAGTTGAAGTATATACTAGCACTTATATTGCTTATTACCTGTGTATCACTTGCTTGTGAGGTGCGTGCCATGTGGGTTTTACCTTGGGATATTGCCAATCAGGAAGTGATAGACACCATGATCGAGACAGCGTTACAAAGCAATCAGACAGAGTTGTTAGTGGAGGTTCGTTACCGTAGCGATGCTTTGTATGATACTTCAATATCCGCAGGAATGTATCCCAACCCGGAACCAAGAAGCTATATCCTTGCTAACGATGGCTTTGATCCCCTACGCTACATTTTGGACGAAGCCCATAGCTGTGGATTGAAGGTGCAAGCTTGGGTTATTGTGTTCAATGCCACTCCCTTGGAATCCAAGCTTCTCGCCAAGAACTATATGTATAGTAATCATCGGAATTGGCTAACCTGCGACAAAAACGGTAGTACTCTGAACGGCAACACCCAGTTTGGATACTTTATTGATCCCGGTGTCCCAGAGGTGCAAGACTACCTGATATCTGTATTCAGCAATCTTGTGGCAGGATATCCTGATCTTGATGGATTGCATTTGGACTATATCCGCTATCCCGATATGCGGTTGGGCTACAACCCTATATCGGTGAAGAGATATGAAGAATACTGCGCTCAGAACGAAGAGATTACCTTCAATGAATGGCGTATCATGCAGGTTAGTACCTTTGTGAAACGCCTTAACTGGAGAGTGAAGGAGATAAACCCAAAGCTTATCCTCAGTGCAGCAGTGTTTTCTGATATCGCTGAAGCTAACGTTGCCTATGCTCAGGATTGGACTAATTGGTTGAAAGAAGGTTATATTGACCGGGTTTATCCCATGGCATATAATACCAAGTACAGTGTCTATACCAAACAACTGGAGCAGATGAAGCTACTTGGGAAGGATGAATCTATCGTTATGGGCTTGAGGGCATGGGACGAGGGAGGCAGGTCTTTGGTGCAAAATGGTTCTGCGTCTTACAAAGTGGCTGATATTGCAAAAAGAATTGATCTTGCTCGCGAATTGGGCTTTGGGGGAGTTGCCATGTTCAGCTATGCCGGCTTGAAAGTGGGTAACGCTTGGCAACAGCTAACAAGGATGAGTTTTGAAACCATGCCTGAATCATCTGAACCCGTGGTTGAGAGCAGTCCTCTGCTTATCCAAGAGCCGATAGTTGAGGTAACTCTGCAGGATGAAGCAAAGGAAAAGATGGAGATTACTACGCTAGATTCCCAAGCGGTAAGCAAAGATAAAGCGGTTAACTTTACTGCATTGAAGGCATTGATGGAGTATCAGATTGAGCTGGAAGTACCCAGTGAAGGAAAGTGGCGTTGGGAGATATGGAAGGATAACAAACTGTATAGCCGCTATAGATATTATCTTGAGGGAAGAAACAAGGATTATTGGGATGGAGTTATCAGTGCGGGAGAATCAGTAGAGAGCACAGACTTTATCGTACCCGGTGAATATACTGTGCGCTTAACCAAGGAAGATAGCGGAGAAAGCTATAGTATCCCAGTTACTTTCGAGGAGATATTTAGGCTTTGAGCGAACTATCCAAGCAAGCAGGAATGTTATCGGGGACGGAGTTCTTTCGCTTCTTTGTAAAAAGCATTATCGGCATAGCCCTGGCACGGTTGATAAGCCCGGCTGAATTGGGGAGTTATCGTCAACTATTCTTGATTTACACTACCTTGTCCACAATCCTGTTGCTAGGCATTCCGCAGAGTTTGCTTTATTTCCTACCCCGTAGTAGCAGTATTGAAGAGCAGAAAAGGCTAATCAGTCGAACTTTGAATATAGTTGCAGCATTAGCAATTGTATGTCAGGTAGTTATTATCCTCAGTAGGTTATTCATCGCCGACAAGTTTCATAACCCGGCGTTGGCATCACTCTTGCTGGTTTTTGGTTTCTACCCCTTATTCATCTTTGTTACGCAACTCTATAGTAGCATCATGTTGGGGATGAAACAGCCTCTTGCTGCAGCAAAGTTCACCATCTTTGCCATAGGAGCAGACTTCATATTGATTCTTGGTACAGCACTAATTACCAAGAGTGTCAAGCTTATTGTTTGGGCAGTTTTAGTCTCTTCTTTCCTGCAATGGCTGTATGTTAGCATTAATCTTCGTCATTTCGTTGCTAAGTCCTCACAGGGTTTATTTGTTGGCTTTCAAAGCCAGTTAAATTACTGCATACCCTTGGGCTTATCGTCCATTATTGGCATCCTTGGAGTGCAACTGGACAAATTTATGATCTCGGGGTTCTTCACTCCGGAGCAGTTTGCCATATTTTCGGTGGGTGCAATGGAGCTTCCTTTCATCGGAATCCTTGCCAACTCGGTAAATTCCATATTGTTACCGCAGTTGAGCAGTAATAATGTGGAAGCTATGAGTGAACTTTACAAAGGTGCAGTAAGGAAGAATGCCCTAATTGTTTTCCCCATGGCTGCGCTCTTCTACATCTTTGCCGAGCCGATTATCATCTTTCTCTACGGCATTCAGTATTCTGAAGCGAGTTTGTACTTTAGGATATACCTTATGGTTCTGCCCTTAAGAATTGCCACTTATGGTATCATCTTCCAAGCCTTTGGGAAAACTAAGGCAATTCTGATAAATGCCTTGTTTATGCTAAGTGCAAATGCCGTAATGAACTACTTCTTTATTCAAGCCATGGGGATGAAGGGAGCTGCTTATGCTACCGTATTGGTCACCTGGCTCTCAGTGGGGCTGTATCTGGTAATGATGAAATCATCACTGCATCTTAAGCTCAGAGAGTTCTTTCCCTTTAGTAAAGTACTTCGCACAGCCTTAGTGACACTTCTTGCTTCTGCAGCTTGCATCCCCCTTAGCAGAGCTTTTTCCATGGATTTGCTGAATATGTTCGTGGGTGGGCTTGTTTTCATGACTGTGTACTACATTTTGGGAAGGTTACTTGGAGCAATATTGCCCTATGATGTGGAACTGGGAAGAAGCTTTGTGAAGGATGCCCTTTCCAAGGTGTTCAAGTGAAAAAACTGTTATACATATCTTTCCTTTACCCCCCGGTTGGTGGTTCTGGTGTGCAAAGAAGCCTGAAATTTGCCAAGTACCTGCCAAACTTTGGTTGGGAGCCCATCATGCTGGTGGCAGATGCCCGTTTCCTGAAACAGCCCAAGGATGAGAGCCTCAAGCACGAAATACCAAGAGAGCAAGTGATATATTCTGCCTTCTCACCTGATATCAGGTGGCTGTATAAGCTGCTATGGGGATTGAAACTTAATAGGGTAGTAAACTTTATTAACCGGATGATGATACCGGATGCAGATATTCTTTGGTTGCCATTGGCAAAGTTGGCAGTGAAGAGAATTTTGCGTCAGCATAAGATAGACATGGTTTTTATCACGGCACCACCCTATTCCGGTTTGCTGCTTGGATTGCACATCAAAAAGCATTATGCGATAGAGTTCTGCGTGGACTTTCGTGATATGTGGACACTCGGAGTTGGCAGAGCAGATAACCCTCCCCCATCCTGGATTAGGCATTGGGAAGCTAAGTTGGAAGAGAGGGTCATCTCCCATGCCAAAAAGGTTATTGTGGTTAACGACTCTATGAAACAAAAGATGTTGGAGCACTACCCTCATCTGGCTCTATCCAATGTTCAAAGCATCACAAACGGATTTGACGAAGAAGATTTTCCTGTAGCTAAGCACCATCAACCAAAACAGTATCTGAACATCGTGTTTACCGGCTCATTTTATGGCAGATTCCAGCCCGATATGGTTTGGGCAGCTCTTGTAGCGTTATTCAAAGAAGCCAAGATCACCCCGGCTGATATCCGCTTTGATGTCTATGGCAAAAACAATAGCAGCTTTGTGCTTGGTGCCTATGCAGAGAGTAAAGATATTAGAAGCTGTGTCCGCATCCATCCATACCTTAGTCATAGGAATAGTGTTAACAAGATGTCCATGGCGGATGCCCTGCTACTGCTATCACCTTCAGGCGTTGGAGCAGACATGGATAGCCACTCCAAGCTATTTGAGTATATGCGTAGCGGAACAACAATTCTGGCTGTGATTCCACCTCAAAGTGCCGGTGCCCAAATCCTAGCTCCTTGTGGAACAGCAATCATTGCAGATTCTGCCGACCAGGAAGCCGTCAAACAAGCAATCCTAAGCATCTTCACGGCATGGAAGGGTGGAACCCTTGCTCCAAAGCCAAACACCTCATATATCGCGCAATTCGAGCGACAAACACTTACGCACAAACTTGCTCAGTGTTTCGAAGAAGCATTAGTATGAAGGTGTTGATTATCCCCTCTTGGTATCCCTATCCATCCATGCCACATGCGGGAAGATTCTTTGTGGAACAAGCACAGGCTTTGGCAAAGATAGATCACTTGGATGTTAGCATCTTAAACTGGGGACAGAACGCTTTGCAGTTAAAACTACGCGAACCCATTGGCAGCATGGTGAAGCTCCTTCGTTACCATACAGCACAGCTCCACCCAAGCAACATTTCCCAAGAGCTAAAGGAAATCACTATCCCTCATTTAACATGGACCAGTCACCTCTTGGGGGCTAACATCTCTTCCTTGGCAGATAAAATTGATCTCAAAGAAAAACCAGATATCATCCATGCACACGTAAGCTTCCCCGCCGGTTATCTGGCTATGCTGCTTAGCCAACGATATGGCATCCCATACATCATAACAGAACATAGCGGACCCTTCCCCTTGAGGGAACATATCAGGCATGGGAAACTTTCTCCCCTTGTGAGCAATCCCTTGAGCAAAGCAGCAAAAGTGGTGGCTGTAAGTAGCCATTTGAGTGCTGAGATATTTATGCTAACAGGCATCTCTCCCACGATAATCCCAAATATGGTAGATACCGATTACTTCAGTCCCAGTTCTCCTGACAGAGATGAACAAGAACCAATCAGGTTCTTTTCCCTTGGTTCCTTAACTGAAGCTAAGGGAGCTCTTGATCTTGTAATGGCTGCCAAGATGCTGAAGGATAAAGGCGTTTCATTCACACTAAGGTGTGGAGGTTCAGGGGTATTGGAGAATCGGTTAAAGTCCCTCATCACAAAGTTTGATCTCCAAAATCAGGTAACACTTCTGGGGCGGTTGAACAAGGACGACACTTTGAACGAGTATCGAAACTGTGATTGTTTTGTCTTGCCTAGTCATGTGGAAAGTTTCAGTATGGTGCTTATTGAGGCAATGGCTTGTGGAGTTCCGCTTATAGCCACTGCTTGTGGTGGTCCGCAGGATATTGTAAGCGATGCTTGCGGTATCCTTATCCCACCTCAATCGCCACATAAGTTGTGTGAAGGGATGCAATACATGGCTGAGCATTGTCGTGGATACGACAGAACTGCTATTCGAAAGCTATGCGTTGATAGATACAGTAGTATAATTGTAACACAACAGATTGAACAATTGTACAGGTGGGTGTTGAACAGAGTTTAAGAGTTTAGCACCGATTCGATGGTGGAAATCAATTCCTCGCGCATGAAGGGTTTTTGCAGGCTTGCTTTAGCACCCAGTTTTTGAGCCAGTGGGAGGTAGCTATCCGGACCGAATTTCCCTCCTCCACTCATAGCAATGATCTTCAAGTTCGGGTTTATCGCCAATAAGTCTTGGATTGTTTCCAAGCCTTCTTTATCAGGCATAATAATATCGGTAAGCACCAAGTCGGGATTAAAGTCGGTACACACTTCCACTGCCTGATTACCATCTCCAGCCTGACGCACTTCATATCCGGCTTTTGCCAGCATCTGAACAAGTACATTGCGAAAGCTACTATCGTCTTCTATAACCAATATCTTTGCCATCTTGGATCCCTTATATAAATCTAATGTTACGTGTTAACTACATCGTTTCACCCATCAGTTGTGCACAATATAATCCGATAGCCTTGTTTGTAAAGTGGATTTTGTGAATCAGCTTGGGTTAGGACTACAAAATGTGGAGTGATTTCTACAGACATAAGAAAAGGGCACCCTTATCAGGATGCCCTGTGATAGCATGGTGGCGAGACCCAGAATCGAACTGGGGACACAAGGCTTTTCAGGCCTCTGCTC
>CALDSN010000224.1 GCA_937924555.1 uncultured bacterium | reverse complement strand
ACGAGATCTGATCGTGACTGGAGTTCAGACGTGTGCTCTTCCGATCTCTTGCTACGCTCCAGAAGGCAGAGTTGGTACGAGTGGAAGAATCCAAGATTGAAGGAAGTACCTTTGAAGATCAAGGCAATGCCGGAACAGATAACCAACAAGCTGCCACAGAAGAAGCACCTGCTGCACCCGCAATGACCGGAACACCTGCTCCGGCAGGAACCGGTGGTGGAACAGCTATGAACGTTGGCTCGATGTTTGGCATCGGTGATTTTAATCCCAATGCCACATCTTCCGCTCCCACTATTCGCGTTGCAACCGTAACGGAAGGCTTTGCAGCTGCCCGTCCCGGTAGTAGAGGTGGCGGCGGTGGTGGACAAGGTGCTGGTCCCGGTGGTGGTGCTGGTCCCGGTGGTGGATTCACCACTTCTTTCGACCCCAATGCTCCTGCCGGTGTGGCCGGGGATATTGGTAAGATTGCTACCAATGCTCCAACCGTTGGAGGTTCCAGCATTAAGCCTAAAGCCGGTACTTTCGTTAATGTATCCGGTGACCTTCGCAAACTTGCTCCCAGTGGTGTTGCTTTTGGGCAAACTGCCACCACGAACAAGATTGTGTCCAGCTTCAAGAGCAGAAATGTGCAGCAAGTCACTGAGTCGTCCATCCAGTCTCTCGCTCCGGAACAGAAAGGTAAGCATGAGATTATAAACTCAACTGTCAATGCCCGTCGAGGACAGATTTCGGCACTATACTCCAAGTATAACGCAATCGTTCCCTTCTCAGGCTCTGCTGCAATCCGATTGTTGATAAGTGCAAATGGCAAAGTACAAAATGCTATTATCACACCTAACGGGCAGATGCCGTCGGAGTTTTTGACTGAGGTTAAATCTCTTTGCGAAAGCTGGTCTTTCAACATTAAAGAGGAAGCAGATTTTACCTTCACCGCCAGATTCCGTAAGGGCTAATTAAGCATACTACTTCACTAATCATAACGGCTCCGCTTTATGCGGAGCCTTTTTTTAACATGAACTGATGGACTAGTTGATTTGATGATAACCTTGAGTAACTGGGCTAAGTAACCCCTTTCTATATTGAGGTCATTACCTGATCATTGCATGTTTATTACATATGAAACATGCAATGATCAGGTAATGATTAGGTAATGATACCAGGAGACATGCAAATCTATTGACAAGCATGCCCCAGCATGATAGCGGTTCCGCATGAAGTATTACGAAGTGCATTTACCGCTAAGCCTCAATCGAAAGCTGGTTTACAGCTCTGCGACCCCAATTTTCGAAGGTGCGAGAGTATTGGTACCGCTATCCTCCAAGCTATACTTGGGAATCTGCGGACAGGAAACCTCGTATGAGCAGGGGATTAAGTATAAATCAGTGCTTGAGGTGTTGGATGATTGCGAGGTTTTACCTGCTGAGTTGATGGATTTAGCCAAGTGGATGGCAAGCTATTACCATTGCCCCGTTGGCAGAGTTATCTTCAGCATGCTGCCTTCACGGATGCAGCCGGATCTGGATGCAGGGATAAAATGGATTGGAGATTCTATACCTCCGGAGTTTGGCAAACTTCACGAGCTCTTGAGCAAGCACGAAGTGTTGAACATATCTCAGATAAAGAAACTACTCCCCGGGTATGCTTTGTATAAAAGGATTGAAGAGGCTGAAGCTTTGGGCTTGGTAAGTGTTGCACGGAAGCTGAGCCATAAGGACAAACCTAAGGTGCAAAACTACATCATCCGCACCGATATGGACTTCAATCCCGATACCCTACCCCTCAAGCAACGCGAAACATGGGAACTCATTTGTGCGGAAAGACACCCCTTCCCCATGGCAAACATAAGTTCATTGGTATCCTACTCAAGCATAAAAGCATTGGTTACTAAGCAGTTAATCCGCATCGAGGCTCGCTTCAGCGATCCTGATCCCATGCTACCAGATAAATGTGCGACACCGAAGCAGATAGTGCTGAGCGACGAGCAGAAAGCCGCGGTTGCAGATATCATGCGTGGCTTCGGCAGCTTCAATGTGAATCTGCTTTATGGGATTACAGGGAGTGGGAAGACGGAAGTATATATTGAACTTATCCGCAATTACCTTGCTCAGAATAAAAGTATTATCTTCCTGATCCCGGAGATTGCTTTAACGCCGCAGATGGTGGAACGCTTTCAAGGTAATTTTGGAGATACGCTTGCCATCCAGCACAGTCAATTAAGTGAGAAAGACAGGTTCTTGCAGTGGCAGATGATAAAGCGAGGAGAGAAACAGATAATTATCGGTGCTCGTAGTGCTATCTTTTCACCACTGGCGGATATCGGGCTGATTATTGTGGATGAGGAGCATGAGGGAAGCTATAAGCAGGATTCTGTTCCGCGTTATCATGGCAGAGATGTTGCCATCGTGAGAGCGCAACAACACGGAGCACAGGTTATTCTGGGAAGTGCTACTCCTTCCTTGGAAACTTGGTTTAACGCCGAAAGCGGAAAATATCGCCGGCAACAGCTGCACTCCCGTCCCTTGGAGTCCCAGCTCCCGGAAGTGAAGATAATTGATCTGAGAGATGAAGAGGATCATGAGCTTATCTCACCTTCC
>CALDSN010000223.1 GCA_937924555.1 uncultured bacterium | reverse complement strand
AGCAGTTCAATTACTCTTTTTCGTGCTTTGTGTATTGCCTCGGTATCGTTTTTTATCTACATCTCTTTAATGATAATGTTTTCTCAGTATGTTACAAACCCACTTCTTTTAACTACTTACACATCAAACAACTAACATTAACCATATGGCTTCAGCTCTTCATCGTGGCAAAGAGTAGGTATCTCTATTCCATGTCGTTTGGCAAGCTCCAGGATGGTAATTCCCGGCTCGGTCTCTATCTTCTTTCCGTTTAGTATTACTTCAATCATCTTCCTGCTCCTATGCCTTGATTACTGCATCAAACTTACAAGCTTTCATACAGGCTCCGCACTTGATACACTTGTCTTGATCAATCTCGTGAATCTGCTTCACTGCTCCGGAGATGCAGCTAACAGGGCATTTCCTGGCGCATGCTGTACATCCGATACACTTATCAGGATTGATAGTGTATTTCAACAATGCTGTACACACTCCTGCGGGACAGCGTTTATCAACTATATGGGCAAGATATTCATCCTTAAAGTACCGCAGTGTAGTCAGCACGGGATTGGGAGCAGTTTGTCCCAAACCGCAGAGTGAGCCTTTGATGATGTTTACAGAAAGCTCCATCAAGGTGTCTATATCTTCCGGCTTACCATTTCCTTCTGTGATGCGGGTTAGTATCTCCAGCATCCTCTTGGTTCCTATGCGGCAGAAGGTGCATTTACCGCAGGATTCGTTCTGGGTGAAGTTTAGGAAGAATCTTGCCACGTCCACCATGCAGGTTCCGGTATCCATCACCACCATACCACCGGAGCCCATGATAGCTCCTGTGGCGGTTATGGAATCATAATCCACGATTGTATCCAGCAGTGAGGCAGGGATGCATCCGCCGGAGGGTCCCCCCATTTGCACAGCTTTGAAGGGCTTTTCCGTCTTCATGCCTCCACCAACTTTATAGATAATATCTCTGATAGGGATACCCATCGGCACTTCAATCAAGCCGCTACCGGCAATCTTTCCTGCCAAGGCAAACACTTTGGTTCCGGGTGATTTCTCTGTTCCGAAGGCACGGAAAGCTGCTGCGCCATTCACTATTATCCAGGGCACATTTGCCCATGTCTCCACATTGTTGATATTGGTGGGCTTGCCCCACAATCCGCTTTCAGCCGGGAAGGGTGGGCGAATGGTTGGCATGCCGCGTTTTCCTTCGATGGATTGCATCAATGCGGTTTCTTCACCGCACACAAAGGCACCGGCACCTTCCTTGATGTGTAGCTCGAAGCTGAAGGAAGTTCCCAGAATGTTCTTGCCCAGGTAGCCCTTTGCTTCTGCGGCATCAATAGCTATCTTAAGATGTTCAATCGCCATGGGGTATTCGGCACGGCAGTAGATGTATCCTTCATCCGCACCCATGGCATAAGCGCCGATAATCATACCTTCAATCACATTGTGTGGATCGCCTTCCAGTGCGCTTCTATCCATGAAGGCACCGGGGTCGCCTTCATCCGCATTACACACCACGAATTTCTTTTCGGATACTGCCTTGGCTGCAAAGCTCCATTTCAAGCCGGTGGAGAAGCCTGCTCCCCCTCTTCCGCGTAATCCCGAAGCTTTTATCTGCTCCACAATCTGCTCTCTATCCATCGCCAGGGCTTTTTTCAGTGCCACATATCCACCCACGGCTTCATAATCTGCCAGACTCTTGGGGTCTATAACCCCGCAGTTGCGCAGCACTATCCGCTGTTGATTGGCAATAAGTTCGTCGTGTCTGCCCTGCACCTTCTTCCCCAGGATAACATCCTTTTGGGGCGGAGTGCCGGCGATATAGTCTTCCAAAATCTTGATTATACTATCCGGAGAGGCTTTACCAATGTGCAATTGCCCCAAAGAAGAACCATCGAACTCCACAATCGGTTCTTCAAAACACATCCCGATACAGGCGGTTTGCATCAGCTTCACCGGTTGGGGATTCTGTGCCAGGTACTCTTCCAGAGCCTTGTACACATCCATAGCTCCGGCGGCAACACCGCAGCTTGCCAGTCCTACTCTAACGGTTATCTCGTTCATCACTCCCCCTAAAACCTGAATTTATCCAGAATTGCGGGTATGGCTTCCGGCACTAACTTTCCAAAAGTCATATCATCGACCATGATTACCGGTGCAAGGCTGCAACAACCCAAACAAGCCACTTCCATCAGGGTGAACATCATGTCCTCGGTGGTGTTTTCGTCCTTGGGCAGCTTTAATGCTTCCACCAACGCATTTTTTATCCCATCTGCATCGGAAACATGGCATGCCGTTCCTTTGCACACCCGGATGATGTGTTTTCCTTGCTGCTTCAAGCGAAACATGGAGTAGAATGTGGCAACGCCATAAATCTCCGCTGCGGGAACCCCGGTAGCTTTTGCCACATAGCGCATGGCATCCCGGGAGAGATATCCCAGCTCATTTTGAACTTGCTGTAACATGGGGATGAGAACACCTTTCTTGCCTTTGAAGGAAGATACTATGGCGTCCAGCTTGCTGAAGTCCTGTTCCATCAAAAATTCCTCTTGTTCAGTTATTGCGGCATACCTCTTCACAACACTTTTTTATGCCACATCCTACATATTTTCCCCCTTGCACTCATGTCAAATGAAATATTACGCTTTTCCAATTTTTTCTTAGTAGAGGGCGTAGGAACTGCTTACACGAGCTTCATTCTGGTGTTTTTTGCTTATATTGAGTATCTCAGCTTGGAGGCATTACCTGATCATTACCTGATCATTGCATGTTTAGTACGTAATGATCAGGTAATGATCAGGTAATTGTAGAGGGACAGGAGGAATGGAAAAGTAGTGAAGTTGTCCCGTCCTAAAAAAGTTGACACCAGATCAATACAAAGGAGATTAGGATGAGC
>CALDSN010000222.1 GCA_937924555.1 uncultured bacterium | reverse complement strand
CACAGAGTAAAAGCAGAGAAAGGCAAAGAATAGCAGAGGAAGAGAGTGGCATCTGGGTTCAAATAAGGCTGCCCTGTTGCGGATACACCTAATATCATTCATTTGGCAGACACATCGGTACCCCCCCCTTACACTGCATTATTAACCTGTTAACCCGCTAACCACTAACTTTCTTTCCATTTCTGTCACCAAATCCAAAATCTGTCACCCGCATCATGATGAAGGCAGAAAATACCCTCTTTGCATTGAGGAGACTTTCTCATTGACAAAATAGCGGAGGATAAATCATGCTGCCCTACAGTGCCTGAATTGTTACAACTTGCACGATAATAAGTTGGAGAGATAGATGAGAATCCTAATAACAGGCGGTGCCGGCTTTATCGGCTCGCATTTGGCAGAAAGATTGTTGGGGGAAGGGCATCATGTTGCCGTGATTGATAACCTTTCTACCGGACGGCTGGAGAATATCGAGACCTTCAAGGATAATCCCCATTTCAGCTTCACTACCGGAACGATATTGAATAAAGAGCTTTTGGACTCCCTGATTAAGGGCTGTGACCAGGTGTATCACCTTGCCGCTGCGGTGGGGGTTAAATATATCATTGAGAATCCTTTGCTTTCCCTCAAAACCAATATTGTGGGCACAGATAATGTGCTGGAGCTATGCAATAAACACAAGGCAAAGGTGCTAATCACCTCCACCTCGGAGATATATGGCAAAAGCGAGAATGTCCCCTTTGCGGAGCAAGATGATAGGCTTTTAGGTTCCACGCATATCAGCCGTTGGGGTTACAGTTGCAGCAAGGCGATAGATGAATTTATGGCATTGGCTTTTTACCGCGAGAAGAAGCTTCCGGTGGTGATAGTTCGCTGTTTCAACACAGTTGGTCCCCGTCAGAGCGGACAGTATGGCATGGTTTTACCGAAGTTCATTAAGGCTGCTTTGCTGGACCAGCCGATTGTGGTTTACGGAAGTGGTGAACAGACACGGTGTTTTGCCGATGTGTCAGATGTGGTTGATGCTTTCATTAAACTGATGAGCAGTCCGGAATGTGCGGGTGAGATATTCAATGTGGGTACCACAGAATCCATCTCGATAAAAGACCTTGCCCAAAAGGTTAAGGAAATGTGCGGCAGCAAATCCAAAATTGAATACATGAGCTATGAGGATGCCTTCGAGGAAGGTTTTGAGGATATGATGAACCGCATGCCCAGTCTGAAGAAGATTAACCAGGCAATCGGCTACGAACCGAAGCTGTGCTTGGACGATATAATCAGCCGGATGATACATTACTATGAGAATTAAGCTAATCCTGATTCTTTTGCTGTGTGTGCTATCGCTTGCAGCGGTGGATATGAACCAAGCTGCGGTGCCTACCATTTCGGTGAGCTTAACCGGCTTTGTACAAAGCCCCGGCGTGTATCAGGTGTTACCGGTTAGCAAACTATCGGACATAATATCCCGCGGGATGTGGAAAGCTGCGAACCCCACCGCATTGCCTGAGCTGACAGAACCGGGACAATCTGCGATAGAACTACCCAGCGTGGGACAAGAGTCTACCAAAGAATCAAACCCGCTGGATTACATGGAGCAGCTAGCGCTAAGAACGGTGCAGCTAACCCGCAATGGACAAAGAAAGACCTATGACTTATTGAGGTTTTACCGTCTGGGCGACGACAGTCAGAACCCTTTCCTTAAGGACGGAGACGTTGTTTGGGTGGGAGCGGTTAAAGACCATGTGAACATCAGCGGTTCGGTTTTTCAAGCGGGAGATATCCAGTTTGTGGCAGGAGATAAGCTGAAAGATATTATCGAGCTTGCCAACGGGACACCATTTAGTGCAGATTTGAGTGCGGTAAAGCTATATCGCTATGCCAATGATAAAGTAAGTTTTGAGGTTCAAAATCTGGACTTGCTTGGAAAC
>CALDSN010000221.1 GCA_937924555.1 uncultured bacterium | reverse complement strand
TGCTGATGAACTGGGTAATCCGTCAATGGCAATAGACATCGGTGGAGCAAGTACTGAAGTTGTATTTCATTTAGGCGGCGGTCATTACAAAGCCCATAGCATTCAGTTAGGGTTATTAGAGTTATCGGACATGAGGATTCCTAAGGCATCAATTTCCGATTATACTGATCGAATTAAAGAACGGGTATCAAATGCAAATGTATCTCACATCATCGGTATAGGATTAACCTATACGTACCTTGCACAAGTTCTTTTCAAAAATAACACGACTGATCTTGATACATATCACAACAGGAAAATTGAGATTAACGATATAAAGTCCACTCTGGCAAACATCAATAAAGGTGACATCTCCGAGATAGTGCCTTACTTAAGTGACCCAGATTATCTTGATATTCTAAGAACTTCACTGGGGATATCAATATCTCTGCTGGACAAATTAGGCATGTCAGAAATAATAGTCTGTGCGAAAGGTATATCAGCCGGTTATGCATTATGGCGATGCTCGGTGAGACATTGAGCTTTCAGCTAAATTTACGAATTAGGAATAAGCGATAAGTGAAGTTTTACATTGAGACCTATGGCTGCCAGATGAATGTGGCAGATAGCGAACTTGTTACATCCATTCTTATCAAAGCAGGTCATGAGAATTGCGTGTTAATTGATGATGCAGATTTAATATTATTCAATACTTGTTCGGTACGTGCTCATGCTGAGGATAGAGTGCTTGGAAGAATATCTAATGAATTACACCGTAAGAGGATAAAACCTCATCTAAAGCTCGGTGTTTTAGGATGCATGGCTCAAAGAATAGGGGAGAAGTTAAAATCGGAAAATCTAGGGATTGATTATGTAATTGGCGTGGATCATTATGACATGATACCTGAGCTGATAGAGAACAATGCTGACATAGATGTCCTAGGCTTTGACAGTTCTCAAGTTTACAGTAATTTCCAGCCCACCCACCAAAGTGATACATGTGGTTTTATAACTATCATGCGAGGCTGCAATAACTTTTGTTCTTATTGCATTGTACCACATGTTCGAGGTAGAGAACGCAGTAGAGCATGGCAAGATGTGTTGATCGATGCCAGAATAGCCGCCGATAAGGGTTTGAAAGATATAACTTTGCTTGGTCAGAACGTAAATTCATATTTTGATGGAGATGTTAACTTTCCCAAACTGCTAAAACTGATTAATGAAGTAGAAGGGATCGAGCGTATTAGATATATAACTTCCCATCCTAAGGATCTCTCAGGAGAGTTGATTTCCGTTATTGCCTCCTGTGATAAGATCTGCGAACATATTCACTTACCACTACAAAGCGGATCGAACAGGATACTAGAATTGATGAACCGAGGTTACACATTGGAACACTACTCCAAGAAGGTAGACGAACTTCGAAAAGCAATCCCAGATATTTCAATAACAACAGATTTAATAGTTGGATTCCCAAGCGAGTCTGAAGCCGAATATCAAGCTACGCTGAAAGCTGTTAAGGATATTGATTTTGACTATGCATTCTGTTTCAAATATAGCTCACGTGAGGGTACTGAAGCAGCTTCCTTCGATAACCACATTGACGAAAGTTTAAGACTTTCGAGACTGCAACAGCTCATCGAATTACAAAGAGACATAACATTAAAAAAGTTCAAAGCAAAGATAGGAACTGAAGTTGAGGTTTATGTGGAGAATCTTAGCCGAAAAAGTAACAACATGGTTTCAGGTAAGACACGTGATTACAAGATTGCAGTTCTTGGTGGGAGTCAGGCAGATATTGGTAAGCTTAAGATTGCTAAAGTTATTGACGCCAGCAGCGGGACACTGATATGCGGATAACACCCTGTACGGTTAAGACATGTTATGTAAACCCTGCCTTGCGCTACATAACAGCTTCTATGTTCATGACTTTTTGAGGAGGTCTCACGCAAATGAAAAGTATGACTGGTTTCGGAAACTCGAGGATAAATAAAGACAATGTCGAAGTCGAATTTGAGATTAAGTCTGTGAACTCGAGATATCTTGATCTGAGGCTATATTTGCCTAGAGAACTTAGTTTCTTTGAAGCTGCAATCCGAAAGCTCCTTCCCCATTATATATCACGCGGTGCGATAGAGATAAGAGTTAACTTCACTGATCATAGGGAACCAAAGCTTCAGCTTGACACAAAGAAACTTCTTAAGTACAATGAGCTTGCTTCTGCAGCAGCTACACAGCTTAACGTAGAGAATAATGTATCTATCGAATTTCTACTCCATGAACCAGGGGTTGTAATAAATGAAGACAATCTTGCTGATGACCCCATTCTGACCCAAATACTGATAGAAGCTCTGACCCAAGCACTAGAAAAAGTAAGCCAGTCTATGATTACCGAAGCAACAAATATGAAATCGGTGCTTCTTCACTCTATGCATTTGATTGAGGCTGCCATTGCGAGTATCTCACAACTATGTACTCCCTTTAAACAAGAGCTTTACATGAACATGCTAACAAGAGTGCAAGAGATCATTACAAGCTATAATATTGCCAACTTAGAACAGCGTATAGTTCAAGAATTAGCTATATATGTAGATAAGTATGATATTGGAGAGGAGTTAAGTAGGTTAACCAGCCATATAAGCACCCTGTTTGAAACGCTAGAGAGAAATGAAGATAATGGAAAGACGCTTAATTTCATCATTCAGGAGATGCAACGGGAAGCCAATACTCTTGGCTCTAAGTTTTCAACTTCAAAGAGCTTTCAATATGTACTTGTAATTAAAGAAGAGATTGAGAAATGTCGGGAGATTATCCAGAATGTCGCCTAACGAATTGTTAACTTGGAGATCATGGCCATTAGTAGAGCGTCCATATACATCAATTCTGCTATTCTCTTTTCTTATCCTGCTCTCCGTTATCCTTTATGGAATTACTATAATCACTTGGGCTCAACCTTTGTATTACCTCATTGGGATGGCATTGCTCATCGTGAATCTAATTCCATATTTCATTCCAACCATTTATGAGCTTTATGAGGATCGGTTTGTAGTGCACTACCTATTTGTTAAAATTAGTCGCCCGTATACAGATTTTGGATGTTGGTATCAAGACAATCGAGGGATAATGCTCAGCACCTTTAAGATGCCGAGAAGGCTTGATGCATTCAGAGGACAATCCTTCAGGTTCTCAAAAAATCGTGGTGAGCAGGTTATGTTACAAGAGATTCTGCTATTAAAGATAGGTAAGAAATACTAGTGAAGTTCTTAGATATCAGGTCTTTACTGATCACGCTCTTCCAAGAAAACAGAGATAAACCTCTTTCTTTCAAGGAGATTGCTGATGCTCTATCGGTAAAGAGAAAAGACAAAGAGTTACTAGCATTTGTGTTGAACAAAGGGATTGAGGACAATATTTTTAAAAGGACTAAACAACGATATTCCTTAGCAGAAAAATCCAGGCTCAGCTCCCCTAATCCAACTCCCATAAGCCCAAAGCTATTAGAAGGTTTCTTTGATGCCACTCCCCTATCTCGAGATTATTCCTATGCCTTTGTTAGAACAGAAGGAAAGGACTATTTTGTAGCAGCAGAAGACACACTGAATGCTTATCATAATGACAGAGTGGCAATTGAGCCTAAGATTCGCCGAGGAAACAAAGAGTACGGTATTGTAAGACGAATAATCAGCCGAAGCTCTGAGAGTTTGGCAGGGGATATCGTTAAGACAAAGAATAAATTCACTTTCGTTTGTAGTAACCCCAAAATTCACAATTGGTTTAATGTGATAAATCCCGGTAATGCGAAAGAAGGGGATAAGGTAATCCTGCATGTTACCAACTGGGGTAGTCCCATCCTAGGAGTCTTACCATCTGGTTCAGTTATTGAGGTTTTAGGCAAGTCGGGTGACCCGCAGGTAGAATTACTTGCAGTTATCCGGCAATATAATCTTCCCTTGACATTCCCGGATGAAGTCATGCATGAAGTTTCCTTAATATCCGCAACAATAAACCAAGATGAGATATCCAAGAGAGTTGACCTCCGTTCACTATTTACCTTTACCATAGATCCCATCTCAGCCAAAGATTTTGACGATGCGATCTCAATAGAAAAGAGCAGTTCTGGCTGGATTTTATATGTACATATAGCTGATGTAGCCCATTATTTACCTGCCTCCGGAGCAACATTTCGAGAAGCATCCTTGCGTGGGAATAGCTTTTACTTCCCTAGGAAAGTAATTCCCATGATTCCCGAAAAGCTATCCAACCTTGTTTGCAGCCTTAGACCTCAAGAAGATAAACTTTGCCTTACCGTTGAGACTGAATTTTCTTCGAATGGCAAGATTAAATCGCAGCAGTTATATGAAAGCATTATATGCAGTGATTACAGATTATCATACGATGAAGTTGATGATATCTTCAGCGGAAAAGCCATTAATTGCCTTCAAGATTACAACGATAAACTTCTAAATGCTCTAAACATAGCCAGGAGTTTATCCGCACAGTTAACGCAATTACGTAATGCAGCAGGATATATCTTCTTTGATCTACCCGAGATAGAGTATCAATACAATGAAGATGGATTCTTACAAAGGCTTAGTCTATCTGAAGAAACAGAAAGTCATAAGCTCATCGAGAACTTCATGTTGGTGGCTAATGAGTTTGTTGCGCATCGATTATCTCAACTCTCCCCTATCTCAATGTATCGTATTCATGAAGACCCGGATCAAGAGAAGATTAACAGCCTCATAGAGACTTTGAGTAATTATGGCATAACTTGGGATATCCACGAGAACTTGAACAAATCTTTCCAGTATCTCTTAGCCTCTCTACCGAGTCAAGAGTATCATGTGGTTTTTGACAGAATTGTTCTGCGCAGTATGAAAAAAGCCAGGTACAGTATTGAACATAAGAGTCATTTTGGATTGGCAATGCACGACTACACTCACTTTACCAGTCCAATAAGGCGGTTATGCGATTTAGTGATTCACAGCCTTTGTAAAACCTATATAACGAAATCATTAAAACAACCGTTCACAAGGCAACAAATCGCTCTATATGCGCAAATCGCTTCCGATCAAGAACTAAAGGCTGACCAAGCAGAGCGAGATATTGAACTGGTTTTCAGCAGAGCTTTTATGAAGGACAGAATTGGAGACCATTTTTCCGGGATTGTAATTGGATGCAATGCTAAAGGTGTTCTCGTCCGATTAAACGAGATACCAATAACTGCAGTTATTAAAACATCAGACTTAGGAAAGGGTACTTGGGATTACAATAACAGAGCCATGAAGTATGTTAATCGACGTAGCAATCTTGTGTATCAACTCATGGATAAACTTAAAGTTACCGTTTCTTCCGTAGATGATGATGTATATTTAGTTCTACAAGATTCTCAGGATGCTCATGTGCATTATGTGCAAGTGGCAAGTGTAGAGAAGATGTTTGGCAGAGCGAACCACACGCAGCAAAACAAGAAAGGACAAAGTCATTCTCTCAGTGCTGGAGTTGGTAACAAACAAGTAAAGAAATTCAGCAAACAAAACAAATCTGCTAAGAGGCACAGATGAAAAAAGCTATCGGTATTTTTGATTCGGGTGTTGGCGGATTAACGGTCTACAAGGCTATTCGGGCATCATTCCCCGAAGAAGATCTAATCTATTTTGGAGACACAGCCAGAGTACCCTATGGACCAAAATCTCCCAATACTATTATTGACTATTCTATCCAAAATTCACGCTTTCTACTGCAACAAGGAATTAAAACCCTTATTGTTGCATGCAATACATCTTCAGCAGTTGCCCTTCCGGCAATCAATAAACTTACTGATATCCCCATCATCGGCGTGATTGACCCAGGCGCTGAACAAGCCGCGAGAAATACGGTTAACAAACGCATTGGGGTAATAGGTACCGAAGGAACCATTCGCAGCGGGGCATATACTGCTGCTATACAGAAGTTGCTTCCGGATGCAACTGTGTTTCCTCAGGCCTGTCCACTCTTTGTTCCCATAGTGGAAGAGGGCTGGCAGGATCATGAAGTGGCATTTAACATTGCTGAAGAGTACTTGAACCCACTAAAGGGTCTTGATATTGATACCCTAGTGTTGGGCTGCACGCATTATCCTCTCTTACGAAATGTTATTCAACGGATAATGGGACCTTCTGTAACTTTAGTTGATAGTGCGGATGCCATAACCGAATATCTTTCCAGACTGTTACCATCAGATTCCGATGGAATAAGCGGAAAGGATAGATTCTTTGTTAGTGACAATGAAGATAAATTTGCAAGAATCTCAAAGCAGATACTTCATGACAAGTTTGGCACTCTGGCAAGAGTACGCCTCTTCGAAAGCTGGTTTCAAGACTAATGTTATTTATTAAGTATATAGAGGTATATTCATGGAACCCATCATTTTAACCGCTGCCATTACTGGTGCGGAAACAACCCGAAAAGACCAACCCAATTTACCAATTACTCCCCAAGAACAAGCCGCCGATGCAAAGGCTTGTTTCGCCGCAGGCGCACGAGTAGTGCACCTACATGTACGTGAAGACGATGGTAGCCCAACCCAACGTCTTGAGCGTTTTAGAGATTCTATCAATGCTATACGTGATGCAGTTCCAGAAATGATCATCCAAATCAGTACAGGTGGGGCGGTTGGAGAACCTTTCGAGAAGCGCTTGGCACCTCTTTCGCTTAAGCCTGATATGGGTACTCTGAATGCTGGAACTCTTAATTTCGGTAATGATATCTTCATCAATCATCCCCAAGATATCATCCGACTCGCTGAGGCATTCAAGGATTTTGGTGTAGTCCCCGAGGTGGAAGTATATGAGTCCGGCATGATAGATATTGTCGCGAAGCTAGTGAAACAAGGCAATATTGTACACACACCTCTGCACATGCAGTTTGTATTGGGAGTCCCTGGCGGAATGAGTGGAAAGCCCAAGAACTTATTATACATGACGGAGCACCTGAAGGAAGAGATACCCACAGCAACATGGGCTGTAGCGGGCATAGGCAGATGGCATTTACCCACGGCTATGGTGGCACTGGTTAGTGGTGGTCATATTCGTTGTGGCTTTGAGGATAATATCTTCTACCACAAAGGTATTGTGGCAAAATCCAATGCAGAATTAGTAGCGCGTATAGCACGCATCGCAGATGAGATCGGCAGACCCATTGCAACTCCCACACAAGCCCGCGAGATTCTGGCTTTGCCCCAGCAGTAGGTGTTATATGAAACTAACTGAAAATGCGGAAAAAGTATTAAGCAAGCGTTACTATCGCAAGGATGGTGATGGGAATGTGTTGGAGAATTGGCAACAAATGCTGGAGCGGGTTTCTGAGAACATCTCAGCAGGAGACCTAGCGCTAAAGAATAAATTCTTTTCATTGATGGATTCAGGTTGTTTCCTGCCCAACTCCCCCACTCTGATGAACGCCGGTGGTGATTTACAACAGCTTTCTGCCTGCTTTGTCCTTCCTATAGATGATAGTATGGACAGCATCTTCGAGACCATTAAAAATGCTGCTCTTATTCATAAAAGTGGTGGGGGTACAGGATTCTCATTCAGTCGTCTTCGTGAAGCCAATTCTAGAGTGCGTTCCACCAATGGAGTATCAAGCGGTCCTATCTCTTTCCTGAAGGTATTCAATGCTGCCACCGATGCTGTGAAGCAAGGCGGAACCAGACGTGGAGCAAATATGGCGATATTGAATGTGGATCATCCCAATATCATGGATTTCATTGTCTGTAAAGCCGATACTCGTGAGCTTACTAATTTCAATTTAAGTGTGGGTATCACCGAGGCATTCATGCAAGCTGTTGCACAGGATGAGGATTATGATCTAATCTCACCTAACACAGGAGAGCAAGCAGGTAAATTGAAGGCTAGGGATGTATTCGATTTAATTGTGGACATGGCTCACAAGAATGGCGAACCGGGAATAGTATTCCTGGATAGAATCAATCACGCTAATCCCACGCCAGCACTTGGTAGAATAGAATCCACGAATCCTTGTGGAGAGCAACCTCTGCTTCCTAATGAAGCTTGTAACCTTGGTTCCATAAACCTATCTATACTTATTAAAGATAATGATGTTGATTATACCAAACTGAAAGAGGTAGTGCGGGACAGTGTTGACTTCTTGGATGCAGTGATAGACCAATCGCATTTCCCTCTTCCACAGATAGCAGACATGGCGCATTCTAACCGCAAGATAGGTTTAGGCGTTATGGGCTGGGCAGATTTGCTTTTCCAACTAAGGATTCCCTATGCCAGCGATCAAGCAGTTGAGCTTGCCGAAAGAGTTATGGAGGTGATTGACTTTGAGGCAAAACAAAGGTCTATGGAACTTGCTATCAAAAAAGGTTGCTTTCCAAACTATCCTCAGAGTGCTTATGCCGCCGGTGAGGTTACGAGAAAGCAACTCAGGATGGACTGGGAACTGCTGTTCTCGAACATACAAAAGTATGGCATCCGTAATGCTACGCTCACCACAATAGCTCCCACAGGTACCATATCCATGATTGCCGACACCTCAAGTGGAGTGGAGCCTCAATTCTCTCTCGCTTATGTTAAGAATGTAATGGATGGAGAAAAGCTGATATATGTGAATAAGTACTTTGAAGCAGCTTTGTCAGAGAGAGGCTTGCTAAGCACTGAGCTATTGGATAAAGTAACTACTTTAGGTTCCCTGCATGATATTGCTGAAATTCCGGATGACCTCAAAGAAGTATTCCAGACTGCCCATGATATCAGCCCTGAATGGCATATCCGTATGCAAGCTGCTTTTCAGGCATACACTGATAATGCAGTGAGTAAAACCATAAACTTCCCAAACAGTGCTACCGTGGAAGATATCCGCAGTGCCTATGAACTGGCATATCAGCTTGGCTGTAAAGGCGTAACTGTTTACCGCGATGGCAGCCGTGAAAACCAAGTCTTATCTCTTGGGACGTCCCAGCCCACGGGTGCAGTGCAAGAAAAGAAAGTTGCCCCCAGAACAAGACCTGAGATTACACACGGTGTTACTCAACGTTTGGAGACTGGATGTGGACATATGTATGTCACCATAAACTCCGATGAACAAGGAGCTTGTGAGATTTTCGTGCAGATGGGAAAAGTAGGAGGATGTGCTTCAGCACAACTGGAAGCAATTGCCCGGCTTTCATCTTTAGCGCTGAGGTCACATATCAAGATTGATGCCATCATCCGTCAGTTAAAAGGCATCCGCTGCCAATCTCCAATGTGGAACAAAGGTAAGATGATTACTTCTTGTGGTGATGCTGTGGGTCAGGCATTGGAAAACTTCCTTGCTCTGCATCGCTCAGGAGACTTCAAATCTATTAACTTCACAGTCGATGATTCAGTCGCTGATGCAGAACAGCCAACCAGGCGTAGTGCTGCCTTATGTCCGGATTGCTCTTCCACTATCGAACATGTGGAAGGATGTCTTAAGTGCCCTTCATGCGGCTGGAGTAAATGTTAAATCATTAACTAATTACCCATGTTTAAAGAGGTAGGGTTTGCACTCTACCTCTTTTACTTTAATAAGTATCGGCATTTCGTTGTAATATAATAAACTTGAGTAGCTTGCATAAGCTACCAGAGGCTTACCCTCCCAAGAATTTATATCCTCTGACAAAGCCGTTGATAATCCTTCACCTGCGGAAGAATACCTGCATCCACAGCTTGTTTCACTGTGATACAGGGCAGGTTTTGCTGTATCACTTGTTCTCTGCTTATGTTTTGTAGATCCACCGTTTCGGGCATGGCGCTTTGCATGGCATACATAAGTTTGGCATAGATGTTTGTCCAAGTTTCGTAGCGCTTCAGTTTACTCTCAGGCAACTTGTTATAAGCATACAGATAGTCCCGCAAATCTTGCTTGTAACCCTCTGAGGGCTGAATACCATATATGGCTTTCTGAACTGAACCAAACCCCGCATGACATGGGTGGTTAACGAAATGAAATTGCCTTCGCACATACAGTTTTCCGCTATTTCTGCGACGGTAGTATATCAAACCGTCCAGTTTCCCAGTAAATTCACCCAGAAGGTGTGCTCTTGTAGCTTTCATAATCTGATTCTCCTTCTAATTATTCGTTTAAATGTCCAAGAAAGTGAACTCGCTTTCTTCTTCAGATAAACGTCTCTTCATAATAGTGCGGGGGACAGATTTGCCTTTTGGTGACAGATATTGGATAAAATGCGTACTAATTACAGACTCATTGCAGTCTTTGTGCCTAATGAGACCGCAATCAGTTCGTAATTATAACTTGGCTGGCGCACGTTGTCCGGGGCTACTGACCTTTTTACTGGTAGAAAGCAGGGAATATAGCACAGCCTGCTTGACAAAACCAGCCCCTTATATTTCCTGCCCTATGATAATGGCTCGGTTTTCTGGCTTGCGTAGATTAATCACAGTATCACACGGAGTCATTAACAATGATTATGATATTACAGAGGATATCCTTAGGAGTTTTAATGCGTTGTAAACATTGTAATGCCCGTCTTGCACCACATGATGTATGGTGTGTAGAATGTGGAAGGCAAACAGAAATCGTGAAAAAAGACCTCTCAGCAATGAAGAGCTTGAGAGATACATATTCTTCATTTATGCCCAAGAAAGCCCTTGCCGTGCCGGGTTCTGCAGTATTATTGTTAGCTGGTATAATCCCCACGTTGATTCTGGTGTGGATCTTTAATAAGTATATCTCATTGGAAACGGGTACAGCTATGCAGATGCTTATAAACCTTGGCATTAAGTCCATATCGTTAAGTATATTCATACCTATTGCGTTAGTTGGTTTTAATACTGCTTGCAAACAAGATGATTACCAACTTAGTTTCAGCTCTGTTTTGGCTTCCTTGCGCAATTATCCCAAGTACTTAGGATTCACTTTAATCTCAGCCATGTATTTCTCCTTGATTTACATCATCGGATTCGGCTTCCCCAGCTTTGCCTCCTTGGCCATCCTTAGATTGGTGTGGATTGTCCTGGTGAACTATTGGGGTGCCATAGCCGTACCGGCACTGGTTATCATGGAGCAGAATCAACTGACTCCCTGGCAGGCAATTAAGAAATCCTACCATCATTTACACGATCTTAGATGGAACATATACTTGCTAGCCTTGGTACTAACCGTAATCAATATCTTTGCATTAGTGCTGTTGGTAGTGCCCTTGATTATCAGCATTCCCCTATCCATCTTCGCAACTAGAGATTATGTTAGAAAGCTTATCTCCTACGAACTTCTGGATTACGTTAGATAGGAGGCAAGGCTATGACAAAAAAAGAGATTATCTCCCTCATTATCCTAATCGTAGTTGTGAGTTTTGCCGGATATAAGTATAAGACTAGAGCTTTCACCGAAACAAAGAGTCAATACTTGATGGATACCATCGTAGAGATATCTGCCACCTCCAAAAACAAAAATGTGAGCAAACAAATTGATTCAGTATTTGCTTACATTCATGAATTAGAGGAAAAGCTAAATGAGTTCAAGCCAAACAGCTGGCTCAGCAATGTAAACAACAGCAAGGAAACCAGCTTTAAGATGGATGATGATGTGTATCAGATGCTGGTGATTGCCGACAGCTTATATAAGATGACAAACGGAGCTTTTGACCCTACGATAAAACCGGTGTGGGATATCTGGGGATTCAACTCAGAATCTCCCACTATTCCTGATTCCATGCTGATAAAAGAGGAATTGAAAAAGGTGGGATTCGATAGGATTAAGTTCAATAAAAAAAGGCTGATCAAACCGGTGGATATGCAGATTGGCTTGGGTGCTATTGCCAAAGGATACATTTTGGACAAAGCAAGCCAATATATGAAAACTATCGGATTACCCAGCGGGTATATAAGCTGCCGTAGTTCGATGTCTTTCTTCGGGAATAAGATACCCCAGATTGTTTATGTGCAGCACCCAACAAAAGCAGATGACTACATCGCCAGTTTCAAGATCCTGAATAACTGCGTAGGGACTTCCGGAGATTATCAGCAATTCTTTGAGATAGATGGAAAGAGATACCATCATATTATAAACCCCTTCACAGGTTACCCTGTGGAAGATGTGCATTCGGTCACTGTGTTGACGAAATCAGCTGCCTGGGCAGATGGACTCTCCACAGCATTGTTCCTGATGCCTCCTGATAAAGCAATCGAAACTGCCAAGAACCGTCCTGATACCGAGATCGTTGTTTACTTCTCCAAAGATGGAAAACTAAGTTCCTTTAAAACTGACGGCATGAGCAAGAGTGATCTAAACGAGAAGCTATGACTATTCCTGACCTTCAGAACCAAGCGGACAACAGAAAATTAACCATTGATAAAGTTGGGGTTAAAGGTGTTCAATACCCGATTGTTGTTGAAGATCGCACATGTGGAGTGCAACATAGCGTTGCAGACTTGAATATCTATGTGGAGTTACCTCATCATAAAAGAGGAACCCACATGAGCCGCTTTATCGAGATTCTTAACAAGTATCACAAAGAAGCCTTTATTGGCAAGCTTGAGCCGTTTTTAGCTGAACTGAAGACCACAATGAAAGCCGAAGCAGCCTATGTTGATATCAGCTTTCCTTACTTTGTCACCAAGCATGCCCCAGTTTCCGGGATATCATCTTTACTAAGCTATGAGTGCGTATTCAACGCATCGCTGAAGGATGACTTCTTGCTGTGGATCGGAGTTGCTGTTCCAGTCACCACTCTCTGTCCCTGCTCCAAAGAGATAAGTGAGTATGGTGCACATAACCAGAGGTCACTGATACGGATTAGGGTAAGTTACAATTCCTTTATTTGGTTGGAAGAATTGATCTCTTTAGCGGAGAAACATGCTAGTTGTGAGATATATCCTCTTCTGAAGCGACCTGATGAAAAGTATGTAACAGAAAAAGCCTATAACAATCCCAAGTTCGTGGAAGATATCGTGCGTGATATTACTCAGGAGTTAGAGCAGGATAAACGTATAATTGCCTTTCATGTGGAATCAGAGAACTTTGAATCCATCCATAATCACAATGCCTATGCAATGATTAGCAGTTCATGATGACCTACTAATGTTCACCAAGGCTCATATATCATTATGACGTTGACCGACAACTGCCTATCCCCCACTTTGCCGGATATTAACAGTATCACATTATCCAATGGATTAAAGTGCATATTGGTGCCCAACGAAAGTAATCCAGTTCTGTGTCTTCAGATATACATCAAAACCGGTTCAGTTAAAGAGAAATCAGGACAACACGGGTACTCGCACTTTTTGGAACACCTTTGTTTCAAGGCAACTGATGAATACCCAGCCAATAGTATATCACGTTTCGCTTCAAGCCTAGGTGGGATGCTCAATGCATATACCGATTATGATTGCACCTGTTATTATATCCTTCTTCCTTCAGATCAGATAAGCTCTGGCTTGCACATACTTAGTCAATTAGTAATGCACCCATCTCTTCTTTCTGATGATGTAGAAAGTGAGAAGGATATCATCATCGAAGAAATCAAGCAATATGAGAACGAACCTGAGCAAGACTTCATTGAGTACATACAAGTGAAGCACTTTGAAACAAGCCCCCTCAAGCGTCCCGTGTTAGGCACTGTTAGGTCAATAAGGCAAGCAACAGCTAAGAAGATAGCAAAATTCTACACGGATCACTACCATCCAGGGAATGCATTTATCGTGGTTAGCGGTGATTTCCCCCTTGTCGAGATTGAACATCTGATAGACAAACATTTTGGTGCGTGGAAAGGAACAACGAGGGAAATTGAGAACCAGATTACGGATCTTGAGCCTGAACTCCCCATGGCAAAAATAATGTTTCGAAAAAAGAACATGGGCGAGGAGTTTCTCGCTATAACCTTTCCTGAACTTTGTGAGGCTCACCCTCTCTCCGATGCAATGCTTGTCGCCATGCGCTATTTCGCAATTGGCAAATCATCCAGGTTGTTTAAAAGACTCGTGGAGCAAGAGAAACTCTGCTCTTCTATCAAGGTGAGTTCACTAAGCGGCTTGCTGTCAGGAGTATCGGTTGTGCTGCTTTGTCCCATTGGCAACAAGAGTTACTCGAAAATAATGGATGTGATTCGCGACGAGTATCAGTGCCTTATGCAATATGGGATACCCCAGGAAGAACTGGTTATGGTGCAAAAGGATATCATCCATAACTGGATCTATGGTTTTGAAGGAGTGGAAAATACCGCCAATCAAATAGCTGCAGAGGAGTTCATTGGGAACTTGGCAAGCTTTCAGCAATACTGTGCCAATATCAATAAAATAACCAACGAAGATGTTTGTAATGCAATCTCCCGCTACTGGGCTCCAACTAACATTTCGATATATCATCAGGGATCTTCTTCAATGAGGCAAGTCTCAGAGTTTTGCATCTCCATGGGGGGAGCAAACTCTAGTGCTAAATGCCATGTTGCTCCTCTGAATGTAGAATTGCCTCCCCAAGGGAGCAATCAGCAGTGCCCTACTGACAAGCTTTCGGATATTATTGAGATAGATGAAGACTATTATTATGCGGAGCTCACTGGGGGGATGAAGCTGCTATACAAGAAATTACCCAAATCAAGTGTGAGTGGCTTCGCTTTATCCTCGCATATTAGTCAGCTATGTGAGACACCTCAGCAACGTGGTACCAATTTCTTTTGCTCCACTCTCTTCCTTTATGGAACAGAGTATCATACCCACGAACAATTGACGCGCTTCTCTCGGGAGCATGGTTTTAACGTTAGGGTTGTCCACCACCTCGATAGCACTACGTTCAGACGCCTGTGTTTGCCGGACAATCTGGAGAAGTCATTGGCAACATTAGCTGAAGTAATCCTTTATCCTAAATTTGATGCAGATCACCTTAAGCTTCTCAAAGCATCCGCTTTGGACGGCATTAGAAGAGACAATGATTATCCTGTATCTTACGCTTACCAGAAATGGTTCCAGATGCTGGTTGGACGAAACAGCAACTTGTTTCGCAGCACCGGAAATGCAAGCGATATCCGTGCTATCTCTTTAAAAGATGTTCGAGCTTGGTATCATGCTTGGAATGTGAACAGAGATTTCTGTTTGGGTATCGTTAGTTCTCATGAACCTCATCAAGTCGTAGAAATATGCGAAAAGTACTTTCATAAGGCACCACATAGAGTATCCTCCTTAGTATCTCGCGCTCAGTGGGAGCCCTCAGTTAACAGATGTGTTAAGCAGCACCGCGAAACAGATCAGGCGATTATACACTTAGGTGGTTTTGCATCTACTGCCCACAAGAGAGACGAGAATGCTGCATTCCATGTATTGTCACATATCTTAGGTGGGGATATATCATCCCGGTTCTTCGATATTATCAGAGAGCAAAATGGTATCGCTTATCAAACAGGATTTGACTTCACTTCCATCAAAGAGTTAGGTTTCTGGAATGGATATGCATTCTGTGACCCTCAAAACAGCTCCCAATGTATAGCTATCATCAAGAGTATATTGAATGATGTCTGTACCATAGGCATTGAAGAAAGTGAGCTTACAGACGCAATCAGGTATCTGATATGCATGAATAAATTTGATGGAGAAAGTGTTTCATACACAGCATCCTCTATGTCATCCTTAGCAGCATTAGGGTATGAACCGGATTACTATATAAAGAGGGAAGAGAGACTTATGGCTGTTAACATTGATACTATAAATAGAGTAGCTGCTGAGGCTTTTAGAGCAGATAACCAATACTTACACATCCTGGTATGAATAATGTTGAAGCTTGGAATCGATATAGGCTCTCGTAATACTAAACTCGTTGTTTACAACGACCAAGCAGCTAGCATCCTTTTCTATGACTACTGCAGTACTGATGTTGCAGTTCTTAAAGGTGTTAATCAGCTTATCGAAAAGGCTTTAACTAGACTAGGAAGTAAGGCAACTGATTTTGATTGCATCGGTGTAACAGGATATGGAAGGAAGCTCTTTACTATTGCAGATTCAACCTTATCCGAGATAAGCTGTCACGCTGCTGGTTGCAGGCATTTCTTTCCCCAACTTAGAACTGTGGTGGACATTGGAGGGCAAGATTCGAAAATCATCCTCTTAGACGCCAGTGGTAAGGTTATTGATTTCATCATGAACGATAAATGTGCAGCAGGGACAGGAAGGTTTTTGGAAATGACTGCACTGCGTTTGGGTTGTGAGATAGACCAGCTCTCCGAACTTTCGGCAAATAGCACCAACTCTTACAAGTTGAACTCAACCTGTGTGGTTTTTGCTGAATCAGAGATTATTGATATGATGTCCAATGCTTGCTCCCGACAAGACATAGCTAAGGCTGTAAATGAGAGCATAGTACATCGCATCAGCTCGCAGATGTCCTCTTTGGCGTGGACTTCTCCCGTGGTGTTTACTGGCGGAGTGGCGAAAAACAATGACCTTGCAAAGTGTCTGAGTGACGAGATTGGGAGTTCAGTACTCCGTTGTCATGAACCTGAAATCACCGGAGCACTTGGAGCTGCCATATTAGCTAGGAGATTATGAAATACGATTATCATCTACATACTGAAGACAGCTTCGACAGCAAGATTAAAGCTGCTCAACTGGTTGAAACTGCTATTACCCTTGGTTACGATGCAATTGCTATAACTGAGCATTTGGATTTACTGCCAGAAGAGCTTCGCAGCAATGGCCTGATGTCATTACTCAGATACCAAGATAGAGTTAATGCACTTCGAAAAGCTTATCCTCAGCTTAGGATACTTTTTGGTATAGAGATTGGCGACTATCACCGGGTAAAAGACTATGCATCAGCCCTTATTTCCGGTATCCAATTTGATTTAATCATAGGTTCTGTCCACTTTCTGCAAGACCACACTAATGTTGCAATGCCTTTGCAAGAACCGCTATCAGATTATCAGGTACAGCAGTACTATAAATACAATCTTGAGTTAGTATCAACTTGTGATATTGACGTATTGGGTCACCTGGGAGTATATAAGCGCTACTATAAGCAAATACCTGATGAAAGTAAATACATACCCATAATCAGGGATATATTCAGAACCATGATAGAGAGAAACATCGCACTTGAATTGAACTTTGGTCCACTAAGGAGAGGTTACAAATACTTTCACCCGGAAAGAGATCAGATTCAACTCTACAGAGATATGGGAGGAGTTCTTTTTTCTGTAGGCTCGGATGCACATCGAATTGAGGACTTTGACGACTTCATGCACTTCATTCCGGAAGAACTAAGGCTTTCACCTTGTAAGTAAATGGTTACCGCATTGAGTTGATTTGTTGATTGCAATCTACACATTTTTATTGAAACCTGTTTTTAATTGTTGCCATGATATGTCCCCCTTCATTTGATGCAATGGTGTGTTAGATTGCGGTATTTCAATCTACATAAAAGGTAAGAGTTGAATATGAATAGAACGATAAGCAGAGAAAGTAAAGAGTAAAGATGACTAAGTATTATGCCATCATTCGGTCTCTCTTACTGGTATTATTTGTTAGTTTCTTTCTTGTATCTTGCAAGAATAATACCCCATCCTCCAACTTGGATTCTCTAAGTACAAAAACAAAGGCACCCAATGGTAAAAAGCCGTTTGTAATCAGATATCGTCCCCAATGGAGCCATCAGGCTCAGTTTGCTGGGGTTTATATGGCTGCTAAGAAGGGTTTCTATCGAAATTATGGTATTGAAGTTGATATCCAGACTGGTGGACCTGATTATCCTGCTTACGAGTCCATTGAAAAAGGAAGCACGGATATAACTCAACTATTCTTACTAACGGCCTTAGCCAGAGATGCTGAGAAAAACAATCTAGTTAATCTGGCTCAGATTTCCCAGAAGTCCTCTCTTATGTTGGTCGCCAAAAAGAGTAAAGGGATAAACTCCATAAAGGATATTAATAACAGAAATCTAGGCTTATGGCGGACAGATTTCAGAGAACTCTCTCTAATATTCTTGCAGCAGAACAACCTCAAAATGAATATTATCAATGTGGATCTCACAATCAACATGTTCCTTAATGATATCATTGAAGTGATGAATGTAATGCGCTACAATGAGTATCATCAGATACTACAAGCAGGCATCAATCCGGACGAGTTATTCACCATCCCCTTCAGTGATTTTGGTTTAAACATCATCGAAGATGGTTTATACACCACAAGGGAGTTCTATGAGCAACATCCCAAAGAGTGCCGTAATTTTGCCGAGGCTACCATGGATGGCTGGCTATACGCCATTAACCATCAGGATGAGACCATAGATATGGTGCTTGATATAATGAAACGACATCACATCAGGGCTAACAGACCCCATCAAGCTTGGATGCTGAAAGAATTCCGTGAAGTAGTGTTAGCCAAGCCAGATAAACTGGGAATTCTGAGTGAAGTTGATTTCGAGATTACAAAAAGCCTTCTCGAGCGCCAAGGTATTCCAGCTTCCAAGCAGATGTATAGGGATTTCTTTATCAATGCAAAGTAGAAGAGAAGACCGTACAATTGCATATCAGATAATATCATATATCTTCATCTATCTGCTGGTTATCTTCAGTATATCTATCGGTGCCACTCTGTTCTTGTTCTCTCGTGTAATGCTGGATAATGCCCGTGAATCCACAAGCCACCTTGCCAACGGCACCATTGCCCAGATTGATGGTCGCTTGGAGAAGGTAGAAGCCATAGCTGCCACTGTTACAGAACTCTATTATATGAACCAATTAAACAGTGATATGCTAGATCACTATTTCCATGATCTACTTTACGAGCACAATGAGCTGATATCCATTGGAATAGCATATCAACCCGCATCCAATGGTACCTTTTCGTCTCGCACAGTGTACAATATTAATAACGAGTCCGAAGTCCGTTTTGCAAAGTCACCAGATTATCAGTATTTAGATTGGTATCAGATCCCATATCATAAAAAAACTGATGTATGGACTGAGCCATGGTTTGATGAAGAAGGCTCCGGGAAGTTCGTTATTTCATATTGCAAGCCTCTTTTCAAAGAAGGGAAGATAATCGGTATCCTTCGTTTTGATACAGATCTCGCATACTTGCAAAGTTTAGTATCTCCATTGAAACTAAAGAAGAGCGGTTATGCTTTCTTGATCTCAAACACAGGTACAATCATCACCCATCCCGCAGACTCCCTGATCATGGACGAAAGCATCTTCAGTCTTGCCGAACAGAGCATCGATCCTGATTTGCGACAACTTGGACGATCCATGCTCAAGGGTGATGTAAACTTCCTGCACATCAAGGGGAAGTCAATTTTCACCAATAGCTGGATATATTTCACTCCCCTGCA
>CALDSN010000220.1 GCA_937924555.1 uncultured bacterium | reverse complement strand
AAAAATACTACAACATCGGCTTGGCAATGGACACTGACGATGGCTTGGTGGTTCCCGTGATCAGGGATGCGGATAGGAAGTCACTTCTCGTTCTTGCTAAGGAGATAGCACATTATGCGGATAAAGCAAAGTCACGCAAGCTAAGTTTGGATGATATGAAGGACGGCACATTTACCATCACAAGCTATGGCTCAATCGGCGGTTACTTTGCTGTTCCGGTGATCAACTATCCCCAAAGCGCAATCTTTGGAGTTGGGCGCATTGCGGATAAACCTATAGTTAAAGACAATGCAGTAGTTCCCGGAAAAGTAATGCCCATTTCCATGAGTGTAGATCACCGTATTGTAGATGGGGGAGAAGTGGCACGTTTCCTCAATGATGTACTCGAACTTCTCCGGGAGCCTTTATTGTTACTTGCTTATGAAGGAGATAATGATGTATGATCTCATAATTATTGGCTCAGGTCCTGCTGGATATGTTGCTGCCATCAGGGCAGGCCAAACCGGTTTGAAGACCTTGGTAATCGATAAGAAATATGTGGGTGGTATGTGTCTCAACTGGGGCTGCATACCAACAAAAAGCATTTTGGAGAGCGCAAAGCTATTCGATAAACTTATACACCAAGCCCAAGACTTCGGCATTTCTGGCTGGGACAACGATAAACTGAGCTTTGATTGGCTTCAGGCTCGTAAGAGAAGCAGGAATATTGTACAGAAACTTACAAAGGGCATCGAGTATCTCTGGAAGAAGAGTGGTGTTGAGTATTTACAAGCAGAGGCTAAGATACTGTCTCCCACCGAGGTTGAGGCAGATAACAGGATACTGAATACAAAGTATATTCTTATAGCCACCGGTTCACGTCCCAAGAAGCAAACGCTGTTTCCCAATGCTCTGGAGTTGGAAGACTTTTTCTCCCTCGAGTCTCTCCCCGAGAAACCTCTACTATACGGACAAGGGGCCATATTACTCGAATTTGCCCAGTTATTCAAGATGCTCGGTAAAAAGCCTGTTATCGTAAGTTCTGGCAGCCCAATTGTGCCTAAGCTTGATACATATCTGGAGTCCTATATCCAAAAGAGCTTGAAGAAAGACAAGATACAGATAATCCCCGATACAGAGCTTGAGTTTCGTGATGGCGTTCCTTTCTTCCAGGGGGCTGCTATTGAGCATGACACCATAATCAATTGTAGCCTCAGAAATGCGGTGATACCTCCCATGGACATTGACCTCAAGACTGTTGAAGGATACATCAGTGTGGACAACCACTATCAAAGCTCCATTCCGACTATATACGCAGCAGGAGATGTGAACGGTATTAGCTACCTTGCCCATGCTGCATCAGCACAAGGGATTAGCGTTATAAACCACATAAACGGTGTTCAACATGAATATGTATCGCACTATCCCATAAACATATATAGTCATCCTGAGATTGCACAATTCGGCTTAACCGAGCAGGAGATACAGGCTTCGGGCAGAGAGTACCAGGTGAAGGAAATGCCCTTCACAGCTAACGGAAAAGCTCTGGCAGAAGGCAATGCAGAGGGATTCATCCGCTTGCTCTACGAAAATCATTACCGTCAGGTGCTTGGAGTGCAAATAGTAGCTGCAAACGCCACGGATCTTATCTCCGAGGCAGGTGTGTTAATGGAACTGGAAGGTACAATTTATGATCTTGCTCGTACAGTTCATGCCCATCCCACCATTGCCGAAGTATTTATGGATGTTGGCAAGTTAGCAGAGGAATCAGATTAGCTTCTTCCTTGCTTTCATTGCGTTATTATTACGGACTCATTACGGATAAAGAGCGTATTAAGTCCGTAATAACTAGGTGATGATAATAAGTTACTGGTCAGACATACATAGCCGAAGCAT
>CALDSN010000219.1 GCA_937924555.1 uncultured bacterium | reverse complement strand
CAATAACGGTCTATTTATCGGCAGGGCGAGGCATGTGGCAGTGATTGAGCATTCCATCGATAGGTACAATATATCCCCTGATGAAGTCGATGGAGAGGTCAAGCGCTTTGAAGATGCCATTGCTGTGGTTGATGCCGAGATTAATAACGATCTCAAGAATAGCAGACTCAATCCCCGTGACAGGGATATCATAGATAGTCATCGCGAAATTCTCCACGATCCCGAGATATACTCAATGGTCGTTACCGCAATTAAGGATAACTTTCACCATGCCTGCATGGCGGTTCAGGATAGCTTTGTTAAGATCACCAAGATATTCGAAGATATGAATGTGGAGGCGTTTGCCTTACGTTCAGCTGATTACCGTGATGTTGGCAGTAGGCTGCTGAATACCCTAATCGGTATTTCCGCTGCCTTACCTGATGATATGGAGAGTGACCATATCCCCATCTTCGCGGAGATTAACCCTTCCATGGTAGGTCGCTTGGCTAATGCGCACATTGGGGCATACTTAACCGAGAAAGGCAGCTATAACTCCCATGCTTCAATCCTTACCAGGGCATTGGGTTTGGTAGCCATCTCTAATGTTAAGAACCTGCTGGAGTCAGTTAAAGATAATGATTTGCTTATCGTCGATGGCGACGAGGGTAAGCTGATTGTGAACCCCGAGGAAGAGACCTTGGAATACTACGCCCAAAAGGTGCAGGTAGAGGCACTGCTGCGTCAACGCCTGGAAGAGCTTAAGGCATCTGTATCGCAAACCGCTGATGGCAAAGTTATCACCCTCTATGCCAATATCGGCATCCCTGAGGAACTGGAAGGCATCAGCAATCTTAATTGCGACGGCATAGGGCTGTTCCGCACCGAGTTTTTATACCTTTCACGCCAGAACCTGCCCTCCGAGGAGGAGCAGTACGAGATATACCGCCAGATGGCAGAGCGCATGGCTCCCACCCCCATCACCATCCGCACCTTCGATTTGGGTGGCGACAAGCTTGCTCCCTTTGGGCTGGGTAATGCGGAGGAGAATCCTTATCTGGGTAACAGAGGCATTCGCTTCAGTCTTGCTCACCACGATGTTTTTCACACGCAATTACGCGCCATCCTGCGAGCTTCTGCTTTCGGTAAAATCCGCATCATGTTTCCCATGATCATCGATGTGGAGGATTTCAATGAAGCCAAACATATTTTCAACCACTGTCAGGAAGAACTATATTCCCAAGGCATTGCTTTCGACAGCTTTATCGAGCTGGGTGCCATGGTGGAGATTCCCTCTGCAGCTTTGGAGGCAGATAGCCTTGCCCAAGCTTGCGATTTCCTAAGTATCGGCACCAACGATCTTGTGCAATATACTTTGGCGGTTGACCGCAATAATGAGGATGTTTCCCGCTACTATATCCAACATCATCCCGCTGTACTGAACCTGATACGCCAAACAGTGCTGAGTGCTGCAAAGTATAAAACGCCTCTTTCTGTTTGCGGGGAAATGGCTTCCATCCCGCATTATATCCCTTTGCTTTTGGGCTTGGGAGTGCGCGAGTTAAGCGTTAGCCCTGCCAACTATTTCAGCATCAAAGCTGTGGTTCAACACTGTGACAGCAAGCTGTTTCAGCTTATCTCCCGTTTTGATTTCAGCAGTTCCGTCCGCGATATTGAGCAGTTAATCTTCAAAGACCTGAAGCACTACTACCAGATAAAGGAGTAATTATGTTAAAGTTCTCTTATCATAACCTGCTTGCCTCTTCCCGTTTTCCTTCTGCCCTCCCACAAGCCAAGTTGGCGGAATATCAAGATGCCTGTTCGGATGCCCACAACGCCATTCTTGCCGATAGAGAAGCAGATATCCTTGGCTTTTACAACCTCCCCGAAACTGACATCAGCCACATCGTATCCTTCATGGATAGACTTGATAATCGTTTCGACACCATGGTTGTTTTGGGCATTGGCGGCTCTGCATTGGGTAACAAAGCCCTTTATTCTGCCCTTAAGACAGAGCGTGAACTGCCTCGCAAGCTTTTTGTTTATGATAATGTAGATCCCATCTTCTTGCATGAGATACTAAGCTCTATAAATCTGGACACCACCATCTTCAATATCATCACCAAAAGCGGAACCACGGCTGAGACCATGGCGGGTTACATGATTTTGGTAGATATGATAAAGCAGAAATACCCCAATGACTATCGTAACCGTATCGTGATAACCACGGACAAGGAAAGGGGATTCCTGCGCCAAGTTATTATGTCCGAAGGCTACAGCTCCTTCATAGTCCCCGATAACGTAGGGGGCAGATTCTCCGTGCTAACCGATGTCGGTTTGGTTTCTTCTGCCTTTGTGGGCATAGATATCACTGCCCTGCTGGCTGGCGCAGCCTCAATGCGCAACCGTTGCAGCTCACCGGATGTGATGAGTAATCCTGCCTATCTAAACGCCCTCATCCATTTCTTATACTACCGACAGGGCAAAAACATCAGCGTGATGATGCCCTATTCCAATGCGCTATATGACTTTGCCGATTGGTACCGTCAGCTCTGGGCGGAAAGCCTCGGCAAACGCAAAGACCTTAAGGGTAGGGATATTTATGTGGGGCAAACCCCTGTTAAAGCATTGGGCACCACCGATCAACACTCCCAAGTGCAGCTATACACCGAAGGTCCTAACGACAAAGTGTTCACCTTCCTTACGGTGGAGAGCTTTAAGCATGATTACACTATCCCCAACCTGCATCCCGATAGAGAGGAAGTAAGTTACCTCGGCGGGAAGAAGCTTTCCGAACTGCTTAATGCGGAGCGTTTTGCCACCGAGATTGCCCTTAGCCAAGCGATGCGTCCCAACTGCAACATCAGCTTCCCGCTGTTGGACGAGTTTCACCTGGGTGAATTCATCATGCTATACGAAATCCAGACCGTGTTTGCCGGCAAGCTCTTGCACATAGACCCCTTGGATCAACCCGGTGTGGAAGCGGGAAAGATTGCTACCTATGCGTTGATGGGTAAAGCCGGGTTCGATGCAGAGCGTAAGGAAATTACTCATTATTGCGATTCATTGGGTTTAACTAACTGAGCAATAAGGAAATCAACGACGATAAATCATTAGTTTGCGTTATTACGTCTTTCCTTAATAGGAGTTATTGGGTTGTGGATGCTTAATCGTGAACATAGCTTCCCAAGGTCTTCCCAGTACTCCTTCTCTTCCTCTAACTTAAGCCAGATATATCTGTTTTGTATGGCATTCTGAAGGGGCACTTTATATGATCTTTCAAAGAAATCTTTCGAGATTAACTTCTTACTAATTAGCATTTCACAGTGTTCGAATAGTCCTAGGTACTGATCAATGTTTGCCCAGTCATCGTTACTATCAGGTCCCTTAGTGGACCAAATACCTCTGGGTCTTAGTGCCGTATACGCACTATCATAGTTTCTGAACTCGCTGTTTAAATCCAGCCAAAATCTGGCTTGACTTTCTTTACTTTGACTTTTTAGTTGCTTCAGAGTAAGAAAAAAACCACAAAAAAGAACGACTGCTTGAACACATATTGCTATGGTTGATAGATCACAATCCATTAGAACATTAATCTCCTTTACACTAAGTATAAATCCATCATTTCTATGATAGATTTTCTGTCAATAACGTTGCTAAATTTCATTCATTACACAACTCACAGCATGCCATAGTACTGGAAATTGAGTTACTATTCACTACTATTCGTCAAATGTTATGAGTGAGTCGTTCATGTCCTTTCACTTGGGGGATAAGCCCCGCCTCGACCGCTGCTTTCACTGTATTGCAAGGCAGGTTCTGCTCTGCAATCTGTGCTCTGCTAATTATCCTTAAATCCACTTTATCCGGCATAGCCTTTTGCATGGCGTACATCAGTTTGTTATAGATATTCACCCACGATTGGTTACTTTGTAACCTATTCTCCGGCAGTTTGTTGTAAGCATGCATGTATTCTATCAGGTCTTGCTTGTAAGCCGCTGAGGGTTGGATTGCGTGAATGGCTTTTTGGGCAGAGCCAAACTCTGCATGGCAGGGGTGGTTTTTGAAGCGGAACTGTCTGCGTACATACAGCCTGCCGTTGTTGTTGCGGCGATAGTAGATCAAACCATCCAGTTTGCCGGTGAATTCTCCCAGTAAGTGTGCTCTTGTTGCTTTCATAATCTGTTTCTCCTTTTAGTTATGCGGGTTCATGCGGGGGGAAAAGCTTTTCGTCTTTCTCGCCACTAACATGTCCCTTCATAGTGTTGCGGGTGACAGATTTGCGTTTTGGTGACAGATCTTGGAAGAATTACATGATCATTACCTAATCATTACCTGTTTAGTATGCAATGATCAGGTAATAATCAGGTAATGATAGTTGGCGGGAGTGGGGGAGCGCTTCGCTTATACAAATACAATATTCGTGGACTTTAAGTATTTCTTTTCCAGCACATTACAGAGTTGTTTCATGAGGTTGCGGCGAATCTCCAAGTCCTTTGGCAGAGCCGGGTCTTGGTGGGCATCGTTTATCTTGGTGCCAACCACGAACTCGATGATGTCGCTGTCTATCAGCAGCTTCATCAGCCTCTTAACGGCATCATCGGGTAGTTTATCAAAGTTAACATCCTCATCCAAGGCTCTCAGGCAGCGGGTAAGGGTGATGGTACCTTCGGTAACCAGGTCAAAGCCTTCCATATTGGCTGAGGGAGGGGTGTCCAAAGATGCCTTCACTTCTTTCAGGTTCACGCTGATGGGGATGCTCATCTCACGGGCAATGATGGCAGCAGTGGTGCCTCCGCAGATAAGCTTCTTCCCTTCAAAGTTTTGGGCGATTTCTGCCAGGATGTGGTCGTGCTCCTTTTTGTAGGGCGGTCCGGTGATAAGCAAGGTACGGCGGGGCTTACGGAAATATAGGGCAGCGCAGGTGATGTCGTCGGCAGCTTTGTTGCCATCATACTCTCTGGCTTTTTGGGCGGTGCGCTTGGCAATCTCTCCCGCAGAGATAACCGGATTAGCCTTAAGCAGCGAGCTTATATAGCCCTCAACCCCTTTTTCCAACCAGCCCAGCGGCAGATGGGGCAAGCCCATGCCGGATTGGGACACACCATCGGAGTAGTAAACAATCCTGTCTTCCGGTTGCAATTGGATTTCAGAGTAATACAAATGGCTTTTCTTAAAGGACTTGATGGGTATCTCCTGCTTGGTGACGGAAACGATTTCACCATCACGAATCAGGGCATAAGGCGGGTTATCATGCTCGATAATGCGGAGCGAGCCATCGTAGGAAGCATCGATGATGGTGAAGGTGCTGTAGCCGATATGGCGATAGGAACAGACGGGCAGGGTCTCCAGAATAACCTCCGCAGCCCTGCGGATATCCATATTTGAGGCGATGAAGCCCGCAGCCATGGTGGTGGTGAGGGTGGCAAGCACGCTTGCCTTGATGCCGCTGCCCAAGCCGTCTGCCAGCACACTGATGATGCGGTCTTTGCCTTTAACGCTGTAAAAGCTGTCGCCACAGGCAAGGTAGCCGTGTTTGCAGATTTGGTAGTAATCTGCTTCCAGGAAATGGTCGTTCACGAGTTTGGCTCCTTGTGGGAAAAGCTTTGGATGATTGAGGAGAGCAATACTTCGCTATCTGCGGCATTTTCCCCCAGCAGGAAGGCGATTTGCTGCACGGTGGTGAGGTTCTTGCGCATCACTTCCGTAGCCTTTTCGATAATCTGCTCTTGCTGTATTACGGGCTCGGTGATATCCTGCAAAATCCCGCCAACCACCTGATGCTTTTGGATGCTGAACAGGGTCAGGCGGATGATTCTTCCGGCAAAGCGGATGTCTTCCACACTTGCTTCGGTGCCCTCTCGGAGCGCATTGGCAAAGAGATGGTGAAAGGGGATGATGCGCTCCAGATAGGCACCTTCAAGATCGGGATCGGCTTCGGAGACAATGGTTGCATCACCGCCGATAATCTGGATGAACTTGGCATTGGATTCGATGATTTTGAGGCTCTCGTCCACGATAACCACTCCGGAGGGCATGGCTTTCAGGAGCGCAGCAGCCTTGTTTTGGGCGAGTTTGCGGAGGTAGGATACGCACATGGCAGGCTCTGCCTTGTTTTCCAAGAGGGCAGCGGCAAAGTCCCTACAGGTGTTGTAGCCGCAGCCACCGCAGTTCAGCTCGTCCTCGTGCCGTTTCTTGCCGATGCGTAATAATGCGATGGCAATCTCATCCTTCTTGTGTGGCGGGTTGGTTATCAGGCGCGAGTGGAAGTCCTTGTGGGTATCAAGCGGTTCCTCCCTTCTGTCTTTCGGTGCGGAGGGTGTCTCGGTCTGCACCTTGAAGCGTTTGCGGGTAAGAGCTCCACGGGTAGTTACGCCAGGTCCGTTTACACAGCCACCGGTGCAGGCAAGGGTTTCGATGAACACAGGATGCGAAAATCCCGTGGGAGGTATTTCGGAGAGGGCTTCGCGTATCTCCTGCACCCCGGAGAAGCTCATGAAAAGGGTGTCAGCAGGAATAGAGTGCACTTTTATGCCGTCTATCATCCCACCGTCAATGGGGTAGAGCCCACCTTCTTCCGCTTGCTTGGGGATGAAGCTCCCCTCAGGAGAGATGCCTGTCCAATCTATGCCGTGGAGGTTGAACCACCGGCGTAGGTCGGAGAAAGTGAGGGCAACATCGAAGCTGTTCTCCGCTTCGTTCTTTTTGGCAACGCAGGGACCGATGAACACGATGCCGATGTCGTCCCCGTAACTTGCTCTCAGCAGCTTGCTGTGCGCCTGCAAAGGGGATATCACGGGGCTGATCATGGGCACCAAAGCGGGGTAGTATTGCTCGATGAGATGCACCACGCTGGGGCAAGCCGAGGAGATGAGAAGGGGATTAACTCCGGTGTTTAGCAACTCCGCACAAGAAGCAGAGACAAGCTGCGCACCAAGGGCTGTTTCGGAAACACCCGTAAAACCAAGGTTTAATATGGCATTGATCAGCTTGCCTGTTGCCAAACCGCTGAACTCGGTGCGGAAGGTTGGCGCAAGGGACACGTAAACACGCTTCTGGGCTTTCAGCAGCTCTTGGGCAGCAGATAGGTCGTCACGAATCTTCTTAGCTCCCACAGGGCACACTTCTGTGCAGCGTCCGCAGAGAATGCAGGCTTCGGGAATAACCTGCGCACTGCCATCCACCACCCTGATGGCTTTTACAGGGCACTCACGTACGCATTTGTAGCAATCCTGGCAGGCGGTCTTCTCGGTGTAGATAGGCTTGTTCATATCTGTAACAATTCCTTATCCAGTATGGATGGAATATCTTCGCTGTGAACCTCATGGTAGCGGGTCTCACCGACTATTAGATTGGGTCCCCGGGAGCACTCACCCAAGCAAAGGGAGCCTTCAATGTGCACGCAATCGGACAGACCTTTGTTGCGAAGATATTCCTCGATAACTTGCAGGTTCTCTCTGTTTTCACGGGCGAAGCATGAGCTGCCCATGCAGATTAGTATCCTTTTCATGATTCTCTCTTAGCTGCTTCCTTGGTGATAAGCTCTTTAACCTGGCTAAGCTCTGCATGGTGTATAACCTTGTCGCCGATGGTGACACAGGGACCTTTGTCGCACTGCTCACTGCAGAAGGTGGCGGCAATATCGAAGCGTTTACCCCAAGCATTGCTTTCCACAAGCTGGAGGGTCTTTGCCAGGATGTCTTGAGAACCACGCAGGTAGCAGGAAGTACCCACGCACACCCGAACCTTGCATCTGTCTTCCTTGCTTTCACCGGAGAAGGAGATGGAATCCTCGTCTATTCTCTTGCGATGCTGATAGGCAGTATGCAGCAATTCATGGGCTTTATGGCTGTTTGGCTCTTGCAGCAGGGTAGTGTAAAGCTCGTTGATAAAGGGGTTGTCTTGGGCACGATGCATAGGCATGGTCTTATCCGCATGGTATAGGGATGTGGTGCGGGTTGTGCGCTGTTGCTTGCTTTGCACGATGGGCTGTCCTGCACCGCCGGTGCAACCTCCGGGGCATGCCATAACTTCCACGATGTCATAGTCTGCTTCCCCGGCAAGTATCTTATCACAAAGCTCTGCTGCGCTCTTAAGCCCATGCACAACAGCAAGCTTGAGCTTGCCATCGGCAAGGGTTGCTTCCCGCAGGCTTGCCATACCGCGCACTTCCTGTAGCACTATATTCTCCGGCACAGGGATGTTGAACTTGTCGGCGGCGTAACGAAGCACCGCCTCGCTAACTCCACCGCTGTTGCCGAAGATCATGCCGGCACCTGTGGCAAAGCCCATAGGCAAATCCATGGATTCAGGTTCCAGGCCGCTAAAGTCTATCCCGGCTTCTTTTATCATCCTTCCAAGCTCTTGGGTGGTGAGCACTATATCCACATCAGCAATGCCGTCGGTGCTGAATTCAGGGCGTTTGCATTCATACTTCTTGGCGGTACAGGGCATGATGGATACAACCGTGAGGCTCTCTTTGGAGATGTTTAGTTGCTGTGGGAGCTGTGCTTTGGCAATGGCACCAAACATCTGCTGCGGAGAACGGCAACTTGAAAGGTTGTTGAGGAGCTTGGGGTAGAACTGCTCGGCATACTTCACCCATGCAGGACAGCAGGAGGTGAAGATAGGCAAGCGCTCACCCTTGGCTTTGCGGGCAATAAACTCGTTGGCTTCTTCCACCACAGTGAGGTCAGCCGAGAAGGCAGTGTCAAACACCTTGTCAAAACCCAGGATGCGCATTGCGGCTATCATCTTACCGGTTGTGATGTCACCTGCGGGAAGGTTAAACATCTCCCCAAGGGCTACTCGAACCGCGGGGGCAATCTGCGCCACCACCGTCTGTTTGGGGTTATGGATTGCCTCCCATACCTTTGGGATGTGGCTTTTTACTACTATGGCTCCTGTGGGGCAAACCGCTGCACACTGCCCACAGTTCACGCAATCAACCTGTGCCAGGCTCTTCCCATAAGCAGCCGCTACATTCACCCCTTGTCCACGGGAGGCAAAGTCTATGGCTCCTATTCCTTGAATCTCGTCACAGAAACGCACACAATCTCCACACAACACACATTTATTAGGGTCGCGCACCAGGCACTCGCTGCCCAAGTCCATCGGCTTTCTTTCGCGTGTCTTGCGGAAGCGCACCTTGTCTATTCCAATACGGTTAGAGAGGTCTCGCAGCTTGCAATCGTTAGCTCTGCTGCACTTGGGGCATTCCTGGTCATGATTGGCGAGCAGCATCTCCACGATGGTCTTGCGCAGCTTCAATATCTGCTCGGTATGCGTGTTTATCCTCATTCCTTCAAAAGGTTCCGTGGAGCAAGAGGTCACCAAGCCCCTGCCTTCCACTTCTACCATGCACAGCCTGCAAGCTCCATAGATGCTGAGATCACTGTGATAGCAGAAGGTGGGGATATCGATATGTGCTTTACGCGCAAGGGCAAGGATGTTGCTTTCGCCTTCCCAAAGCACCGGACGGTTGTTTATATATACATACTTTTCCATGATTCTCTCCCTTTTTAGCTGATTGCCTTGAATTTGCAGGCTGACGCACAGGCACCGCATTTGATACATATCATGGGGTCAATGCGATGTGCTTGCTTCACTTCTCCGCTGATTGCTCCAACCGGGCATACCCGTTTACACAGGGTGCATCCCCGGCACAGTTCC
>CALDSN010000218.1 GCA_937924555.1 uncultured bacterium | reverse complement strand
TTTGCTTGCTGGCGTTTAACCCGTTTGTTGCGATACTTGGTTTTGTACAAGCTGTGTCCCGTGAAAATACCTTTTATAGCAAGCCAGCCCCAGAATGTCTCTGTCCAAAGCTCCGGGTGCATGGTAAGCATCACTTGGTCGGGAAGCTTGCCGATGCCGTCCAGGATATCCCAGGTGGTGGTGAAAGAGAGGTCGAAAGCGGTCTGAACCTTGTCGCGTATAGCTACCTTGTTGCCATTCCAACGCTGCGAGGTGTCGGACATATAATACACTTTATTAAAATCAAGGCTGAGGTATGGTTCAGCAATGATGCCGTAGTCTGCCATGCTGTAGTGCTTCCACATATCCCGGGGGTCATATGGAGAGCCTGCCGAGCCGTGCATGCAGATGGTGCGTACGGGGTATAACTCGCGGAACAGCTTCAAATTGGCATTGAACCTCTGGATAGCAGCTTCCATATCTCCATTAGTCTTGGCGAGGTCTTCGTAGTGGTAACCAATCTCATGCCCCAAAGCAGCCACTTGCTTGATAATCTCCGGTTTGAAGGTGGTCTTCATGGTGCGAAAATAGTAGCTGGTGGATATCCCCAGTTCGTGCTCCACCTTGGCAAAGCGCAGTGCAGATTCTGCCACAAGGTCAATATCATGGCGGATCATCACCACTCTGCCTTCGGGATTAGCCATGTAATCCTGCAAGGTGCGGAATTCGTATCCCGCTTTGCGCAGCTTGCGCACCAAAAGACGGAAGATGTCGAAGCTAAAGTCTCTCATTGTCCTGTACCATGCGTTATCTCGCGCTGCCCGAACCAGGTATCCAACACCTGAACCACCCGCTCAGCAGTGTGTCCATCCCAGTATTTTGGCTGCTTACCTTGCTTTTGCTTGCCCTGAAGTATCTGCTGTGTCTCGTATATGATGGCAGCAGAGCTAAGCTCCACAAGCTTGTTCGTGCCTTCAGTGATGGTGATGGGGCGTTCGGTGTTCTCCCGCAAGGTGAGGCATGGAATACCAAAATGCGTGGATTCCTCTTGAATACCGCCTGAATCTGTCAGGATAAGCTTTGCATGCATCTGGAGCTTGATAAAGTCTAAATAGCCTATGGGCTCGGTGACGATCAGATTGGGTATGGAAGCTAAAGCATCGTCCAACCCCAGACGAGTGATGTTCTTGCGGGTGCGGGGATGCATGGGAAACACCAGCTTAATACTTCTGCCAATCTCTTTGAAGGAATCCAGCAGCATAGATAACCCGTTTGCTTCATCCACATTCGAAGGACGGTGTAAGGTGATTAAAATATACGGCTCTGTCGTGGGGATATTCAGTTCCTCAAGGATGCAGGATTGCTTAGCCTTTTCGGCATGTTCAATAAGGGAATCGATCATGATGTTGCCCACAAAGAACACCTTTTCATCCGGCACACCTTCAGTGCGTAAATGCTCGTTGCCATCCAGAGAAGGGGTTAACAGAATGTCCGAAATCCTGTCGGTAAGGACACGGTTAATCTCTTCCGGCATGCGTTCATCAAAGCTACGCAACCCTGCTTCCAGGTGTGCTACGGGGATATGCAGCTTCTTTGCCACCAAGGCACAGGCAATGGTGGAGTTCACATCACCAGCTACAATAACCATGTCAGGAGCAGCGTTGTTTAGTATATGCTCTTCATAGCGCTCGATGATGCGGGCTGTCTGTTGCCCGTGAGAACCAGACCCCACCTGCAGGTAAGCTGAGGGCTCCGGCATGCCGAGATCGGTGAAGAATAGCTTGGACATCTTCTCGTCATAGTGCTGTCCGGTGTGAATGATAAGGGGATTATACCTGTCAGCATGCTTCTTCAGCTCCCTATATAATGGGGCAATCTTCATAAAGTTGGGCCTTGCCCCCACGATTAGATGTATCGTCTTCATTGTTTAATCCTATTTATTATCGAGTCCAGAATGTCGAACACTTCTTGTTGCACTTGCTTGTTATTCTGCATCACTGCTTCAGACCTTGTGGCTGCAGCAACATAAGCTGCAATATCGCCAATATTGCGGGAATGCAGCATCTTACCCTCATCCACCAACACCTTGTCCACCGTCAAAAGAGACTCCCGGGGGAAGAAGCTTACCGCAGGTACGCCAAGCATGGCTGCTTCCCGGGCAAAGGTACCTGCACCAGTGAGGACAGCCTTGCTGTAATAGCAGGCATCCAAGCCATTAAGCGGCTTCTCGGGCATAAAGATGTTGCTGTAACCTACTGCATAGACCCTTTCTTCCTTATAGCGAGGGATAAAGAGTATCTTTTCGTCCTTGAAGCATTTGAACAGCTCCGGAACAAGTGACACCGTATCCTTTGGCACATAGGAAGCCTTCAGGTTCTCCGGGCGGATAAGCAGGTAGTCCGTTAGCGGTACTACCTTGATAAACTCCGGATCAGGGACATAATCTGCCATGTAAACCTGTTCCTTGAAGCCATGGTATTGGATTATCTCACCCTTATCGCCCACAACCTTCCTTACCTTATAAGTATTGAAGCTTTGCGGAAAGATGAAGTAATAGCCTAGTTTGTATGAATGGTATTTGTATGACAGGTCATTGTCCGTGAACACAACCGCTTCCTTATGCCGCATCCAAGACACA
>CALDSN010000217.1 GCA_937924555.1 uncultured bacterium | reverse complement strand
ACGAGATCTGATCGTGACTGGAGTTCAGACGTGTGCTCTTCCGATCTGGCTCGTCATCCACCATGGATAAAGCGGGGCGATTGGGGAATTCTTCGCAAGTGCGGGTGATCATGTCCTTAAGTGTGTAGCGTTCAAGTTTTCTCAAAACAGCTCCTTATGAGTTTTCAGCTCAGGGGCATTATGCCAAGGCAGTGTTTCTTGTAAAGTAGAAATGAAAATAACAGTGAGCTCAGTTGTTGAACAAAGCCCACTGTTATCTATAAGGACAAGGGTTTGAAGGCTATTTCTGGATTTCTATCTCACCATACTTATTGGCAGGGATGGTCTTCTCTGCATCCATGTTAAATTCCGGATGATGCTTGCCATAGGGCAGGGTAGCATCCATCGTGGTGATGTTTGCCGTCAGGCAGTTTGGGAAGTAGTCTTCCACGGCTGTCTTGATAGCTGATTCCAATGCTGCAGCAAAGATATTGTCGCTTTGGGATTTAATCCTTACCGTGGTTTCAGTGGTGAAATCCCAAAGGGTATCGGCAGTGGCGGTGCTGAGCAGGGCAAACTTGGCTGTTATCTTCAACGAGCCGGATACCAAAGCCCAGGATTTCTCCCATTCTTCAATGGAGGATATCAACACGGCATCGGCACCAAAGTATTTCTTCAGGTTACCCAAAACAGCAGGTGTGATAGTCTCCGTATCATACATACCTTCATCACGCAGTACATTAAACACCGGCTCCACAGGCATGGTATAATAGCCCTTCATACCTACAGCTTCGGCTAAGGAACAGGCAAAGTATTCCTTGGCATCGGCAGCGGTGCTTTTGTTGATGGGGGGCAGTATCAAGATGGATGCAGGCGGGTTCTGATACATTGCGGGGAAAGTGCTACCAAGAGTTACCATGGGTGGAGCACAAGCGGTTATCAGCAGTAGGATAGCGGCAGCTAGCAGAGCTAAAGTTATACGTTTCATGCTTCCTCCCTACTTTCCAAGCTGGTATCTGTTGATTAAAAAGTCCACAAGCGTTTCGGATTCCTTCCATGCTTGTTTTTCCTTCAGCAGATATGACTTGGCTTCCTGGGGGTTATCGTGGAGAATCAGCAGAGCATAGTCGCAATACAAGCCGGGAGGTACCGGCTTGCCAAGTGATGCGGATTTGGCGAATACCTTTTCCAAGCTCTGTTTGTAATCTTCAACAGACTTGGTGTCTTGCTTCTTCACAGCTTTATAATAGCTGTGAGAGCTGTTCCCATAGTATAAATACTGGGGTTGAGCACATGCTGCCAATAAAAATAGCACTGCTAATAAGCCTAACAAAGTTCTCATGGCACTTCCTTATTTATCGCTAATGTATAGGGTGGTTAAATCCAAATCTTTGATGCTGCCCTGCACAAGCTCGGCAAGCGATATCTCGGTTAGTTCATCACCGGGGATGCATTGTTTTACTCTGAGGGTTGCTACTTGAGTTCCGGGAAGCTCGATGGTCACCTTCGTCTGGGGATTGACCACTTCTTTACCGCGTTGATAGACCTTGAAGGTATCTCCGGCTTTGATGCCTTGTTTCTCTCCCCCGGAAATGTAATAGTCTTCACCTTCACTACTGAGGATATAGGACTTCCAAGGGTCGTTGGAAAGCTTGTTTATCAGGTTCTGAATCACACTGCTGATGGCGGCATCGATTGCCTTATCGGTTAAGCTTTCATCAAATCCTGCCTGTGAGCCCATACCCAAGGTGGTTCCCACTTCGCTGCTGGCTTCACCTGCACCTTCTTCACCGAAGATAACCATGCCGTTGCGGGTATCCACCAAGCGGAGAGTAACCTTGGCATAAGCTGTTTGCTTCTTGGTGCGGTCAATAAAGCCCACATTCCCGCTGTTGTTGCGTCCAAACTCCGAGATGGAGCCCAGAATAAGGTAATCGGCAGGTATCTTGTAGCTTTGGATGTTGGCTATTTGCTGTTCTTTCCCGATGCTGAGATCATCCTGTCTTTCCAGCAGGACATAACGCTTGGTCATGGCAAGCTTGGCGGTTAGGATATCTGTGGCAGCTTTAGACATTCTTTCACCGCTGCCGCTGCCTTCATTCAGGAAGCTATTGGCAAGGCGAGTTTCGTTGGTAAACCTTCCCACAGCCACTTTCTTCTTGAGGCTGATGGTTTCATCCACAACCGGAGAAGTGGTTACGGGGGTTAGATTAACGGTCTTTTGAACTGGTCCACTCATGTTTTTCGCACATCCGCCCAAGAGCAAGACAGCGAGGCTTAGGATTATTAGGGTTTGCTTCATTTGGTAATCCTCCTTTGTGAAGCTATGTATTAATACTTTCTTGCGAGATATTTATTGTCAAGAGCAATTAAACACGGTTGATTTCCAACCCGCTCCTGCGATCATTACCTGATCATTACCTGTTCATTACATATGAAACATGCAATGATCAGGTAATGATCATGTATTTAAGACAAGAAACCTCCCTGTGCCCTAACCCTGATGAAATGGGAAAATAATGATGCAACAGGTAGATATTACCGCAACTTACACAGCTATCTCAACACTTGCTTACTGTTGTGGCAAATTGTAAACAATGTAGCTTGAGGATGGCACAGGCAGAGACCGTTGCACTCCCTTATCAGTTAGAGTTGATTGCCGTACACATACCACACCCCGTTGTCTCGGTAGAAGTAAGAAATATCACCATTATCTTCGGGGTCGTTTTGCTCCATGGTCTCGTAAGAGGAGCTAAACTTCTTGCGCAGATGCACAATTGCCTTGCTATCCTGCAGCTCGATGTATAGCACCTCAATCTCCAAGAGGCTGAATTGAGCCATCAGATTCAGCCAGTCAGTATTGAAGTGATAGGAAATCTTGCCCTTATGCCAATAGTTGGTATGCAGGTGCTCCATAATGCCATACATGTTCTTAAGGTTAAAATCCACGCTAATGTCATACAGGATATCCCGGATTTCTTTCTGGGCTATCTTATCGCTGCTGTCTTCCTTGCAGCTTCCCAAGAAGATGCCGATAAAGAGGAGAGCAGTGATTATCAGTTTCCTGAGCATGGTTTATATCCTGTTTAGCACCGCCAGGCACTCTATATGCCAGGTATTGGGGAACATGTCGAAGCTTTGCATGCTCTGCAGATGGTATTTGCCGCTGCCAAGCAGTAAGCGTAAATCCCGTGCCATAGTCATGGGAGAGCAGCTTAGGTATATGATTTGTTTGATTCCGCTTTGCATAATGGTCTCCAAGCTCTCTTTGCTTGCTCCGCTGCGTGGGGGGTCCATAATCAGGGTATCGGGGCAGTCCTTCGCCACAATCTCTGGCAGTAGTTCCTCAAACTTACCCGTGAAGAAGCTGATGTTCATAGTGCCGTTCATGTCGGCATTTTCTTTGGCATCCTCAATAGCTTCGGGCAGTTCCTCAAGCAGCATCAGGGATTTAATCTCCGCAGCCAAGCCCAAGCCGATGGCACCGATGCCACAGAAAGCATCCAGCACCTTGGCACTGGGTTTTATCGCAGCGCGGATGCTGTCCATGATAAGCTCCATCGTGCCGATGTTTATCTGCCAAAAGCTGCGGTAGTGGATGCGGAACTTGGTGTTGGAAAGGGTGTCGAACAAGTATTCTCTGCCATAGAGCAGCTTCTCTTCGTCGCCAAGGATGATGTTTCCCTTCTCGCGGTTGATGTTCTGCACGATGCCAACGATAGAGGGGAACTCTTCACAAAGCTGCTTTGCCAGCAGTCCCGAGAAGGGAAGCTTGCCGTTGCGGGTAACCAGCACCACCAGAACTTCTTTCAGGTCACTGGAACAGCGAAAACCAATATGCCTTAGGGTGCCTGTATGCCTGCTTTCGTCATAGGCATCAACCTTGGCTTTACGGCAAAGCTCAACAATGCGTTTGGCGATGGCATCGAACACCGGGGGGTGATTCTCGCAAGCAGTGTGGGGAACAATATTGTGTGACCAACGGGCATAGATGCCATAATTCAGCTTACCCTTTTCGTCTCTGCCCACAGGCATGAACACCTTGTTGCGGTAATGCTTGGGAAGGGGAGAGCCGATGGTGGGGTGGATTATCTCCACATCGATGAAGGGACTGAATAGTTGGCGCACCAAAGCATGTTTGTGCTTCACCTGAGACTCGTAGTCCAGCATCAGCCAGTCGCATCCGCCACAGGGTTTATCCCCGCCAAAGGCGTTGCAAGTGGGTTCCGTGTAGCTTTTGCCTCTGCTGATATAGCGACTCACTTTGGCAAAGCTGTGGTCTTTACGTTCATGCGTAACCAGCACATCCACCACGTCACCCGGGGCTGTGTAAGGAATAAAGATGGCTTTGTTGTCTTGGAAAGCGATTCCAAAACCGCCCATCGCCAGTTTTTCAACAGTCAGTTCGAAGAGTTGTTTCACATATACGCCTTAAGCCGCTCAATACGGGCTTCTAAGCTTGGATGGGTTGCAAACAGGGATACCTTACGGCGGTTGCTAATCTTCGCCATAGCAAAGGAATCGCTGCGTTTCTCAGGATAGTAAGCCAAGGAAATCTTCTTTAGGGCTTCTATCATAGGTACAGCTCCGGTAAGTTTGGCTGCACCGGCATCGGCACCGAATTCACGTTGCCGGGAATAGGCAGAAATGGGAATATATGCAAGCAGCATCAAGCCGTTTTGCAGGAGGTTTACCACCAGATAATAGCCCAAGAAGCCCAGTCCTCCTCCGCGGTCGTCACTGCGCAGGAAGTTATCTATGGCAAAAGCAATGATGCGGGCAGCAAACATCACAAAAGTGTTCACCACACCCATTAACAGGGTCATTGTTACCATATCGCCATTGGTGATGTGGCTAAGCTCATGTCCGGCAACTGCAGCAAGCTCTTCTTCGCTGAGGCGGTCAACAATCCCGCTGGAGAAGGCGATGAGGGAGCTGTTGCGGGATGCACCTGTCGCGAAGGCATTGGCGTCGGGGGAGTTGTAGATGCCCACCTCAGGGGTCTTGATGCCTTGGTGGATTGCCATTTGCTGGATGGTGGATAAGAGAAATGCAGCTTTGGGGTGGGTAGTTCCGGGCTTGATAATCTGAATTTTGTAGCCCCATTTCGCCATGGATTTGCTTATCATCAGAGAGATAAACGAGCCACCCATACCAAACAGGGCACATATTATCAAAAGCCCCCAAAGCCCTTGCATGCGTAAACCAAAGATATTCACGATGATGCCTATAGCAAACATCACCAGCAGGTTGGTAAGCAGGAAGATGCCTATACGTTTCAGGATAGTCATTTGGCGCTCCTATATTTATATGTTGTTGCAGCGGATTGGCGCATTGCGATTGCAATAGGCGCATGCACCTACCGCCAATAGACAATTTTAACGGATGCCTTATCCATGCAAGGAAAATCTTTATCCCAAATGCAAAAGCGTCCCAAGCAGATAAAGCTCGGAACGCAATTAAATGATTTGGGGTAGCTTAGTTCACTTTGTATGTCTTATCACCTTTAGTGAAGAAGTTGATTATCTGCTTTGCAGCCGCAACACCTGCATTGGTGTTGGCTTCCTCGGTTTGGGCACCCATCTTCTTGGGGGTATAATACACTCTGTCGGGATAAAGCTCCATAAGCTGAGCTGCGCATCCGGGTTCCACATCACTGACATAACGGAACTTCTTCTTTTCGGCAAACGCCTTAAGCAGGTCGTCCTCGTCAATAACTTCTTTGCGGGCAGTGTTCACCAAGGTGGCGGTGTTCTTCATCAGGGAGAGCAAGCTCCAGTTGATGGACTTCTTGGTGTCGGCAGTGGCGGGGATATGCAGGGAGATGTAATCCCCTGTGCGGAAGATGTCTTCCACGGTGGCAAGGGGCTTCACGCCGTCCTTGGTCATAATCTCATTGGTGAGGTAGGGGTCATAGGCATACACATCCATACCAATGCCTTTGGCAATCTTGGCGGTGTAGCGGGCAACAAAGCCATAGCCATACAGCACCAAGCTTTTGCCACACAGCTCCGTTCCGGATTTGCCGTTGAACTTACCGCGAGCCATATAAATCATCATACCAATGGCAAGCTCTGCCACGGCGTTGGAGTTCTGGCCGGGAGTGTTCATAGCAATAACATTGTGGGCGGTGGCAGCCTTGAGGTCAATGTTATCATATCCGGCACCGGCACGAACCACAAGTTTCAGGTTGGGAGCAGCATTGAAGGCAGCTTCGTCCATGATGTCGCTGCGGATGATAACGGCTTCGGCATCAGCAAGAGCCTTGTGCAGGTCGGCTACATCGGTGTAGTTCTCCAGGAAGGAATACTCAAATTGCGCATTCTCCAGTTCGGCTTTGATCTTTTGCGCTGCTTCGACGGCAAAAGGCTTCTCAGTGGCGATCAGTACTTTGGGCATCTTTGTCTCCTTAAGTATGTATTTGTTTTATCTATAGTTAGTATAACTCAGCTAAGGCAGATGGCAAGTGCATGAGTCCCTTAGTTCCCCAATATGCCCAAGAGCACACCAGCGGCAACGGCAGAACCGACAACTCCCGCCACATTGGGTGCCATGGCATGCATCAGCAGATAGTTGGTGCGGTTATATTGCTGCCCCACAACTTGGGATACACGAGCGGAGGCAGGAACAGCAGATACACCCGCATTGCCGATAAGGGGATTAATCTTTTCTTTACTGAAGATGTTCATTATCTTAGCGAACAGCACTCCCGCAGCAGTTGCCACGGCAAAGGATGCTGCGCCCATGATGAATATCTTGATGGTAGCCGGGGTTAAAAATACCGCAGCGGTGGTCTTAGCTCCCACTGTTAACCCAATAAGCACAGTCACCACATCAATCAGCACGGTTCTGGCACTGTTGGCAAGGCGTTCAGTTACTCCGCTTTCTTTCAGCAAATTACCCAGGAACAGCATGGCAAGCAGCACCACCGATCCGGGGGAGATGAAGGTGGTTACCACAAAGGCAACCAGCGGGAAGAATATCTTCTCTTTCTTGGTTACCACCCGCAGGGACTTCATGCGGATGAGGCGTTCTTTCTTCGTGGTTAACAGGCGCATGATGGGCGGTTGGATAACCGGCACCAATGCCATATAAGAGTATGCAGCCAATGCAATAGACCCCAATAAATGCGGAGCAAGCTTAGAGGCAAGGAAGATGGAGGTAGGTCCATCCGCACCTCCGATTATCCCGATGGATGCAGCTTCCATGATGTTGAAACCCATCAGGATGCTGCCCATAAAGGTGGCAAAGATGCCGAACTGTGCAGCTGCACCTAAAAGGATGAGCTTCGGGTTGGCAATCAGGGTGCTGAAGTCTGTCATCGCTCCTATCCCCAGGAATATCAGGGAGGGATACACACCTTTGTTTACCCCGAAATAAAGGTAGTTCAACACGGAGCCTTGGTCTGTTACGCCAAGTCCCTGCTCGGACACGCCGGGGATGTTACCCACCACGATGCCGAAACCAATAGGCACCAGCAGCAGTGGCTCAAACTCTTTAGTTATCCCCAAGTAGATGAACACCAACCCGGCGATTATCATCAGCATATTGCCCCATGTGACATTAAGGAAGCCTGTGGTTTGGATGAATTGTTGCAGTTCCAGCATGGCTAACCCTCAAACTCTATCAGGGCATCGCCTTCTTGCACGAGGTCACCCTTGCTAACGTGGATTTTACTTACTCTGCCGGAGTAGTTGCAGTGTATCTCAGATTCCATTTTCATGGCTTCCAGAATCAAAGCAATATCCCCCTCTTTCATATAGCTGCCCACATTGGCTTTTACCTCTAGGATGCTTCCCGGAATGGGTGCCCGCAGGATTCTTTCGCCTTTGTTGTTCTGTGCTTCTGTGGTATTGGCAGCTTGTCTGTTTGGCTTGGCAAGGCTGGGTTTAACTTCCGCACCCACAAGAGTCATCATCAGATCACCTTCCTGAATGGGGGAGCGTTCTTTAACCAGTATTTTACCAATGGTGCCATCGAAGGGCGAGGCTATTTCAGATTGCATCTTCATTGCCTCCAAGATCACGATGGTCTGTCCCTTGGATACTTTTTCCCCTTCTTTTACAGGGATGGAGACTATCACGCCGGGAATGGGTGCTTTAATCTCTCCGCTTCCGGGTTCCACCCCGCTACTAAAAGCAGGAGCCAAAGGCACAGCTTTCTCTTGGCTGGCAAGCTTGGGGATGCCGGGGGCTTTATCCTCTTCAATCTGCACCAGATAGTCTGTCCCATTGATGTTTATCTTGGCATGGGTGGGGCTGTATTCCACGATGCGCGCATCGTACTTTTCGTTATTTATTATCAGCTTATAGGTCTTCATCTTATCTCCTCTTTGTCCCCATTTCTCGGTTCGGCATACTCAACACCGCACTTGCCCGCCATTGGTTGGTGGGTGTGCGACGGAAGGTTAGGGCAAGCTTACGTCTGTCTTCAATGGATTGCTGATGGATATGCAGGGCAGCAATGGCAGCCACGATGATATCCTTATTCAGGGTTGCGGATGAGCTTTTCTCCTTCCCTTTAGCATCAAGCACGATGTCTGCTTGCTTCTTTTTGGGAACTCGGTTAAGGTGAATAAGCTGGCTTATCACGATGCTGGTTATCAACAGGGCAAGAAATACGGTCAGCATCCCCACCAAAGTAACGTTCACCCCATATCTCAGGCTGTTATCTGTGAAATCTTGATGCAGCTTCTCAATCTGCTGGGGAGTGAAGTCCATTGCCTGCAAAGACATCCTATCCCATTTGCGGGAGTTTACATCGCTTAAGCCCAACATCTGTTTCAGCTTTTTGATAGGCATATGTTTTGCAGCTGCTGCTTCGCTCAAGGTGCTAAGCTCCGTGAAGCCAAAAACGCTATATTGTTGTGCCAGCAGCGCTCTATATGGAGCAATGCCGAGCCTGTCCAAGCTCATACTATCCAGCTTCTTGTTAGCCGGTTCCAAGCCCAGATATCTCTTCCATTGGTCAACATCGGCAATCAACAATTTCCTTGCTACCTCAGCCAGGGTATTGTCAATCTTGAACCCGTATTCGGACACAATCTCCCGTTCCCGCTGAATCTTAACGCTATCGGGAACAGCTTTTTGCACTGCTTCTGCCGCTTCGGTGGCTTGGGCAGCCAGAGCCGAAAGACACAGCATTAGCAGGCAGAGTATCAGTATATGTTTATTCATCATCCGCTCTCTATAATGGCATGTTCCCATGCTTACGCGGGGGGATGCTGTCCTTTTTATTGGCAAGCATCTCCAAAGCACGTATCAAGCGGAAGCGTGTTTGTGCAGGTTCGATGACATCATCCACGTATCCCCGCTCTGCGGCATTGTATGGATTGGCAAATTTATCGCGGTATTCCTCTTCCTTCGCCAGCAGAGTGGCTTTGGGATCGGGTGAGTCCATTGCTTCTTTGCGGAAGATAACTTCCACGGCACCCTTGGGTCCCATAACTGCTATCTCCGCCGAGGGCCAGGCATACACCAGGTCTGCCCGCATGTGTCGGCTGTTCATCACACAATATGCACCACCATATGCTTTACGGATTATCACCGTAATCTTGGGCACAGTTGCCTCAGCAAAGGCAAACAGCATCTTCGCCCCGTTGCGGATTATCCCGTTATGCTCTTGGGAGGTTCCGGGCAAGAACCCGGGCACATCCTCCAGCACCACCAGTGGCACATTGAAGGCATCGCAGAAGCGCACAAATCGGGCAGCTTTGATGCTGGCATCGTTATCCAACACCCCTGCCAATACCTTGGGCTGATTTGCCACGATGCCCACGGAGTGCCCATTCAAGCGAGCAAAACCCACCACGATATTCTGGGCAAAGTTGCTCATTACCTGCAGGAATTCGCCATCATCCACTATCGGGTGGATTAAGTCTAAGATGTCATAAGGCTTATTGGGGTTATCCGGGATCAGTTCGTTAAGACTGTCGCAGCTACGGTTGATGGGGTCTGTGCTTGGCACACAGGGAGGGTCTTCCATGTTATTGGAAGGCAGGTAGCTAAGCAGCATTTTTATCAGCATCAGGGTTTCTTCCTCGCTGTTGCATAGGAAATGTGCCACACCGCTCTTTGAAGCGTGAATCCCTGCACCGCCCAAGTCTGCTACGCTCACCGTCTCATTAAGCACGGTTTTCACCACTTTCGGTCCTGTAACAAACATATAGCTGTTGTTCTTCTCCATAATCACAAAGTCCGTGATGGCAGGAGAATAAACGGCTCCACCGGCACAAGGACCAAGGATGGCGGATATCTGGGGGATAACTCCCGATGCCATCACGTTACGCCAGAAGATTTCGGCATATCCTGCCAAGGCTTCCACACCTTCCTGGATACGCGCTCCACCGGAATCGTTAAGCCCGATTAAGGGGCAGCCATTCTTCAGCGCCATATCCATAATCTTGCAGATTTTTTCGGCATAGGTTTTGGAGAGGGAACCGCCAAATACGGTGAAATCCTGCGCAAAGATATACACCACGCGTTCGTTGATGGTTGCGCTACCCGTAACCACACCATCGCCGGGGTGGATGAACTTTTCCATCCCGAAGTTTGTGCACTGATGAGTAACAAACATATCAAACTCTTCGAAACTATCCTTATCCACAAGTAACGCTATGCGTTCTCTGGCAGTTAGCTTCCCTTTCTGATGCTGTTCCTCGATGCGTTTTTCGCCTCCGCCCAAGAGGGCAGCAGCACGCTTTGCTTTCAGCTTTTCCAAGGCATTTGTAATAGCCATGTCATTACTTCCTTATATCTTATCTTGTTAAAATCAATTCGTTGCCATTGTCATTATTTGGGCACCTATGTTTTAGTAAAGGAAAATCTTAGCAGTTTGGGCTGGGGGTGATTTGGGTATTTCTGAGCCTTCATGCTTCTCGGGAGCTCTTTCCTTGCAGATACTGCGCTATCATTACGGACTCATTAGGGACTTTCTCCGTAGTAAGTCCGTAATGATAGCGTATTGATTGCAGGGACGCACCCGGGATGCTACACCTGATCATTACCTAATCATTGCATGTTTAGTATGTAATGATTAGGTAATGATCAGGTAATGATAGATAGAGTCGAAGCAGAAGCCATAAGCTGAGATGGCTTCAAATGGGTGTTAACTGTAAAGTGGACTATCTGTTAGCGAACCTTGGCAAGAGATTTTGTGGGGAGCTTGCCCAACTGTCCATTGGGCAGGCGCACGGTTGATAAACCATCCTTGCTAGTTATCATGGTTATGATTAAGCCTTCATGCACTTCCATGATGGACTTTTTGCTAATACCTTGGGCAGGCATCAGTTGCTCGGTGGCGGTTATCAGCACGGCAAGCTTGTTGTGGGTTTGATGGTAGCTTTTAAAGCCTAACAGAGTGAATGAGCCAAGGCACATGGCAAAGAGTAAAACAAATACCAGCAAAGGTAATGCGCGCTCTTCATCCGGGTCGTAGAACAGCAACCATGCCAGAGCAGCAACACTGCAAAACAGTAGCAATAAAGCAATAATAGCCAAGCGGTTCACACTGAAGAAGTCCAATACCTGCATCAATACTCGCACCAAAAAGCGTCTTTGGGGATACAGCTTACTGTCTGTACTCAGGTGTTGGGAAAGCTCCAGATTGCTGCGGGCAAACTTGTGGGCGGTATCCAAGTTCAGGGCTTTCAGATAGTATAGATTTGCCAAACCCTGATTGCCGGCGGCATAGTAATCCACGCCTTTGTTGTAATAGAAATCCGCATTGTGGATATCCTTGCTTTTTGCGGGAACGGAGGTGGAGATGGAGTTCGCTTGTGCCGACAATACACAGGAGAGCAACAGAAGGGTTAGAAGGCTAAGTAGTATCTTATTCATAAGTCAAACTCCAAAATGGGTACGATTGTAACGCTCGAAGCCTTGGATAATCTGCTTAAGCAGATGCAAATCCTCTTGCAGATTAATAGCTCTATCAGCCTCGGGCATATAACGCGCTTGTTGACAACGCTGCAAGAAGCGTTGCACATGTTCAATAAGCTCCGGGTCAATCCTCTGCTCTTGCAGGGCAGCAATCTTCTCTTCCACAGATAGGTGATTGGCAAGCTTGTAGCGCGTGGCAAGAAAATCGAACAATGCTTTCTCGGAAAGGGGGTAGAAATCCGGGGATAGCTTTTGTGCCGCTTCGGTAGCTTGGCGAAGGTATTTATGGAGAATCTTGGCAGATTGCTTGCGGGCATACAATTCCGGGAACTCATGCTGAAGCTTGGCATCCCTTGCTCTTATGATGATGTAGGTGGCAACACCCAGAGCAGCAAAGACTAACAACCAATACCAAAACTGAGATGTGTAGGGGGTGTAAACGGAATAGACAGAGCGTGAAAGCTTGGGGTTCATGGAGTTAGGGGTTGCGGGTTCCAGAAAGCGGTTAAAATAGCTTAACACATTTGCAGCTTTGACATCGATCACTGTTTGGGGCAGGGTGTAGGTCTTGTAAGTGGCAGATGCGTTATCGAACCACACGAACTTAAGCTCCGGAAGGCTTAACTTGCCCTTGCTTTGGGGTATTAGCGTGTAATAATAGCTCCTACTACCCTCAATTCCTGCTTTCAAGTTATCCATCACGATGGGATTGGACACCTGAAATCCAGAGCCGGAAGCAAAAACCGGGGCGGAAAAACGGTTGAAGTTACCTCTTCCCAAAAGCTTGAGGCTGATGGTGATGGTTTCACCCAAAGCGAGGTCTTTCTTGGAGATGCTATGGGAGACCTTGAAATTACCTACCGCACCGTTGTAACCTCCAGGCATGTTCTCATGCGGTAGAGGGCGAACCACAATCTGTCCACCTGTGCTGGCGAGGGTTTTGTTCAGATAGCCTACACTATACAATCTGGCAATGCCCTTAAGAACCGGTGCCTGCAATCTCCCCGTGGTGTTGGGAATAATAGCCAAACGCTTGATTAATGCACGTTTATATGCCTTACCATTGTAGCGGGCTTCCTCATAGTTCAACATGGTAGGCTGCTCAAAAGTGCTTTTGCCATAACCTTCAAAGTCATTCTCTTCTTCCAAGTTAAAGGAGCGCACCATTTCGTCTGAATAGAGATAGTAGGACACAACAGCGGGAAAGCCTTGATAAACATTCTGCGTTTCCGGTTCGGCAAGCAGCATGGTGTTCCCGCTATCTAAGCCTCCACCTTCCCAGTAATCCGGCAAACCCATACCATAGGGATCAAAGGAGGGAGTAGAGGGGCTGAGACTGTTCTTTTGAGGCGTGCTGGCAGTACCTTGAACAACGGTGATATTTATAGGTTTTGTGCGATAATCTTTGCCGTTTACCTTCACCATGAAGGATGGAACTTGAGTCTTGCCCACTTTTTGTGGCAGGTAAACATAGCTGTATTGGCGGGAAAACTCGGATACGGAACTACCGTTTACCACGCTCATGGAACTGGCAGATGAGCTGGTCATGTTTCTGAAACTGAATAAGTTCACGACCGGAGCAGCCGGCTCAGAGATGTTCAAGCGGGAGCTGTCACTTATCTTGAGGGTGAGGGTCAATTGGTCATTTGTAGGGATGCTGTATTTGTTCACGCTAACATCCACTTTAACCCCCATCAGCATCAAGGGAAAAAAGAATAAGCAAAGAAGGGCTTTCTTCATGTTACCACCATTTATCGGGAGGGATATCTTGTTTAAGACTTTGTTGCTTGCGGTCGCTGCTTTCTTTGTTATCCAAGCCACCCAGGATGTTGCGGATATCCTCTTGTTGTTTCTCATCCTTTTTCTCATCCTGTTTGGGAGGGGGTTGCTGTTGCAGCTTTCTTAGGGCAAGTTCATAGTTTGCTTTTGTATCTTTGTCATTAGGGTTCTTCAGCAGTGCCTTGCGGTAATGCTCCAATGCGCTTTGGAAATCACCCTGTTTGTAGGCGATATTACCCGCATCATAGTTCAAGGCTGCATTATCATCATCTTGGGATAATGCTTCAGATGAGGGAGATTGAGCATCACCGTATCGTTGTTGTTGGTATAAACTCTTTGCCAGGTTTGCCGAAGCGACCTTGTCTCCTTTAGCTGCATTGCGGGAGAATACCTTTTCTGCCGTGGGATAATGCTTTGTTCGGTATAACAATTCGGCAATGCTTTGGGTGAAGGCTTTGTTCCTCAGCAACACCTCAGCAAGAAGGAACAAGGCAATTATCAAGAGAGCGATAAGGGCTATGCGACGGTGATTAGCTTTCATAGTAGTTCTCCGCAGCCATCAAGCCTTTGCGTTTGAGGGGGTTGATGAGGCTTTCCACGAGCAGTAGGATAATGGCGAGACAGGCAAATAGATTGTATTGCTCCTTATAAACGCTCATGCTTCTTTTGGTGATTCTTTCTTCCTCTGTGTGATAGATGCGTTGGAGGATAAGCTGTATTTCCTCCCCCCCGGGGGTGACACGATAGTATTCTGCGCCGGTTAGATGAGCCAGTTTGGTGAGAGATGCTTCGTCCAACTTACTAACCACTTCTTCACCGGTTTGGGGGTGCACAATCTTAAAACCTTGTGGACTTCCCACCCCCATTGCATATAACCTGATACCTTTTGCTTTCAGCAACTTCGCTTGCTCTTCTGCACTGCCTGCCAGATCCTCACCGTCGGAAATAAGGATAAGGCTGCCTGCTCCCTTAACATCTCCAAATGATTCTGATGCAAGTTTAAGAGCGGCACCGATGTTGGTTCCTGGTTTGGGGTTGTTATCTGTGGATAGGCTGCTCAATACTATTTTTACTGCCTCATAATCATCCGTTAAAGGACACTCCATGGTAGCTACTCCGGCAAAGGTAATGATTCCTATCCTGTCGGTTTTAACTTGATCCAGAAAAGCGGAGATTTGGATTACTGCACGTAACAGACGGCTTGGCATCATATCTTGGGCATCCATGCTTTTGGATACATCAATGGCAAAGATGATATCCATGCCATTGCTTTCAGTGTTCTTTTGAGCAAAGTCCCACTGAGGGCGCACCAGGGCAATAACTATTGCCGCAAGTGCCAAGAGCAGTAGAACTAAACGGAATCCCACCCAAAAGGGTGAAGCTTTGCGGTAATAGTGGCTCATCATGTGGTTCTGGGCATATTGCACAAAACGTTGTTGTAACCTTCTACCACGGGTAAGCACCAGATATAAGAGAGCAGGGCACAGCAGCAACAAGACAAAGAGATGGGGGTTAACGATATTCATGCTTACTCCGGTAGAATGGGGATGAAGTATGCCCTTAGTAATATCTCGATGGTGAGCAGGATGAAAGCAAGCCACAGGAAGGGCATGAACCGCTCACTATAACGGTAGCTGAACTTTGCCTTAAACTCGGACTTCTCTTGCTTGTCTATCTGTGTCATAATCTCACGCAGGCTGTTGGCATCGGTTGCCATAGCTGCTCTGCCGGTGTTGGTAGTTTGGGCAATCTTGTTGAGGGTTGCCATATCCAGCTCAATTAAAGTGTTGATATAGCTGCGTCCAAAGAGCGGATCATCATAGGGGAAAGGTACCACTCCGCCACTGCCTACGCCAATGGGATATACCTTGATGCCAAGTTGCTTAGCCATTCCTGCTGCGCTGAGGGGGTCAATCTCTCCGGTGTTGTTCACCCCATCGGTGATGAGGACAATAATCCGGGATTTAGCCTTGCTATCCTTAAGCCTTGCCACAGCTTTGGCAAGTCCCATGCCGATAGCTGTCCCTGAGGCATCCTCATTTACCTTCAGCATATCAAGGCTGTTCAGCATTGCATTGTGGTCGAAAGTTATGGGTATCTGGGTGAGGGCATATTCGGAAAAGGCGACCAAGGCAAAACGGTCATTGGGACGACGTTGCACAAAGTCCTTTGCTACCTTCACTGCTGCAGCAAGACGGCTATCCGGGGCAAAGTCCATCGCCAGCATTGAACCACTGATGTCTATGGCAAGTACAATATCCACGCCCTTGTTGTTCACATCGCGTGTTTTAACCCCCCATTCAGGCTGAGATGAAGCGATGATCAATGCAGCAAGGGTAATGCAACGGAGAGCAGGGAATAAATACCTATATGGCAATTGGCTGGAACTAAGAGCCTTTAAGATATGTAGGCGAGAATGAGCCAAGGATAACTTTCGTTGCTTAGTGCACCGGAGTTCCCACCATAGATACAGTGGAATGAAGATTAGCGCAAGCAAATACCAAGGGCTGGCAAAACGAATCATTGCCTGTCTCCGGCGGTTTTGGGAACGAAGCTCTGCAGATAGCTTCGAAGCCATTGTATCCGGCTATCAATTTCCTCCACAGTGGGCTGAACCTTGGCAAACTTCACCATGTCACAATAGCCTAAGAAGTGCTGTATCTCCTCGCTACGGTTAATCTTGCGTTTACGGGTGTGCATGGCAATCTCACTAACCGTCATTTCCATGGCAGGGAAACGGTATGTCGCTTCCAGAAAGCTGCGAAGGATATCGGAAAACCCGAAGTGAAGGGCAACGATGTCTCCTTGTGCTAATAGATTGTTCTCTAATAGCTCGTTCAAAGCTTGCAGTGCAAGTTCCCAAGCAGGTTTGGGGGTAATCGTGGGAGGAGTCACAGGAGGAGGCGTTGGGGTTGGCTTCCTGGTTCGGGACCGAATGAGATACACCAGTAAGGCTATGAGTACAACAAACAAGATAGTATATAACCACCATGGAAGCTGCAACCTGTAACGCTGCAATGGCTTAATATCTCGTAAGAGTGTGTCACCTTCTGCCAGGGTAGATAGGACAAAGATGCGGAAAGCATCCGTGGAATCGGGGGGAGTAGCAGGAAGGGAGGGGATCACTGCCAGTCTGGGAAAGCTCAACGCTCCTGTTTTGAGGGGAGCAATGCTAAGCTGCCAGCTATTACCATCCTGCATGGCTTTGCTGCTAAGGATGGCAAAGCTATCCAAGCTGTCCGGAACAACCACCTGCTTAATTTTGTAGTCACTCTGCAAGCTAAGGGTAAAAGTGGTTCCCACGCTGAGGCTGTCCGCACCGCTAAGCTGTTGCGTGAGCATTGCAGGCAACAACTCGCACGTCAGCCAGAAGCATGCTACTAGTACAATTAGAGCTTGAGACTTCCTCATCTTGCGCCTCTATGCCTCTGTCGGAGAGTGAAGAACTTCCGTAATGCCTGCACAAATGATTCGTCTGTGCGGATAAGCAGGTAGTCACATTTACACTTACGGAAGAAGCTCTGCAACTCAGCTTGTTGTTTATCAATCTGTTCCCTGTATGCTTTGCGAAGTTTCGGGTCGGAGCTGTTCACCCATAACTCTTCACCTGTTTCTGGGTCTTGCAGCTTAAGGATGCCCGCATTGGGAAGTTCCAGTTCGCATTTGTCCAACACCTGCAGAGCTACCACATCATGCTTCTGAGCCAGGATCTTAAGGGGCTGTTCATAACCTTTATCTATCCAATCTGAGATAACGAACAGGATGCATCTCTTCTTCAGCATTTTATGCGCATAGAGCAAGGCAGCAGAGAGGGAGGTCTTATTACTCTTGGGTTGCAGATAGAGCACTTCTCTCAGAATCTCCAAGGCATTGTTTCGCCCTTTACGGGGAGGCAGATATCTCTCCGGGATATCCGAAAACATTATCAAGCCGCTCAAATCGTGGTTTGCTACGGCAGAAAAGGAAAGCCCCGCCACTAATTCAGCAATACGTTCCCGCTTGAACATGCTTTGGGTGCCGATGTTTTGGGAAGCGCTTATGTCCACCAGAAACACCACACGTAACTCCCTGGTCTCGCGGAACTTCTTAATGTATAGTTGTCCCATCCGTGCAGATACATTCCAGTCTATCTCGCGGTGATTATCTCCCGGTTGATACTCTCTCACCTCGGCAAATTCCAAGCCTTGACCCTTGAAACGGCTGTGATATTCCCCGCTAAACAGCTCACTAACTGTGTTGCGGGTGCGGATTTCTATTCTACGTACCTTTTTAAGGATATCTGAGGCACTCTGCGTGAACATCAGCTTTATTTAGGGAACTTCAATCTCGTCCAGAATGCGGTTAATAATGGTCTCGCTGTTCAGCTCTTCGGCTTCAGCCTCATAAGAAAGGATTATCCTGTGGCGCAATACATCTCTACCAATAGCCTTTACATCGTCCGGGATCACATAAGCTCTGCCGGATAGATAGGCATAAGCTTTGGCAGCTCTGGCGAGGTAGATGCTGGCACGAGGGGATGCGCCAAACTCGATTAAGCCCTTCAGATTACTCAACCGTGGATAACGCTCCGGATGCCTGGTAGCTTGCACAAGATGCAGGATATAATCCTTCAGCTTCTCTTCCATGTGCACCAAGTTTATCACTTCCCGCATGGTAACAATATCCTTCGGACTAAGCACTTTGTTCAGCACCATGGGCTTCTCTTCCACCATGCGCTCTAAGATTACCCGTTCATCATCAAAGGATGGATACTTAATCATCAGCTTCATCATAAAGCGGTCAACCTGAGCTTCCGGCAGGGGATAGGTCCCTTCCTGCTCAATGGGGTTTTGCGTCGCCATAACGAAGAAAGGACTTGGCAATGCTTCAGTTTTATCCCCCAAGGTTACCTGCCTTTCCTGCATTGCTTCCAGTAATGCTGATTGAACTTTGGATGGTGCACGGTTTATCTCATCTGCCAGAATGAAGTTGGCAAAGATTGGTCCCTTCTTTGTGGTGAATTCCCCACTTTTTTGATTGTAGATAAGGGTTCCAGTTATATCCGCCGGTAGTAAGTCCGGAGTAAATTGAATACGGGAAAACTGTGCGTCGAACACAGCGGCAAGAGAGGATATGATAAGGGTTTTTGCCAAACCGGGGACACCTTCTATCAGCACATGTCCATTAGCCAATATCCCAATCAGCAGGCGATCAATAACAGCTTCCTGCCCAACTATCACCTTGCCAATCTCGTTACGAACTGCACCAATCACATTTGAGCTTTGCTCTACTCTTCTTTGGATCTCTTCTATCAACATCATAACCCCCTGTAAGGTACCGATTCAGTTTTTGTCCTAAAGTAAGAATCGGGAACAAAGGCTGTGACCCTTAATTCCCGAAAATAAGTTGCAATAAATCCAGCTCTGGCGCTGTATGCCTCTTCCTAATATATATTCTACAATAGCTTACTTGGTAACAGCTTTGCGGACTTTATTGGCTTTCAGACAGGAGCTGCATATCTTTATACGTCTGATTCCATCGCCGAAGATGGCGCGGATCTCGTGTAAGTTGGGGTAGAAACGACGCTTGGTGGCGTTTAAAGCATGGCTGCGGTTGTTGCCGACTTGAGCGCTCTTTCCACAAATATCACATATTCTTGACATGATTCACTTCCCTAAATATTGTTTAGTTGAACCACAGAAATCGAAGCCCATATTTTGACAAGCATTTATTTCATATTTTGGGGAATGCGGATGTCAAACCTACTACCGTGTGGTTCCACGGGGATATACTCCAGCCTGCCTCGATGTTCTTGCACAAGTTTTTTGCAGATTGCCAACCCCAAGCCGGTGCCATGAGGCTTTCCTTCAGTAACAAAAGGTTGAAAAAGGTCTTCTCTGATGGCGGCAGATATCCCGGGTCCGTTATCTATCACCGATATCTGCAACCAGCCCGAGGAGATACCCGCAACTATCTTAACCTCTCCATCAGCAGGAATGGCTTCGGAGGCATTCTTAATCAGGTTAATCAGCACTCGCCTTATCTTGCCCTCGTCGAAGTACACATAATCCCGTATTCTATTCTCCACCACAAAGTTGATGTTTCGTCCTTTGAGGGCGGATACATATACTTCAGCGATTTCTTTTAAGAACGCATCCATATCTACCATCTGAATCAATGGTGTGGTCTCAGTTCCTTTGGCAAAATCCAACACCTCACGCACCAACTGGTCTATCAGTTTGGTTTGCTTAACGATGCTATCGGTAAATTCGTTGCTGCCGGGGTAAATGTTTTCTATTAACTGAGCCGTGAGCACAATGACCGTTAGAGGAGTTTTGATGTCGTGAATAATCTTACTGGCAGCCATCCCGATTGCCATCAACCGGTTTTTGCTCAGCATTTGGTTCATCACGTCAACAAAGCGTTCATTTGTTTCGCGCAATCTGCCTGAGATGGTACGCATCAGGTTGAACATTACTACCGGGTGATTAAAGGTAATATTAGTAAATGCTTCTCTGGGTATAACCAACAGCTCCACATCCTCCAGAGCGATAACACTTGCAGAACGGGGTTCATCGTTGATTATTCCCATTTCGCCAAAGAATTCTCCTGGTTCCAACACAGAAAGCTGAGCAAATGGTGTTTCTGGATTATCCAAACCTTTACTTATCTCAACCTTGCCTCTGCAGATAAAAAACAGATTATCCCCCCAGGAATGCTCGGTAATAATGGCATTCCCTTGGGATACATGTATCCTTTCGAGGTCTTTGGCAAAGCTGTTGACCATCTCTTCGCTAAGGCCGTTAAAGATGCCGATGTTCACGCACTTACTCTCTTTTTGCATCATTACCTCTCATGGTTAATCTTCAATTATACCCACAGTGGAAGTATTACAGGCTTTGAAAATCTGTCAAGCAGGAATTAGCTCCGTTTGATTAATCCTATAATAAGGGCATGTGAACAGCGTGACAATACCATGGGCTTGGGGATACTTGCCCAAGCGGAGGAATTCAGCCTAAATTATCAAACTTCTCTTGACCAGGTGATTTCTTGGTGGAATGACACATCATTCTTGGGTGACTCCCTCGTGACTCCCGGGTGGGATGAGGGAATCACCTGGGAATGATGAGGTAGTGAAGTGGTGTTGTTATAGGGAAGATGTGCTGAGGTTTTCAACATTCATAAGGGGATTAACATAGAAAGACAGTTACAGCTCCAAGAATTACCTTGACTGCTTATGCCGTTATGCAAATGGGGAGTGTATATATTCATTGCGAGGTATCGTATGCGTAAACTTATGTTCCTTTTACTCATTGTTCTTAGTGCCTGCTCTGCTCCCAAGCAAAGCGGTATTATCAATTCAGATCCCGCTAAACCATCCATCCTTATTGCCGTAATGAAGGGCTCAGACAGTAGCTTTAAACAAGAACTGATAGCTTTGATTAAGCAAGATTATGAAGCTACTCACGCTGTTAATGTGAAAGTAATAAGGAACTATAAAGACCTTGCCGGTGAGCAGTATAGTGCCCTTATCGTGATGGATGAACTGAAAGCCTGGCTGTGGATGAACAAGGGCATTAAGTCCATCATCAAGAATAGGGATAAAGCCACAGCAGTATATTTTATCAGTTCAGGCGATAAGAAATGGACATGGGACCGCAAAGACATCAAATTGGTCACCTCTGCCACCAGCAAGGAGTTTAGCTCCGCGGCTGTTTACGCCAAAATCAAAGGCAATTTAGCAAGTATAGTAAAGTAAATATGATCCTCTCCATATCATTGCTCATTCTCGGCTTAGGTTGTTTGGTGCTGGGTGCTCATTGGCTGGTGCTTGGGGCAAGCTCGCTGGCAAAACGCTTCAATGTTCCGGAAATCGTGATTGGTTTAACCGTGGTAGCCTTCGGCACATCCACCCCGGAGCTTATCGTCAATATCGTCTCCAGCATAAAAGGCTCTGCGGATATTGCCTTTGGCAATGTTATCGGCAGTAACAACTTCAATATCCTCATCATTCTGGGCATCAGTGCGGTAATCTTCCCCCTGACCGTGAAAAGAAATACCACTTGGAAGGAGATACCTTTTGCCCTACTTGTAAGCATCGCTGTTCTTGCTCTGGTAAATGACCACTGGTTTGTGCACACCCATCCCAATACCCTTACCCGCTTGGATGGTGCAATTCTTTTGGGCATATTTGCCCTCTTTCTTGCCTACAACTGGAAACTAAGCATCAACAGCATTGGTGAAGAGCCCAGCAAAGTGAAGAGCTATTCACTCTTCATCACTATCGGGAGTGTTGCAATGGGGCTGGGAGCTTTGATTCTTGGTGGTAAGTTGGTGGTGAGCAGTGCCGTAACTCTTGCCAACTTCTTTGGGGTAAGCCAAAAGGTGATTGGGCTAACCATCGTTGCAGCGGGAACTTCCTTACCGGAGCTTGCCACTTCAGCAGTAGCTGCGTTCAAGAAGCATCCCGATATTGCCGTGGGTAACATCATTGGCTCTAACATCTTTAACCTGCTGCTTATCTTGGGCATTTCAGCCCTGATACACCCCTTATCCTATCAAAGTTCATTCAATACAGACTTTTATCTGATGCTCTTCGCTACCTTTGTGCTCTTCGTCTTTATGTTTATCCCCAGAAGGCATTCCCTGGACAGGTGGCAGGGTGGCTTTCTTATCGGAATCTATGTGCTATACACCGTCTTTTTATTGAAGTAAGCGATAGTTACTGTTCTAAGGTCTGGTTTATCTGTGAGGGTGGCTTTCTACCCTCCAGCACGGCAAGGGCATTCTCTGCTGCCATCAAGCCCATTTGAGTGCGGGTGCCGATGCTGGCAGAGCCGATATGCGGCAGCAGCACCACATTATCCAAAGCCAATAACTCTTGCGGAATATGAGGTTCATGCTCATACACATCAATGCCCGCAGCAAAGATGCGCTTCGCTGCTAAAAGCTCAATCAGGGCTGCCTCATCCACAATTGCCCCTCTGGCAGTGTTTATCAGCACGGCAGTAGGCTTCATCAACAGCAGTTTATCCCTGCTCAGCAGGTGCTTGGTTTCGGCGGTAAGCGGGGTGTGCAGACTAAGGATGTCGGAGTCGCTGAGTAAAGTATCCAAATCCACCCTCTCTGCGGCAAAGGGCAGGCTTACATCCTTTGTTCCGGCATAGATTATCCGCATGCCAAAGCCTGTGGCTCTGCGCGCCACTGCCTGACCAATCCTGCCCATCCCCAGGATGCCCAAGGTTTTGCCGTGAACATCCTGCCCCAACATCAGCATCGGTTCCCAGGCTTTGAACTTCCCTGCCCGCAGGTATGCCTCACTCTCGGTTATCCTGCGGCAGCTTGCCATAATCAACGCCCAAGCCAAATCCGCCGTGGATTCGGTTAAAGCTCCCGCTGTGTTACAAACGGCAATTCCTTTGCTGGTAGCATAATCAACCTCAATGTTATTGAACCCCACCGCATAGGCAGAGATAACCTTCAGCTTCGGTGCCGCATCAATCACTTCCCTGTCAATTGTGTCGGTTAACAGGCATATCAGAGCTTCCGCGTCCCTTATGCCTTCAATCAGTTCTGCTTTAGTCAAAGAGCGTTCCAGGGGATTGTAACTTAGCTCGAAGGCTTCCTCCAGACGCTTCATTGCCTGCTCCGGGATCATCCGGGTCAAGAATAGCTTGGGCTTCATGCTTTCCTCAGTTATTTCTTATCTGCTGTGCCGATGCGGTAGATAACCCGCACTTGGGTCTCCACCACAATCTCCGGGGCAAAGAAGGCGGATTGGCTATTCTCCGGGTTAACCGCGACTTCGTTTAAGCCGTCAACTGTTACGAAGTTCTTCACTGCGGAAAAACGTTTATCATAATACACAGGCATATTACCCCAGGGGAGGGGTTCGAAAGGTGCTT
>CALDSN010000216.1 GCA_937924555.1 uncultured bacterium | reverse complement strand
CCATTGTGCAAACCTTATAAACTTCACATAATCGTCTTGTAAAGCCTTAGGGTTCTCTTCACCCAATGGTTGACCATCGAAATAATAGTAGTCCTTCACCTTTTCCTTTATCCACTGCCCATTATTCTTGGACACATAGTTATAAGGTGGGTTTCCGGTAATCACCAGTATGGGATTATCTTTCACGGTTTTTGCTTGTTTGCTTTCAGAGGACAAAGCTGGCAATAAGCGTTCATCTTCCACTTCAAAGTGTTCGAGGGTATTGGTGAGGAATATCTTGAACCTTTCTTCCGGTTCCATATCATATTTACGGTCTTTAAGGTATTGGGTCAGTTTCAAATGTGCCACCGTGTAGGGTGCGATCATATATTCAAAGCCATACAGATTCTTAAGGATATGGTCTTTAACAATCAGATCTCTTTTGGAACGTGGAGTTTGGCCAAGTATCTGCCGGATTGCTTCCAAGAGGAATGTACCTGTTCCGCAGGCAAAATCCAGCAGCGTGACCTTTTTATGGTCTGCCAAACCTTCTGGTATGTTAAAAGTATCTTTCAGCACGTCATTAACAGCCCTGATGATGAAATTTACAACTGCGGGAGGTGTGTAATATACTCCGCGTGCTTTCTTTAGGGCTTTATCATAGGCAGCCAGGAAGTCCTCATAGAAATAAATATAAGGGTCGCGGGCAGTCTCGGGATCGGCTTTTTTGTTGTTCTTATCAAAACTTAGCATCGAAGTAATGCCAAGCAAATCCATGGTATTAAGCACCGCCAGCACTTCTTCCACAATCCAACGGGTTTCCGCATATTCTTTTTGATCAAGCACCTTTAGGAAGCCAACCAGTTCGTGGATTAGTTCAAATGAAGTGGGGATATATTTCTCCACGTTAAAGAGGTCAATTTTATTACTTTCAGAGTTTAGCCTTGCCATAAAGAGACCATACACCAGCATTTGCGCAAAGGTATCGGTGAAGTCATCCAACTTTAGCTCATGATCCACCATCTGTCTAAAGGTGCTATACAGCCCCCAAAGCTTGCCTTTTTTATCCTCTCGTTCCTGACGATTAAGCTCATCATACAAATACGTTTTCAGCAACTGGCCCCGCTGTCCCAAGGCTTTGGCAAGTGTTTTCGGGCTATCTACTCCCTGTGGTGCTGTGCTAAGGTAGTTTTGGATAAGCTCTTTTACTTGCTGCTCCTTGTCTTGAGCTATGTGATGCTTAGTTTGCAGCAGTTCATTAAGAGAACACAGACTTACACGTCTTTGAATTTTGCTGTTCTTTATCCATATCCAGTCTAGGTAGTTGGTCAACAGGATATTGTCAGATAGCTTTTTGTAACGTTCGATTTGCTCTGATTCAAGCACATCTTCCAAGTTTGCACCCAGTGCTTTGTTTTCCACATAACCTAAGATGCCTTCGTGTAGTGTAAGTTTAAAATCCGGAGCACCGTAGTCTTTAATGCGTTTAGGCTCAAGGATTATCTTTATCTTAGAGTTAACATTTTGTGATACGGCTTCCAACAATTGCTGTAAAGCAGGCCTGAGTGTATGCTCTGTAATCTCTGCGGGTTTATGCTGTTTCAATGCTTTGATATAGAATCCAAAAGGGGACATCAACCCTCCATTGTTATAGTTCATTTTGCATAAATTTATAGTGATTATATGCTGTAAATATGTCAAGGAGAAAGTAGCCTTGAAGCCGAGATTGAGTTGCTGATTGATATTACTGTAGAGAAGTAATCAATTGATTTAATCGTGCTGTAACAATTTTGCCATCTTACCAAATGTTATACCCTCAAGGTGCTCGTTTATCATCCACGATCAACTAAATCGGCACTCTCGGGCTTTCTGGCTTGGATATTGGCTACGCGGAAACGCTTGATCTCTTCTAAAGAGAACTCCACTTCTCGAATTCCACATGCTGGATTGACTTGCCTCAGTATACTTAACATCTTATCCATTGTTCGCCTTGTCACTATTTTTAACGACTTAGGCTGTATACTTAAAAGGGTGACTCTCCAAGTGTGAGACCAGTGAAAGACCAACTCTTGGAGATCCAACATCCACTTATAATATAATTAGTTATCCACATATTGTACATTAGTGATTCTCTTATGTGATTAGGGAATGATTAGGGAATCATTAGATAATGATTAGAGATAATAGAGAGAGGCAAGAGACGCAAAATTAAAGTCTTTTGGCGAAAAAAAAGAAAAAAAGAACGGGCAGGTAAACCCGTTCTTAGGTAAATCTGTTCTAAATGCTTTTACAGTATGGTTTCCCGGCTATTTCTGCAGGATTACTTTGCGAACTGCTTGGCTATTGCCACTATTCACTTTGATGAAGTAAACTCCGTTTACACAGTATCTGCCTTCCTTATCTTTGCCATCCCAGGTGATGGATTCGGCTGAGCTGGGGCTGAGGCGTTTCACCAATCTGCCTTTGAGGTCATATACCGCAGCTTTCAGGATGCCGGGGCTTTTGGCATTAAGCAGAATAACGGTGTGATCGGCGAAAGGATTGGGGTAGGCGGGGGAGATAATCTGGTTGACAGTAGGCAGAATGTCGTCACTATTGCTGACAGGCAGCATGCCGAAGTTCAGGGTGTTGGCGGAGCCTGCGCTTACGGAATAGTTCATAATCTCCTGGGTAACAAAGCCATCCATAATGCAGCTTATATTGTATGAGCCGGGAGTGAGGGAGAGGCTGTAGCTGCCATCAGCGGCACTGAATGCGCTTACGGAGCCGGCAAGGATGATGGCACCGAAGATGGGGCTGCCGGTATCGGAAGTAACCACACCACTAATCGTGCCATTAACGATGGTTGGTGTCCAGGTGAGGTTCATATCCCTAAAATAGGTCTCGTTGGGGATAGTGAGGTTAACGGGGGCACTGCCTTTGGTGAAGGTAACTTGCTTGAATTTGCCCATGTTGCCGGAGCTGGCGTTATGCTCGGTAAATTCGATATTCACCTTGTAATCGCCATCGGGCATTTCGGTGCCTTGATAGTTCTTCCCGTTCCAGGTGATGTTATGCAGTTGATGCGAATTAAGGGATGCAGAGGTGATGGCACCAGTGGTATTTTGTTGCGAACTGGCAATCCAGCGGATGAGGGTATATTGATAGTTGCTTGCCCATTTCTTGATGGTTTTAACGAACTGGTTTTGAGAGTTGGTGATCCAGATGGCACCGGCATTTCTGGGCGCATATTGTCCATTATAGGTGGCAGTGCGTACACTGAAGGCAAGGTTGCCCTCTGCGCGGTCGCCCAGTAAACCACCGATGATGGAATCCTCTCCATTCAGGATGTCCCCAAAGCAGAGGCTGAGAACGATAAGTAAGATGATAGGTACAATAAGCTTTTTCATATTAACTCCAACACTAGTAACAGGGAGTGAAACAACACCCTGCTTAAGAGAGGTTTTACATTTGCAAGCAGCATTCCATGTGCGAGGAAATTATTGAACAGACTTGGTGTGGCAGATTGTACTTGACGGGAAGAGCAGGCTAATTAGGATATATAACCAGTGAGGTAAAGATGAAAAGAATACTATTGATAGTGATTTTGCTTACTGCCCTGTTGGGTTCTTTGCAGGCAGAAGCGCGTAAGGGTTTGGGATTCCATTTTGGCACGGTATCTGCCAATGGATTCAGTTATCGATATATTGATGGCAAGAATGGTTGGCAGGGTACAATTGGGGCATTATCCACGGGGAATAACGAAAATAATTTCTCCAGTCCCTACTACGATTATCAGAACAATGCTCCTGCAATAACCCTGTATGAGGATGGCCGCAAGACCAACTTTAACTTTGGGATAAACTATCTGCACATACTGGGACAGAAGCCCAATGGCAACTTCTATGTTTTTGGCGGGACATCCTGGTTAATCTCCCGTAAAGTGATGCTGGAGCAGGATTATATTCTGCAGAATATGGGAAGCTACCAGTATGTGTATAATGGCAATGTGCGCAAGGAAAGCAAGATAGAAAACAAGTATTACATCGGGGGTGGGCTTGGTTTTGAGCTGAAGTTTGGCAGTAATTTCAGTTTTGCGGCTGAGATGCCTATGACAGTGAACCAAGAGGGCGATTTCAAGATGTATATTCCGCAGGCTGGTATTTACTACTTCTTTGATTAAGCACTTTGATAAGGACAAGAAAGAAAAACGGCTATCATGAGATAGCCGTTTTTCTTGTAAAGTGGGGAGAGCTAAAGCTACTCACCGATAATCTTGATTAACACTCGCTTGTTGCGCTTGCCATCGAACTCACCATAGAAGATTTGTTCCCAAGGACCAAAATCCAAATCTCCATTGGTGATGGCAACCACTACTTCTCTGCCCATAATCTGGCGTTTCAGGTGAGCATCGGCATTATCCTCGAAGCCGTTGTGACGGTATTGCGAATGAGGTTTCTCCGGGGCAAGCTGTTCTAGCCATTTCTCAAAATCCGCATGTAAGCCGCTTTCGTCATCGTTGATGAACACCGAAGCAGTGATATGCATGGCATTAACCAGGCATAAACCCTCTCTAACGGAACTTTGCTGCACCGCTTTCCGCACATCGGAAGTGATGTTTACAAAGTCCCGTCGAGTATCGGTATTGATATGTAGTTCTTTGCGATAATGCTTCATGGGCAAAGGGGTTGAGCATCCAACCAGGCAGTCATTTGAGTGGGGTTGTCGAACACCATGTCCGCACCTGCATCCTCAAGTTCCTTTTTGGTACGATATCCCCAAGCTGCTCCAACGGCAATCATGCCGGCGTTTTTGGCAGTTTTCATGTCGATATCGGAATCGCCGATGAAGGCAACATATTCCGGTTTAACTTTCATGCGGGAGGCAAGCTCCAAGGCAGAGGTTGGATCCGGTTTAATGGGTGTGCCGGGTTCTTCACCGCTATAGATGCCGAAGGGGTTCTTGGTGTGACGGATCATGGCACCGCGGAAGAAATGACGAATCATCTTCTTGGTGAAATAGTGTGCTTTGTTGGAAAGGATTGCCAGCTTCATTTTGCGGGCAACAGCAAGCTGGATAAGGTACAGCACTCCGGGATAGATGTTGGTGTGGAGATACCACATCACATCATAGTGATCCCAGAACTTCTTGGCTAAGGCATCGATGGTTTTATTGTCCTGGTTCTTTTCCGGCAAGACTTTTTTTGCCAGTTGATTAAGCCCACTACCTACAAAACCCTTGTAATCCTCCACTGGGTGTTCCGGGAATCCAAGATCTTTCAACGAGCGGTTCATGGCATCTGCGATATCCTGGATACTATCGATCAAGGTGCCATCTAAATCGAAGATAATGGCTTTGATTTTGGGTTTCGCATTCATTTTTCACTTCCTTTTCTTATATTCATGTGTTGTTGTTAGCTCTCTTACCCTCGTGAATCACATTCATGTAAGGGTAGGGGATTTCTATATCCTCTATATCAAAACGCTCTTTGATGCCAAGCATGAGAGCGTTTCTTAATATAATAACGTTTTCTTGGTTTGTCCACACACCAAATTTTATATTAACACTGGATTCTCCAAAGCTATCTATTTGTACCAAGGGTTCAGGATCTTGCAGGGCAAGGGGATTTTGCGCAGCTATATCCTGCAGAACGCCCAGCACTTTGGGAAGATCACTTTGATACGATACTCCCACGGTGATAGTGACTCGGCGATGGGGGTATTTGGTGATGTTGATAACCTCTGTTTTAATCATCGTCTCGTTGGGGACTCGCACATATTTGCCGTCTTCAGTTTTAAGTTTAATGGATAAGAGGTCTATGGATATGATGGTGCCCAGGGTGGAGCCAATCTGCACTATATCGCCAATAATGAAGGGCTTTTCTGAAATGAGAAAGATGCCACTGATGATATTGGAAACGCTGGTTTGAGAGGCAAAACCAATGGCGATGCCAAACACGCCGGCTGCACCTAACAGAGCTGAGAGTTTGAAGCCAAACTCATTCAAGACACTGATAACGATGATGAGGATACTGATGTAATAAACAGCGCGTACCACCAATTGCTCACTCTGTAAAGAAAGCCTATCCTTCACCAATCTGCGTACCAGCTTGCGAAGTAACCGCACTAAAGGGATGCCGAGGACCAAGATTAATACTACGCGCACAAGTAAACTTACCCTGTCCGGGGTGAAATAATCCTGCATATACCTCACGACATTAATTTCTGGTAGCATTGGTTCCTCGTTCTCTCAAGCTCATTACACTCATAATATAAGCTAAAATTCTTCTGTGTCCACAATTATTCTGATAGTACAAAACAAGAGAAGCAGCTTAGCTTTTATCTAATAGCAAGCGAAGTAGCAGCATCTAAGGTTACAATCTAATACTGGTTCCCACCCCAAGATAGTTTAGTGATTTATCACCATTATCGGGACTGCTGATAGTATATTGCAGAAAGCATTCGGTAAAGGGACTCGGGAAGAAGCTCACTTTTGCTTGATAATTGCTTAACGAGCGTTCAATCCGTTTGAAGTTCAGCATGGCGTATAGATGGTTCATCAGCAGAAATTGACCCTCACCGAAATAGGTGTTGGTACGGAATTCCGGGCTAAGTTTAAGCCCGGCATTGAGGTATGATGCTTGATTGGGGTCGTAGCTGAAGTGATATTGCACTTGGCTTCTAATCTGGTTTGAGATGAGATATAGGTCACTCATCTCATCATCCGTGCAACTGGTGTTCAGCAAGCTGATAAACCCGTTGATGTTCATCCCCAAGCTCTGTTGTAACCTGAGAGAGGTGTAGAACATATTACGGGTAACCGGCTCAAGATTTTCCCCGGCACGGTTTTCCCAATCGAAACTACCGCTTATCCTGGTGGTCGCCTTCGGCTCTAACTGAAGCTGAGCACCGAAGGCAACTGTATTGATGTCGTATATTTCGTTTTTAGTGAAATTCGCCTGCTGGATGTCTGTTCCGGCTCTAAGGTCTAGGAAGGGGGTAACTCTATATGCTGCCTGAACTCCGTAATAGGCATCATCAAATGCTCTATCGGGCATCTGCACAGCTTCCATCTCGAAGGTATCGAAATTAAACACGTATTCTGTGGGAGTGGTATCCAGATGCTTGTGGATGCCAAAAGCAGAAAGCTCCATTCCACCGAAGCTGCTTTTTGCCTCGATTTGAGTTTGGTGTTGCATCTTTCTTGCCAGTTCCAAATCACCTCGCCATTCTTGATACAGAGGCAGGGATTGGGCAGTGCCAAAGGCAAGATTGCGGTAAGCAGCACTCACTTGCAGATGCTTGCTGCGGTAATCTACCCCCATATAATTGCTAAGCCACTTGTTCTGGGGAAAATTGCCCAGTTTACGGTCAGCAGCATCGAGCTTCGCACTGTAAAGCAAGCTTAGTTGAGGTAACAGTTGGTAATTCGCATCGATGCGGGTTTGATTCAAATAGGTGTTGTCACCATTTCCATTAACAGAAAATAGACCGGATTGAATTTGAACCTCGGCATTTAAAGCGAGGGCAAGCAGAACGAAGATAAAGATCAGATAGCACTGTTTGGACATACTGCCACACATTTCCCGCACTGGGTACATTTAGCTTGGTTGATAACTGCTTTGCCTTGGTTGTTCCAATAAATGGCATCATTGGGGCAAACCCGGATGCATTCTCCACACCCGTTACAATTATTTTGATCTACCTCGTAGATTATCAAGGTAGCTCCCGTGGTGAGGTTAGCTCTCTTGCAGGCAAAGCCCAAGAGAAGAACCAGTAAGGTGATGATAATTAGAATGTATGATGCTTTCATTTTGCCGGCTTAATCGCCCGGTAGGTGCAGGCACGCACACAAATTTTGCAATCTATGCACAAATCCGGGTCTATTGTTGCTTTGCTGTTTAGAATGCTTATTGCTCCGGTGGGGCAGCCTTTTATGCAATCGGCACAGCCCACACATAGGCTTTTTTGCACCTGAGGTTTATCCAGGGCGATGGCAGCCATGGTTAGAACTGACATAGCTACCAGTAAACATATCAGTATGACTTTCATTTACTTAAACTCAACCTTAGGAGCGCTTTGGGCGGCGGTGTCAGCTTGGAAGAATTGGAAAGCCTTCACATTAATCATGTTAGCGATGATGTTATTGGGGAAGGTTACGATAAGCTGATTGAAGAGTTTTGCACTGTCGTTATAGCGCATTCTCTCTGTTCTGATGCGGTTTTCCATCCCTTCCAACTGAGCTTGAAGCTGCAAGAAGTTTTGGTTTGCTTTCAGTTCGGGATAGCGTTCCACAACCACCATCAAACGGGATAAAGCACTGCTGAGTCCTGCTTGGTTGGCTTGGAAGTTTTGGAAAGCTTGGGGATCGGTGAGGGCTTCAGGGGGCAGATTCATGCTTCCGCCCATCTTGGCACGTGCCTCAGTTACTTGGGTCAAGGTAGATTTCTCGAAGTTTGCGGCACCCTGCACGGTTTGTACTAGGTTGGGGATGAGATCATATCTGGTTTGATATACATTTTGCACTTGTGCCCAAGCGTTTTCCACGTTTACTTTCTCTTTTTGAATTGTATTATAGCGACCTACGAACCATCCTGCTGCCATTATAACTAACAGAACTACAACGAGTAAGGCAATTAGTCCTTTTTTCATTTTAACTCCTACAATTGGTTTAGGAACATTGGATTTAGCTGTGATTTATTGTCCAGTAGTTTTTTTCTTAACCCTCAGGAAAGGGGCATCAATCCAGAGCTTAGCCGCAGAAGGCTTGGTATTGCTTATCTGAACCTTGGTGCCGAGGGCTTCCTGCAATTCACAGCGGGGAGAAACAAAAAGTGTATCCCGGAATGTTGCCGGGAGCTTCAGGATTACGTCACCTGAACCTAGAATAACAGAACTGCTGCTTACCGAGAGGCTGTCCAAGCTCAAGTTTGCCTTTATTCCGAGCTCGGTAAAGAAGCCTTTAATTCTGTGTTGGTAAGTAAAATTGTTTGGGCTTTCTGTAACCTTGTCCCTAATCTTACTGCCCGGGAAGCCAAATCCATCAGCCTTGTAGCTAAATGTTGTTTGTTGGGCAAATGATATCTCCACATCTGCGTCATCGAGCTTAAGCTCCAGTTGCTTCATCCCTGTTTCGGGGCTAATAGCATACTCCTTTGTTGTAGAATATGGAGTGGCAAGCATAACCCCAAGGATTATCAGCAATCCTACTAAGCACAATACCAGCTTGTGCCAGAGCTTCAGTTTGGAGCTGTTTCCAGCTACTGATGGTTGGTACAACACTTCATGTTGGAGGGACATAGCGCGAAACAATATGAAGCTACTGAGATACACCAGTAAGCCTGCCCAGAGAACATCACTGGCAAAGTGTCCACCTTGCCCCATGCGTACCCAACCGATTATCCCGCCCCAGAGAATGGCAAACAGCAAAACCCTGCGGGCAAGGCAAGGTCGGTGTTTGCGCAAGACAAAAGCCAGGGCAAAAAAGTAGAACCCCATGGTGGCATGACCACAGGGGAAAGATTTCCCCGGACTGGAGCTGTCATAAGTAAGAGGAGCTTCATAGGTATGTTCTCCCCCAAACTGTGTTATCTCCCTAGGGCGGGGTCTGCCCCAGTTATCTTTGAGGATGCTGTTTACTAAGATGCCGGGTCCAACAATCATGGCGAGCACCAGGTAGATACACGCCTTGCGATAGGGGAGAAAACGGGCTTTGCTGTATCCCAAAACAAACAGAAGCAAAGCTCCGATACAGGTTAGCAGAGCGGGGATGTTTCCATAGTGGTAGATGAATTTTGCAAGGGAATTGCTATTGTATGCCCAACCGCTATCCGGGCTGTAGAAAATGCTTTGGAGCTTGATGTCCAGATCGCTTAACCGGAAAAGGATAGTAACTGCCACCAAAAGCAGCACAGGAAGGATAAAATCTATACTCAAAAGGAAATGACGGCTTTTGTGAGCCGTCATTTCAGAGTGTATTCTATTGGTCATTATTCAGGTTTTGGTTCTTCTGCTTCTTCGATGGCAGGGATTTCTTCCACTGCTTCTTCGGTAATTTCCGGAACTTCTTCCGTAACCACTTCGGTCACTTCGGGAGCAGCTTCTTCCTCTACAACTTCCTCAGCCACAGGTTCTTCGGTAACAGTTTCCTCGATTACAGGTTTTTCTGCAACGGGGCTTTCTATTACTTCTTCATCGATAGCCGGAGCATCCTGGATTTCAGAAGCTTCATTTGCTTCTTCTTTACCTTCGGTATGTTGTTTTTCTCTAGCTTCTTTTTCCTGTTTCTTCTTCTGTTGCTTGGCAGCTTTTTCGCGCATGAATTGCTCGTGGATGGCAATATATTCCTCTTGCAGCTTGGGATCGCGTGAGAAGAAGAAAGCTTTAACGGAAAGTATCAGGCGACGGTTTTCCATATCCAGCTCGATAACCTTGAGGGGAAGTTCTTCGCCAACATGGAAAGCATCTTCACTGTGCTCAAGCTTAGGCAGGGCAAGGTGGGAGATGGGGATGAACCCTTCCACAATATCGTTACCCATAGGCACGTCAACCAACAATCCCTTGGGGATTAGCTTGCTGATTTTGCCTTTAACTTCGGTGTTCACGGGCAGAATGGAGTTCAAGCTTTCCCATGGATCCGGCACAAGCTGTTTCACACCTAGGGCGATGCGATGCTGAGCACGGTCGATGGAAAGAATGATTGCTTCCACATCCTGGTTCTTGCGATACACTTCTCTGGGATGGTAGATGCGCTTGGTCCAACTGATATCGGAGATATGGATAAGACCATCAATACCTTCCTCAATCTCCACAAATGCGCCAAAAGCGGTTAAGCTTTTAACTTTGCGGGTAAGAACGGTGCCCATGGGATATCTGTCTTCGATGGTGAGCCAGGGATTGGCATCCATCTGCTTCATTCCCAGGGAGATGCGCTTGTTTTCTTTATCCAGCTCAAGCACGATGGCGTTGATGGTATCGCCAACCTTAAGTATCTTACGGGCATCGGCAATCTTCTTGGTCCAGCTCATTTCAGAAATATGCACCAGACCTTCCACACCGGGTTCGATCTCCACGAATGCACCAAAGGACTTCACGCTAACCACCTTACCGGTGATGCGGGTTCCTTCAGGATACTTAATCTCAATGGTTTCCCACGGATGAGGAACAAGCTGCTTTAAGCCAAGGGATATCTTGTTGGTTTCCGGATCATAGTTGATAACCTTCACCTTCACCTTGTCTCCAATCTGGAGCATCTCGGAAGGATGGGATATCTTGCCCCAGCTCATGTCGGTAAGATGTAATAAGCCATCTATGCCGCCAAGATCAATAAAGGCACCATATTGAGTTATATTTTTCACTTCCCCGTCCAGCTCGGAATCCACTTCCAGCTTGCCAAGAAGTTCTTGGCGTTTTTCGCCTGCTTCTTCTTCCAGCACTTGACGACGGGAAAGGATGATGTTGCGGTGTTCTTCATCAACATTCACGATTTTGAAGCTAAGCTCCTTACCAATGAACTGATCAAGGTTGGGAATTGGTTTCAGGGACATCTGAGAGCCGGGAAGGAAGGCTTCGATCCCAAGGATATCCACAATCATTCCGCCTTTAACTCTGCGACGAATCACGCCATTAATGGTGCTCCCATCGGCAAAGCTATTCTTGATGCGCTCGATGTTCAGGTTGTAATCTGCCTTCTTTTTGGAAAGCAGCAGCTTACCTTCGCCATTCTCAATCTCGTTGATAAAGACTTTAACCACGGTGTTGCGCTCGGGCATACCGCTGTAAGCAAATTCAGAGATTGGGATAACCCCTTCGGATTTAAAGCCGATATCCACGCGGACTTCCTTATCGGATATATCCACAATGGTACCTTCGATGATCTCACCTTTCTTGAAGTTGGAGAACGATTCTTCATACATAGACAGCATGGCATCGTGCTCTTGTTCTTCTTTGGTAAGCACCTTTTTGGGGGCTTCGGGTTTAACTGGTTTTACTTCTGGTTTTTCCTCGGTGGGAGTTTTTTCCGGTTCCGGAACCACTGTTTCAGCAACAGGTGCTTCCTCGTTTGTAGTTACTTCAGGTTCGGCTGCGGCAACTGAAGGCTCAACGGGTGTCTCTTCGCCTTCAATTGTTGATTTTGACGTCGCGTCGGCTCCGCTTTCAAGGACGGGCTCTACTACAGTTTCGCTTTCCTTAACTTCAGGCTCGACAGTGTTTTGATCATGGTTTAACATGATTCCTCCTTAAACAAGGGGATGTCTTCAATGCACTTTGCAGCGCATGAACCCCCACTTTTTTCATTTATTCTGTTGTAAACTTTTACAATCATGGCTTCCGGAGTGGATGCCCCGGCAGTTATACCTATGCGATTATATGTGGCGATATCCACGCTGTCCAGTTCCTCATCACTCTCAATATGATGAGTTAAGCACATTTCCTCACATAGTGATGCCAAAGCTCTGGTGTTGGAGCTGTTATAACCCCCTATCACCAGCATCAGGTCACTTTCTTTGGCAAGCTCAACCGCTGCATTTTGCCGTTGAGTGGTAGCTAAACAAATTGTGTTGTATATCTTCAGTTCCACCACTTTGGCAAGCAACTCAGAGGCAAGTGCCTGCAAATTGGCAAGCTTCTGGGTGGTTTGAGAGATCAGGCATATTCTATTGCTTTGCAGAGTGGGTAAGGATTCACCGGGGGCAACAACGATGGTGCGTTCATTACCGTAGGACAGCATCCCAATAACCTCAGGGTGTTCTTTGTTCCCCAAAATCATCACCGGGCATCCGCCTTCCACCATATTGCTGATAAGCTCATGCGTGCGTTTCACATAGGGGCAGGTGGCATCAATAATCTCATTGCCATTTGCCTGTAAAGTGGCAAAGCACTCTTTTGTGACCCCATGTGAACGGATAACCACTGTGCTATCATGTATTTCCTTGGCATCTTCTGCCACCTTGATGCCCTGCTCTGCAAGTTCCTGCACTTGCTGGGGGTTGTGGATCAATTCACCCAGGGTGTAAACTGTTTTTCCCCGGTCTTTGGCTTCCAGGGCAAGCTGAATTGCACGGCGTACGCCGAAACAAAAACCGGAGTGCATCGCCAGGCGGATTTCCTTGTGGGGGATATTGTCGCTTTGTAGGGTGAGCCGCAAGTTTACAATTTCAAACAGTTTATTCACTTGCTCCTCAATGCTTAACATACTGGTATCCACTAACAGCGAATCATCTGCCGGCACCAATGGAGCCAAAGCCCGGTTGCTGTCTGCCAAATCACGCGCTTCCAATTCTGCTAACACCTGCTCAAAGGGAGTATCTATACCTTTGGCAACAAGTTCAGCATGGCGTCTCTTGGCGCGCTCGGATACATCGGCAACCATAAAGAATTTCGCTTGGGCATAGGGGAACACCACCGTGCCGATATCTCTGCCATCCAGCACGATTCCGCCTTCGCAGCCAAGCTTGCGTTGCAAATCCACCATCTTGTGGCGCACTTCCGGGATTGCTGAGATTGCCGAGGCGGAGGAGGACATTTCGGGAGTGCGTATCGCATCGCTGATGTCTTTGCCACCCAGGTATATAATGTTGCCTGCTTCGGAGTAGCCCACGGAGATATCTATCGTACTCATCATGTTCACAATCGCCGCCCTGTCGGATATATCCAGCCCCTGCTCTTTGGCGGCATAAGCACAAGCCCGGTACATCGCACCTGTATCCAGGTAGATATATCCAAGTTTCTTTGCCAGAAGCTTGGCGGTTGTGCTTTTGCCGGAAGCGGCGGGACCATCGATGGCAACGATAATTCTCTTCATACTTTATACTTATCTCCAGTTTACCACCCTTTTGGGTGCTGGAAATGGAGTCAACACTTTTTTTGGGTTTGAGGATAATTTCATGCATTTATTTCTACATTGCTCACTTTGGGCTGAGAAACCTGCCTTGGAAGCATCGCACTATCATTACGGACTCATTACGCTGTTTGTCCGTAATGAGACCGTAGTGATAGCGTAGTGACAGCAGGTGACCAGTTACCAAGCAGCAATGCAGAAGAGGCAGAATCGTAACGGCGATTGGGGTTGTATGCCGGGGATAATTATGTTACTCCGTGATGGTTAAACGGCTGGTACCAAGTGTATTGCCATGCGCATCACGTAGCTTAAGAATATATATCCCCGCAGGCTGTTTCTTTCCGCTCACATCACGCAGATTCCACTCTATGGACGATTTCTTTTCCGTCCAAGGGATGCTGTGGACGAGCTGACCGCGGATATTGTACACTTCGCAGCTCGCTCCAGAGGAGCTGAACTGCTTTCCTAATATCTGCACAGTAGCGGATGCGGGATTGGGGTACACGCTTAAGCCGACCACCGGGCTTTGCATGGGGTCTTCCACGGTTACGGGTAAGAAGTCGGTGAGGAAAAAGCCGCCGGAACCATTTAAAACATAAATGGAGAGGGTGTTTACCAGGGGGAAGTTCTCCAGCTCCTTAACTGGACTGCTGAGGTCGCTATGTATAAGGGGAATAAGCTGATGCGCAGGGCTAAGGAGAGCCACATAACTGCCAACTTCGTTTACACTTTCCCATCCCAGGCTGAGATAGCCGTTAAAATCCGGTCCTATTGCCGTAAGACCAACGCTGTAATACACTGGCTGCCAAGTTTCGCCATTGTCGTAGGAACACCACAAGCCATCGGAATCACTGCCAATATTCATAACCCCCCACAGAACTCCATCGGAAGAGTAACGAAACTTACTGAGGGAGCCGGATTGGGACTGCTGCCAAGTTAAACCGTTATCATGAGAATAATAAATGTAAGCATCCCGATTCACCACGATGCAGCTATCCCTGAAAGCAATACTGCTACATTCACCTGAGCCAAGGGCACTTATCCGATACCAATCCGTGCAATTTGCGGACTTGTATAAGCCGTCTCTATCGCCACAATAAAAGGTATCGTAAGCAGGATTATGCGTAACAAAAGTGGGAAAGATGAACCAGTCGCACAATGACCATGTATTGTTGTTCAGATTCAAACGGTAGATGCCGTCGCTGTAGGTACCCATGCCCATGGCTGCCAGCAGATTATTTTCGTCCTGCATGCAGGTGGAAACCACGGGCAGGGTGCCATATTGGGCAACTTGGGTGTTCCAGTTCATCCCATCGTATAAGAATACACACTCGTTCCCGCCCAGTTCGCCCCCAAAACTGAGGGGGAAGTCGCACATATTGGTGCAGTTTAAGGTAGTGGCGGGGGGACCAAAGGCTGTGCTGTTTAGCGCTAAGCATAATGAAGATAGCAAGCAAAGAAGCAAGATAAACAAGTGTTTCATAAACACCTCTCATGCATAGTAGTTATGATGCAATTCTCTTTAAACGTGCTTAGGAGTCAAGTATTATTTCTTCCCTTTTGGGATTGTATAAGCAAGTTTGTGGAAATTGGGCACAAAAAAGCCGGCTCAATACAAGCCGGCAATATGTTATGCGTAGTCTAAGTTTAGTTTACACGCCTTTCATCTGCGGGAAGAGGATAACTTCTTTAATGGAGTCGTTCCCGGTAAGCAGCATCACCAAGCGGTCGATGCCGATGCCTTGACCGCCCATGGGGGGCATGCCATATTCCAGAGCTTCCAGGAAGTCTTCATCCACCACATTGGCTTCGTCATCACCCATAGCACGCAGAGCTGCCTGAGCTTCCAGACGGGCTCTTTGATCCATGGGGTCGTTGAGCTCACTGAAAGCGTTGGAGAACTCGTTGCCGGCGATGATAAGCTCGAAACGGTCTGCCAGCATGGGATTACCCGGCTTGGCTTTTGCCAGCGGAGATATCTCTTTAGGGAAGTCACAAACGAAGGTGGGTTGGATGAGCTTTGCTTCCACAAAGTGCTCATACAGCAAAGCGATAAGCTTGCCCTTTCCGGCACCTGCGGGTATCTCAATATGTTTGGCAAGGCAGAAAGCCTTCATCTCGTCGAAGTCTGCCTTGTCCGTATCCAAGCCGGTGTATTCTGTTACCAGAGCAGGCATGGAAGCTCTGCGCCAAGTGGTGTTGAGGTTCACTTCGTGCCCTTGGTAGCTAAAGCTTTCTTTGCCAATAATGTCCAATGCAAGATGCTTGAACAAGGCTTCGGCTATATCCATCATTCCATTAAGGTCAGAATAGGCTTCATAGAACTCCATGAGAGTGAACTCCGGATTATGGGTTCTATCCATCCCTTCATTACGGAAGTTTTTACCTATCTCATACAGACGCTCAAAGCCGCCCACGATAAGCCTTTTCAGGTATAGCTCGGTGGCTATGCGAAGGTATAAGTCTATATCCAAGGTGTTGTGATGTGTGGTAAAGGGGCGTGCATTAGCACCACCATACAGCGGTTGTAAGATGGGTGTTTCCACTTCCATGTAGCCACGCGCATCCATAAACCTGCGGATAGCGGTTACAATCTGCGAACGTTGCTCGAACACTTTGCGGTGATTGGGGTTTAGCAGCAAATCAAGGTAGCGTTTACGGTAGCGCAACTCTATGTCGGCGAACTCATCATAACGGATAACCTTGCCATCCTCCACCCTTTCTTTAACCGCAGGGAGAGGACGGATGTTCTTGCCCAGCAGGGTTATCTGCTTACACTTAAGGGAATATTCTCCCGCTTGAGTGTAAAACAAAGTGCCTGTTGCCTGCACGAAGTCACCGGGATCGCAAAGCTTGAACAGCTCGTAATTGTCTTCCCCCAGTTCGTTCTGGGCCACGTATATTTGGATTTTACCGCTTTGGTCTTCGATGTTCCCAAAGCCTATCTTACCCTGACGGCGCATAGCCACAAGGCGACCTGCGATGGTTACTTCAGTATCATTGGCAATCCAGCTGTCTTTATCGTTCAGCAGCGAGGATATAACATGGCTGCGTGAGGATTCCACCGGGTAGGGATCAATGCCCAAGGCTTTGATCTTCTCCAGCTTTTCCTGACGCAGCCGTATAAATTGGTTGGGCTTCTGTAGCATTTACTATGTATTATAAGTCTTTAAAGGGATTATCTTCCGCGGGATTGACCTTCTGATTGGCATATTTGCGCCATTCTTCATCGCTCTTACCTCTACCTCTGCCTTCTCTGCGAGGACCGTTGCTGTCGCCACGGAAGTTATCGCGATTACCGCCACCGCGGGGTTCGCGGGCTTGGTTTTCTTCGAAACGGGGACGTGCTTCGATCACTTCATCAGGGCTGCGGTCGGTGTAATCCAAGGTGATTCTGCGGGCTTCCTTATCGATGGCTGTAACCATCAGGGTAACCTTGTCGCCACTCTTGAAGTCGTCCGTTTTCCTTATGCGGGAACGGGGAAGAAGTCCGGTAACACCATCGGCAATGGAAACAAACACGCCGAAGTTGGTGGAGCTTTCCACGATACCTTCGAAGCCTGTTTCAAGCTGGATAATCTCATCAATCTTATCCCATGGATCTTCCTGCAATGCTTTTAAGGACAGGGATATCTTGCGGGTATCCGGGTCTATCCTCAGGATTTGCACCGTCACGAAGGTTCCTTCTTTCAGGATTTCGCGGGGGTGGGCAATATTGCGGTTGCGACTCATCTCGGAAATGGGGATAAGACCTTCCACACCGGGTTTCAGCTCAGCAAATGCGCCAAAGTTGTGCAGGCGCAGAATGCGGCAGTTTATTGTGTCACCCTCATGCAGTTCGCTAAGCGCTGCTGTGAAGGGATTTTCTTGTAATGCTTTAAGGGAGAGGGCAATCTTGTCGCCCTTGATCTCAAGGATTTTCACTTCCAGTTCCTGACCTATCTTCAGGTCATCCTGGGGCTTCACCACATGCTGCCATGAAATCTCGGAAACGTGCATCAGACCTTCGATACCACCGAGGTCGATGAATGCACCAAAACCGGTCATACGCATCACGGTGCCTTTAACAACATCGCCAACATGCAAGCGTTCCAAAGCTGCTGCCTTGGTTTCTTGTTCCTGTGCTTCAGCCAATTGACGGTGCGAAACCACTATCCTGCGGCAGTTTTCCGAACATTCAATCACCACGAAATCCAGGGTTTTGCCGATGAATACACTGCTGTCTTCAGCGGGACGTAGAGACACTTGAGAGAAAGGACAAAATGCCCTTGCACCAAGAATATCAACGTTAAATCCACCTTTGGTGGGTGAATAAATCTTACCCTGAACGGGGATTTTTTTCTCGAAAGCATCGAGAATGGACTGCTTGTCCACATATTGCTTGGTTAAGCTCTTGCCAACCACAAAGCCTTGGTCATTCTTATCAACGACATAGCCTTTCACCATATCGCCCACGGCTAAATGCAACACGCCTTTTTCATCGGAAAATTCGCCGATTTCGGCATAAGCATCGAACTTCCCGCCAAGATTAAGGATCAAATATTGATCGCTAATGCTTACAATCGGGGCTTCAACGACATCGCCTTTTTTAATTTCAGTAGTGTTTTGAAAGGATTCTTCGAGCATGCGAAGATATTCTTCTTTCAGTTCCTTCATTGCAGCTTTGCTGCCGGTTTCACGCACCTTGTCTGACATAAGTATCTCCTAACGACATTTCAGATTGACCACGATTTCCAGAGCCATGATTTTGTAAAGGATTTTATTTAAATGCAATGCAGTTAACAGCCTAACTGGGGATATCTTGCCCGCCTACTTCCGCAACTCTGAACTGTCCCGTATCCTGCACAATGCGGCTAATAGCCTTATTAACAAGAAGATAAACCGGCTATTTTAATCTCCTGCGCTCAGCATTTTAGCTGCAGGAAGCATCCTTGCTCTGCTCAGGTATGCATCCTTTTCCTCCCCTTTTCATATGCCCCATCCCAAGCTCATTATTCACAGGTGATTCCCTCGTCCCACCCGGGAGTCACGAGGGAGTCACGAGGGAGTCACGAGATTTGTGACCAGGGGGGGGGTAGAGAGAAGCCAAAGAGTCATTAAACTGCTAAGAAAACGTGTTAGACCCTGGAGCTTCCGTGAGTTATACTCCTTGCTGATAAGCAGTGCATTAGCAGATTTACCCCAGATTTGTATTGACACAATTCGGCAACATAAACATCTTTACAAGCAAGAACTTTACTATGTTATGAGGTGGATTATGAAGAAGCTGATATTAGTCGGCACAGTCCTTGTATCCCTTATGTTTACAGCATGTTGCAAGAATAAGGCAGCCTGCGAGCCAAAGCCACAAGATGGCAAATCTGCTCCGAACTATAACTACACAGGCAGCAAATATCAGCAGAACTATGTGTGGGGCGGAGCGATGAACATGGCATGGACAGAGCTTGCGGAGAGCTTTGCCAAGGGAGCAATTGAGCTTGATACAGCCGAGCCGAAAACGCTGGAAATGCTTAAGAGATTTAATAATCCCGTGTTCAGCAAGCAGGACATGGACGAGCAAAGCTATTATGTGAAAAGCGGATACGGGCAAGAAACGGTGAATGCCATCAACCAAGAATGCCGCAGGAAATTTCCCAAGAAAAGCATCGCAGACTTGAAGCTGGAGCTTGGGGAGAGGGACATAATCTCCTATGCCTACTTTCTGAAAGAGATAGAGTATCAGATAGCATTTAACAAGCAGAATATGATGTTCAGCGATAAGGCTGTGGAAGGCTTTGCCGCGGATGCCCATTCCTTTGAAAATGTGTATATTGTGGATTACACTAATGACGATAAGTTCCTCCTCAGCCTTAAACTGAAGGACAGCGAAGACCAAATCTTCTTGGGCAAGGGCTATGCCATGGACAAACCGGATGAGGTGGTTAAGCTGCTGCGTGAAAAAGCACCTGCTGCTGAGGATGCGAGCAAGGACTTGGGAGTATGCATGAACAAAAAGGACATCTTCCAAGCTCCCAAGCTGCATCTGGATTACACCCGTCAATATGATGAGATGATGGGGAAATCAGTGAAGAATAAACCGCTCTTGGGGTATGGAATATCGGTGATGCAAGAGATAATTAAGTTCGATATGGACGAGAAAGGTGCCAGGGTGGAGAATGAAGCAGTGATCGTAATGGCAACCTCTGCCGGTCCCGGACATGAGGCTTACAAACCTAAACGCCTGGTTTTGGATAAGCCATATTGGGTGGTGATGAAACGCTTTGATTCCAATAATCCATACTTTATACTGGGAGTGAATAACGACAGTTTAATGAAAGCAGGCAAGTGAAGATAGATATCCTGGATGCTCTGGAGCAAAGCCTGGAGCAATATGCGGACTTCCCCGAACTGAGGAGAGAACTGGCAGGAATCAGTTTTGCCTCGCAGGTGAATGTGCTTGCCTTGGGGAAAAGTGCTTTTCCCATGGCGAAGCTTGCCTGTGAGGTGCTTAGCGCAAGGAATGTGGCTTACGAAGGGTATCTCTTAACCAAATATGGTCATTGTCCCGCCTCAATTCCGCACATTATCAGCATGGAAGCAAGCCACCCTTTGCCGGATGCGAACAGCATCAAACACAGCAGGGATATCTTGGGCTGGCTATCCAGCCTGAATCCCGAAGAAGATATGCTAATCCTGCTCTCCGGTGGTACCTCTGCCCTGTTTGAGGTGCCGGAAGGGAGGATGGAGCTAAGCGAGATTGTGCAGCTATATGACAGTCTTCTGCAAAGTGGGAAGAGCATCGCGGAGATAAACGCAGAGAGGAAGAAACTCTCCAAGGTGAAGGATGGGAAGGCACTGAAATATATCGCTTGTAACAGGATATATTGCTTTGCCTTGTCCGATGTGATGCACAATGACCCTGCAGTGATAGGCTCCGCACCGTTCTACCGTGGCGATGAACTGAGGCTGCAATACCGTATTGTGGGGGATAATCACGGCTTTCTCTGCACTTTGGCAGATATTATCGGGCAGAATGCTGTGGTACACAGCCGGTTTGTAGCCCAAGAAGCTGAGGGTTGGGCAGTTGCCTTGGCGGATTATGCTCTTAGCAGCGAAGCAAAAGGCATACATTTGTTTGGGGGAGAAGCTCCCGTTCAGGTGGGATGGCAAGGAGATGGGGCAATCAGTCACGAAGGTTTTGCCATTGGCAGGGGAGGAAGGTGTACGCATCTTGCCTTGCTGTTTGCTAAGTTGATAGCTGGTCATGAAGGGATATCTCTGGTGGCATATGCCACTGATGGAAGCGACTATCTGCAGAACTGTGGAGGAGCAAGAGTGGATGGATGCACAGCGCAGCAACTTCAAGCCAAGGGGATAGATATTGACCGTGCCTTGGCAAGCTTTGATTCCTTTGGTGCCCTGAATGCGATTGGAGCGATAATTCCCGCACTTCCCCACAAGATTAATGTGAATGATGTGTTTATCCTCACCCTTACTTGATATGTTGCTTTTCCAAGGTAATGCAAGCCCGCTGAGCGAAAGCTGCTTGACATATTGATGCTGCTTAATTTGCATGCCTCGCTAAGGGAACAAATGGTTAAATATAAGTATCTGATTGTCTTATGCCTGCTTATTGTAGCACTGCCCATCTTTGCGCAAACCGCTGCGCCGGGGCTTGCTGTGCCGGATTCTTTGCTCCCCTCTCTGCCCGATAGTCTTGGATTGGAGAAACCCAAGCTGGATTCGCTTTCCTACACTGCTGATAGCATCAGCTTTCGCTACGATGAGGAAACGATTCGCCTGTATGGAAGTCCAAAGATAAACTACCAACTCTCCGAGATAATAGCAGATTCCCTGTTGATAGACCTGAAAAAGGATCGTGCCTACAGCTATGGCTTCACTCGGATGCGGGATGGAGAGCAGCTCTTGATCGGCAACAATGTGCGTTATGATGTTGCCAGCCAAACCGGGATCTTGGATAATGGCAACAGCATGATGGAGAAAGGCTATTATTACGGTTTGGAGATACGCAAAACGGCAAATGATATTTACGATATAGATAGCGGACGCTTCACCTCCTGTGACTACGAAGAACCGTCCTATTACTTTTGGGCAAAGAAGTTGCGAGTGTATCGGGGGGATAAGATTGTCGGCAAGCCGGTGATAGCTTATGTGAACCACTTCCCTGTGTTTTACTTCCCCTTTATCACCATCCCCACCCGTAAGGGGAGATACCCCGGTTTCCTTATCCCTGAGCCGGGCTATAACAACACAGATGGCAAGTATTTGCGTAACATTGCCTGGTATTATCCCTACAAGGACTATGCAGATGTAACGGCTGCCTTCGACCTGTATGAAAAGACAGGCTGGAAAGCACGGTTGAACTCTGCCTATTTGAGACGCTATTACTTTAGCGGTGCAGTTAATGCCACTTTGCAGCGAAGCATCAGTCAAGGTTCCAGAAGCAATGATTGGTCGCTGCAGGGTAATCACCATCAGGAATTACCGGATAAGGCTTCCATTGATGTGAATATCGATTATGTGAGCAACAAGAGGATTTGGGAAGGCAGTGATGACCTGAACCAAAGCCTTGCGCAGCGTTTAAGCTCCAGCATCTCATATCGCCAGCCCTTGGGCTCATCGTATCTTAATGTGGGCAGTGTTTACACGCAGGATATCATCAATGACCGGGCATCCGTGGTGTTACCGAGTGCATCGTTTAACTTCCCTACCCGTCCGGTGTCGGAGCTGTTCTCTGCCTCCTCAGATAGCTGGTTCAGCAACCTCAGTTATAGCTACAATCTGCGCTTTGACCACACCGGGGAACTGAGGGATAAAGGTTACACTCTGTCTGATGTGTTTTGGGACAACAGCCGTGATGATAGCGGGTTGTATTTGAACGAGCATCACATGGGGATAAAGCATAACTTTGGTTTATCCTATAACTGGAAGTATCGGGGCTGGTTGAGCTTCCGGCAGGGGATGGACTATCAGGAGAGCTGGATGGATAGGGATAAAAACAACAAGAAGATGGTGCGGGGTGGAGATTATTCTGCTTACGCCAGCACCAACTTTAACATCTATGGCATTCGCAACTTCAGCAAATCCCCCATCCGTTCCATCCGCCATATAATGAGTCCCTCGCTAAGCGTCAGTTATGCTCCGGATTCTCGCAGGAACGAAGACCTATACAGCTTTGGCGGTATCGGTATCCGCAGTTCTGAGAAGTCTGCCAGCCTCAGCTATGGTTTGGAGCAGAAATGGCAGCTCAAGTATATGCAGGGCGAAAATGAGAAGAAGCTGAACGACATAATAACCATGAGTTCCCGAGGCTCTGCCAACCTGTATAAGCATAAGAAACGCTTTGGCAGCATCTCGCATAACCTAAACTTCCGTCCGGGTAACATCTCCTTGGGAAGCATGAACTTGAATGGTGATAAGTTTAAGCTTGGTGATTTGGTTCTGGGGTATTCATCTCAACTAAGTATGCAGCAAGACCCTTACAAAGTGCATTTAGATAATGCTAACTTAAGGAATCAATACTTCTCTCAAAGCATTTCGTTGGGTGGCAGTGCTCCCTATGCCGAATACTTCCCCCATCCTCGCAACACAGTGTTTTCTTCCTTTGCCAAAAGTGATTCTCTGGAAGATGTTGACCAGTTTGTAGATGATGAAACGGCAGACGATAAGTGGAGCATATCACTCACGCATAACTTGTATGCCCCCAAGGATATTTTCCATGCCCAAAGTAGTAACCTGCGTTTGGGGATTACAGGAAAGATAACGAACAACTGGAGCTTCAGTTACAGTAACTATTACAACATGAAGACCAAGGAAATGATCTCTCAAGCCTTCCAGATATCTCGTAACCTACATTGCTGGAAGATGGATATCACCATAAACAAACGCAACGAATACTGGGATTACCGCATAGTGTTGTTCAACACACTGTTGCCGGATGCCCTGAGGTTCCAAACTCGTGAAAGCAAGAAGTACTAAAAGAGCTATCTTTTTGGATAGGGACGGGGTGCTTAGTCCCGATGAGTTCGGTTATATCAGCAAACCTGAACTATACCATCTGTATCCTTACACCGGAGAGGCTTTACGTCTGCTGAAGAGCATGGATTTCCTGCTTTTCGTGGTTACTAATCAGTCCGGCATTGCCCGTGGCTACTTTGGCGTGGAAGCTCTGGAGTCTGTGCTTGCCAGGATGCGAGGCTTGATTTCTGCGGAGGGTGTGGAGCTGGATGCCGTGTATTACTCTCCCTATTTCAAGACAGGTATTGTGCCTCCCTACAATGTGGAGCATGAGGACCGCAAGCCCGGCATTGGTATGTTTAAGCGAGCGATGCGGGAGTTTAGCTTCGACGCAAGGCAGTCTTGGATGATAGGGGATAGGGGCACAGATATTGAGTTCGGCAAGAACGCAGGCATGAAGACTATCCTGCTGCTTAGCGGGAATGGACGCAAAGAGATGGTGGAGAGTGTGCTTCCCGGGGTCCTAAAGCCCGATTTTGTGTGCGAAAACCTTCTAACTGCTGCCTCGTTAATCCACAGACATCAGCTATGACCAAGCAAGCTTGTTACACCCCGGAGAAATTCAAATCTTTCACCCCGAACGAACAACATAAAGCAATCCACAAGCTAAGCTGCGCTCTGGAGCTGTCCCTGAATGATACGTTTGAAAGAAAGCGCTTGATTAGCCATATCCTTGAGCTCAGCAGCCTCGCAGAACAACCCTTGGATGGTGATACTGCCCAGTTCCTGGATTGTTTAGCTCCCGATATCAGCCCTTATACTGTCCTCCAGAAGCTTAATGATTTTCACGGTGCTGCCTTACGCAAGGACAATCAGCTTTCTATTCGCACCGGCGACGGAAACCCGCTCCCCAATCCCCTTGCCAAGCAGAAAGCAAGCGGGATAACCCTTATTTGTGACAACCTACGCTCTGTGTTCAATGTAGGCTCCATCTTTCGCAGTGCTGAGTGCCTGGGTATAGGGGAAATTCTACTTTGTGGGATAACTCCGCTGCCTACCCACCCCAATTTGCCCAAGACAGCGATGGGTACCGAAAGCTTGGTTGCCTGGAGACACTTTGACCACACTTCGGAGGCTATCATGTCTTGCAAGCAGCAAGGGATGCATATCTATGCTCTGGAAACTGTGCAAGGTGCGCAGTCTGTGTTTTCTGCAGTCTATAATTATCCTATGGCATTGGTGTTGGGCAACGAAAGCCTGGGCATCAATCCTGAGCACCTGGCACTTTGCGACAGCTTTATCAGCCTGCCCCAGCTTGGCTGGAAGAACTCCCTGAATGTTGGCGTGGCAACCGCCTGCACCCTTTATCAGATAATCTTTGGAGATCAGCATGAATAATAACGAATATTACGAAAAGCTAAGCAGCATCCTCGCAAGCGGTGCAAGCATATGGCAGGCAAGCGTGGTGGAAAGCGATGGCAGCACACCTGCAAAGTGCGGGATGAAGCTTGCCGTGCCTCTGGATCAAGCAGAGTTTGGCAATCTGGGCGGAGGTGAAATGGAACACAAGGTGATTGCCTTCATCCGTAATGAACAACCCGACGGCGCAAAGACCTACAGTTTTTCAGATCGGAAGAGCGTCGTGTAGGGAAAGAGTGTAGATCTCGGTGGTCG
>CALDSN010000215.1 GCA_937924555.1 uncultured bacterium | reverse complement strand
CGACCACCGAGATCTACACTCTTTCCCTACACGACGCTCTTCCGATCTCATTGCCCCATTTATGTCCACTAATCCACTATTCGTCGATGTTACGTTTTCTACGATAACGTTATCCCAAGTGCTCTCATAATCACTGGTCATATACATCCATATAGCTGCTATGAAATTTGCTGCAATGCCGTAGATGTGAATGTTTGATAAACTTAGGCTCCCTTTCCACGCACCATCAATTGCACTGGCATTATCTGTATTCTGTGTTGTTATCGATAAATCAGCGATGCTTACTACAGGCTCAATATATGTTTTAAAAACAGTATCTGCTGATCCATTACCAATAGGTATCTGTGGGTGTGGCTCACCCATAACCAGAGTGTTTTCCATCCCGCTTCCCTGAACTTTCACCCAGCTCTTTAGCGCAATGGGGAACACCTGATTGTTAGCAGTACGAGAATATGTCCCCGGCAACAGGTGTACAGTCTTTTGGCTCAGGCTATCCGCGGCAATGCGGTAGATGCCTTCGTGAATGGTTCTTAAGGGGCTGGTAGGGCTAAGCCCATCATTGGCATCATCTCCATCGGGAGATACATATAAGTCGCTGTTTATCTCTTGATGATGGGCGTTTAAAAAGTCAATATTCATGTGGTAATCCTCATTGTGTTGCGTTGTAAATACAGCATAATAGCTGGTGGGGTTATCCACGGAAAAGGTATCCAGATATATGATTTGGTTGTTATTTGCATCTCGAATTAAGATATCCTGAACTACACCGGAACGATTGTTGTAGATGGAGCAACGGTTAAGGGGATCAAAGGTTATCGTATGTGAATATCCTGTTATTGAGACAGCCAATAATCCACCTCCCAATAGTTTGGAGTAGTTATCAAATATCTCAACTCCACTGAAAGCAACAGTAGCTCCAATAACGTTTATACCCCCTCCGGTGTTAGCAATGTTGCCAAATACTTTACTATTCGTTAGAGATGTGCTGGAACCCGAACTAAATAGCAATCCACCTCCTGAACCTATACTTAAACCATTAGTAAAAGAGAAGCCCCTGATGGATACATTGGTACTTCTCTGGCTAACCCTTAAGCAAGGATTCATCAACGAGCCGTCAATTACCGTGGATTCGATATACACCGAACTGTCTGTTACAGCCTCCAAACTGATTAAGCTGATGTCATTGGTGTTAATAATCAGGTTTTCATAGTATCTTCCGGGATACACCAACACCGAATCTCCCGGTTGGGCAGCATCCAATGCAGCTTGGATATTACTGAAATCCCCGCTGCCGTCAGTTGCTACGTTTAAGGTTATACAAAAGCACATCACAGATATCCATATCATTGAGCATGTGATTATGTACCTTTTCATCATTGTTCCATTCATCTGAAACCCTTCTCTTTCGGTGTTTACATGCGGAAGACCACGCAGGAAAGACAGTTAAAAAAAACCTGAAAGGAGGACAGAGACCTCCCTTGCGTTATCCCAGCTACTTCATCGCCAGCATCAGCTTTGCAACGGGCATTCTACACTCAATATCCACGAGACAGCAACAAGCTATCCATGTCAAGAACAGTTTTGGAGTTTTAAACCTCGCTAATAGAATAAGGCATATACTGTCCTGAATAGTTGTTTCGGTCTATACCGGGGATACATGGATTGAGAAAGACACTTGACAGAAATCATGCATAGATAAACATATCAAAAGGAGATTGATGATGAAGAGTATCGTTTTTGTGTTGTGTATGTTGATCCTTCCCGTAGGCTTGTGTCTTGCTCAGGAAGTGCCTGTTGCGGAGTCGCAAAGCAAGTATGTTTTGGAGTATGATCTAACGGCTGGGGCAGGCATCGGCAAAGATTGCAGTACTGATGTTTATTGGAAATCCGGCTTTGCAGGTGGCTTTGGCGTGAATCTGCTTTACCCGCTTGATCCCCGTGTCGTGTTACGTGCCGGAGTTAGTGAGCAGTATTACTCTGCCAACCGGTATGTGGAGCATCCATTCCCTTATGTTATGGATTTGCGCACATATCTATCCACCATTGCTACCCGCCTCAGTATAGGTACAGAGCTAATATTTCCCAGGAACGCCTATCATGGAAAACTCTTTGTGGGGACTGGGGTGTATGGAGACATTGTGCACTATGCCCAAGCGGATGTTAAACAGCATTACATTAGCCACACTGGCTCTTCATCCATCAATGTGGAGAGTGCTTTAAGCGGTATAACTCCGGGGTTCATGGCAAACGCTGGCTTTTACGCGAACAAAAACCGGCTTGAACTTCGTTACACTCAGGATTGGAAAAGCTTTGAGATTAAAGGTATTCCCGTGGGGAAACAGCGGCGTAGTTCACTGATGCTAAACTGGGCAATCAATCCCTGGTAACGCCATATTTCTCTTGCTCACCACAATTCTATAATGGGTAAGTGGAGGACGGTTCGGTGTGCGACATTTTCACCCTGCTACGCTTCCAAGCGTTCAGGTGTATCTTCTGCCCATCATCCCTGGGGAATATCTCCGTAACCGAATAGGAATAATAGTCCTTTTCATGATACCCATCCCACACCATGAAGGTGTTGCGGCTATGCATGTCCATGCGGATAAGATCAGCCATGCCGTATTTCAAGTGCGAGTACAGCAGTTCACCGGTATCCGGCACAAAGCTGTAAGCAAAACAATCCTCAATCTGGGTAACTGCTCCGCTGCTTCGCTCATATATGTTTAGCGTAACGGGATAGCGTTGCCAGATGGGACCAGTCAAATAACCTCCGGTATCACGGGGTTCCTGAGTGAACTGCATGGCAAGATAGCTGCCATCCGGGCTTATCCGCGCATCAACGTCATAGGGGGAAGAATAACCATAATCTAGAACATCCACCATTAGCCGGATAGGGGTTTGGGACAGAGAATCCTGTTTGAAAAGCTGTAAAGTTTGGTCATGATAATTTGAGACGTTGGTCAGCGTAAAGTAATAATAGGCATCCTGATCCGCGGCGTATATGGCGTAGAAAGCATCATCCGGTCTGCTAAGCTCGTTCCACTCTCCGGAGCTGAGGTTCAAGCGGGCAATATGCCCATCGTGGATAGCGGTAAGAAACTGTCCATCGGGGGAAAGAGCGGGAGCAGAATATTCTCCCTCAGCTTCGGGGCTAAGCTTGGTGCAGGCACCGCCACTAAAATCCATCTTGAATATGGCATGGTCTGCGGCAAAATATAGCATTTGGTTAGCCCGGTCAATCGCCAAATACTGTTTATCGCTTATCTGCATCGCAACCGGCGATATCTGCGTGGATAAACCCGTTTGCAAAGAGTGACGGGTTAGCACCTCTCCCAAATGAAACACAATGTCATCCGTAAGGTAAAAGGCTTTGCCAAGTGAGCCAACCTGCAGGCTGTTATCCCGCACTGCACTATCAGATCCCGCACCATCCACCCGGCAATATACCCGGAATGGCGAAGGAGTATCATCCCCACAGGCAAAAAGCAACAGCAACAACATCGCGATTGCTGCGGATAAAAGAACATACATTCTACGCATAAGAACCCCTAATTATCTCTTAAGGCAAGGATGCGCACTTTCTTAATAATGTCAAGCACAAAGTGGCGGAAAGGCTAAGCCACCTCTCCATGCAACGTAGATAGAGGATCAGCTTTACAAGGAGAGAAGCAAGGCTTTTAAGCCCTGAGAAACAGCAATTTCCAATAGCTTTTTGGAAATTGCTGAGCTTCTTCGTGTTTGCCTGTGAGAGGTGCTTTTCCGCTAATGCCATATATTCAAAACTGTGCCTGTTCAAATTGAACACTTGTTCCGCTTGCCCCAAATAGATACTAACCTTAATCACATATTAATGAGAAGCAGATAATAAACAATCTTCTTTGAAGTCCCATGAGCACACAAATAGGGGTGTAACTATTGTTGGTTGCGCAGCATCGAGTTCTTTATTGAAGTCAACTCAACCGGGATACGATTGGCTTTTACTTGGTAAACAGCAATCTCTTTTGCTAGGTCAATATCCATGGTCAACTTATCTGCATAGTTTGAGCCTGGCAAAGTGCCTCTAATATCACGGAAAACTTCCTTACCGGGAAACAAGTCATGTTGCTCATCATCGATGTAAACCTGCTCAATTTCTTTAACAATATCACTCACATGTGATGCAATTAGCTTAGGGTCAATAGTCTGCAGTTTTTCTGACACCGATTGGTGATAGCCACTATCGTTGATGTATCTTAATATTGCTTGTGTGTCCAAGATTATGGTTCTATTAGGGTTGGGTGGAAAATCCTGTGTAACTAATAGGTTGAGTTTCGATAAAAGGTAACAACACGCAAACCAGAACTTATTATCAATGATGAAAGTGTCTATTCTGGTCTGGATGGCATCTTCAGAAAGCTTTTGTTTTGCGTTAAAATCTGATTGACTAATTGCCTTAGCATCCAAGAGGTAATTCTCAATCTCATGTTTGCTAAGTGTGAATATGTTGTTCTTGCTTGTTGGGGCATCCCACCGATAATCCCTATCTACTATACCCCAACAAGCTTGTTTGTCAGCATTTTCGTATGCAACAAGGCTTCTTACGGCAAATACATTACCTGCAACCTTGATATTGAGTGCAGAAAGGGAATCTGCCCAGATTATACTAAGGTACTCTTTTGTAAGTGCATCTTCTACATACACTTTTATAGGCGGGTTAGCTCTGTTTAGGCTGCTATTGCTATTCATCACTCTAAACCCTTGGTATCATCTGTATAGTCATCATCACTCTTAATTATGAAACGCTCGTAGCTCTTCACTGATTCGATGATCTCCATCGAGTGAGTTGCGCAAATTATCTGGGTGGTTGGCAGTAACTCTCTTAGGGCATTGATAAATATTCTGTGCCAGGAAACATGAAGATGCAGTTCAGGCTCATCAATCAGCAATATCCCATCCGTCAAATCTTTACGAATAATGGTGCTGAGAAACGAAAACAGCTCTATCTCGCCGGAACTGAGCTCATCTAATGATACGTAATTATCACCACTATTGGGGTATTTGATATAAACATCAAAGCCTTCTTCAACATTGTCGCTAACACTACCAATTTTTACTTCAATCCCCGAGTTGGGATAGAAATGTGAAAATGCCTTTACTATTCTATTAACGGCTTTCTTATGCGATATGTTCTTGTATTTTACATCTTTCGGGAGGTTATCTGCCACGTATGAATCAATTAAAAACTGCTTCAGGTTCCATAGTCGGTTGGATTCCACATCTTGAGGGCGGTTCCCTTTTTTTCCTATTGTGACGGATAACGGACCCTTTAATAAGGGCTCTCTCCATGAAGAAAAGTACTCAACCTGATCAAAGCCTTTTGGTTTAATTCTTAGCAATTCGTTAGGCTTGGGAGTAGATTTCTTTAGTGTGAAATCATTACTTCCATCAATCATATGAATGGAAATTGAATAGTCCTTGCCGTTTCTCTCGTTTCTTTTGCTGAAAACTTTATCGTCCTTGGTCTTTTTTTCTGTTAGGGTAATAACTATTGCCTCAAGGATGCTTGTTTTGCCACAACCATTTGGTCCGGTAAAAATAACTACATTCAACGGCTCTTCAGTTATGGGATTAACTAGTATTTGGTTAAAATTATCAATTCCTCGGAAGTTGGATATTTGTATCCTATCTATCTTCATGTTCGCCTCTCTATGCGCGTAAATACTCACTACGGCTTATGAATATAGCTCCTTGAAATATGTCAAGGCATTTTCGGGCTTTAAAACTCCCCACACCCTAACTAAGGGCTTCTTCAACCAATAAATTCTATATAAACAAGCCATACTTCGATATCATGCGGAGTATAAAACCAGTAAATGAAGGATGAATTGCCCATCCTGTCATAGTGCTACAAAGCAAGCAACAGAGCTTTTAAGCCCTGAGAAACAGCAATCTCCAACAGCTTTTTGGCGATTGTTTTGATAAGCTTCTTTGTGTTTGCCTGTGAGAGATGCTTCTCAGCTAGTGCCATAGCTTCAAAACTGTGCCTGTTCAAATGGAAGACTTTTTCGGCTTGCGCTGCATTCATTTTGCCAGTACACATCATCTCATCTATCCACTGCATCCTCTCCATAAAATACAAAGTGTTTTGTTGCACAAGCTTTTTGCTATCTTCCCCTGAATTCTGCAAGTATTCGCTGAGACTGCTTGATATCTCACGTTTAGCATTTTCAAACGCTTGTCTATCCATAATATCCTTCCTATTTGTGATCTAAGAAAACTTGCAGATTTGCATTGGTTTGCCTCAGGTAACTGGCAAAGAAAAGGTAATGCTTAGCCGGAATAGTCCCCTCACCATCCTTGAACTCACCAAACATCATTTCAATATCTGCTATCTCATTATCAAGGATCATTAGTACATCCTTGTTAAAACCCTTCTTTTTCTGCATCTCATCACGGATGGACATTAGCTTCTGTTGCAGGGTAAGTACCTCGTCTAATTCACCTGTCACCATTTCATGCTCTTCCACGATTTGCTTTTCGCAATGAGCAATCAAGCTATTGTTAGTAGTTATAAGTTGTGAATATTTCAAATTATCTCTGTCACTAATAGGAGTTTGTGCGCAGGAAGCAAGCACTAAAACTAGCATTATACAAAAACGCAGGTGAAGTACTGTACTCTTTACTATCATATCTACATCCGGACTTACTAGGTTATGAATCAAAACAATGCATAATACTGCTATTTGCTCCTGTTCCTCAGAGCTAAAAGCATAGATACACTATATACTGATAACCCTATGACACATATATATATCATTAGGGATAAGCTGCAAATAGGATCGGGTTCTACTAGTGAAAATGAAGAACGAGTAATGATGTAATATATGCTATTGCCATATACTAATAGTATGGCTAACTCAAGCAATATACCAGACATAATCTGGATGTGTAGCTTAACAGTTTCATTAAGATAAGCCTTATAATCATGCCTTAAAGTCTTCGATGGTTTAGGCACTCTTAAATATCCAGTCAAATAATTACCCGTTTTATCCAGAAAGAACACTAAGAAAACCATTAAAAGGGAAATCAACTCGATACCTTTAATACCCATGTTATACCTCAACTGGTGTGAATAACTCGACCAGCTTATCATAAGTATCCGAGGTACAATCAATTTCTCCAACAGAGCCATTAACTCTTTTTACTTTTTTATACTCCGGTGCATGAATGCACAACTCGGAATTCATATGACTCATGATAACGGGAGAAGTACAAATCATAATTATTCTTCTGTCATTGGTGCTAGCCGCACTTAGTATGTTCCTGATTGACTTTTTTAGGTTTTCACGAATTTCAAGATGATATCGTGAGATTACATTACTAAGTAATGTATTTGCCTGCATATTCGTTATATGGAACATAGCAACAATTTCTTGAATAGATGGCAAATCACCACTTTTGTAATATTGTGAAAGTAAAAATAGTCTTAATTGACGAACTTCATCTGCTTTTGATGGCATAGTTTCACCGGAGAGCATCTTGAAATACTCCATAAAACTAGTCAGTGCTATTCTTGACAAAGCGTCATGTAAATCATCCTGTTCTATCCCAAGGTTTCTTTTTAGTACCTCGATTTGGCTAGCATGTTCAGTTTCGTCCAAAGTAAACTTGATTTCCATTGTTTCTCCTTACTATTAGGGTTGTTACTTGTATTTGTATTTCTACTCTTCGTAATTCAAGTAGATTTCACGTTACTGCTTATAATAAATGATTATTTGTTCCTCAATGCCTTGCTGCAAATTCAATATCGTTATCTGGTTTCCCTCTCGCGACGACTTACACATGACGAGATATTAGTGCCTGTGTAATTAATTCAAATTCGCTACACATAGTTGTAATTAAAACACTCTAGGCAGCTTTGGTTTAGGTGGTTTAGGTGGTTTAGGTGGTTTAGGTGGTTTAGGTGGTTTAGGTGGTTTAGGCGGTTTAGGCGGTTTAGGCGGTTTGGGTGGTTTGGGTGGACTAGGTGGTTTAGGAAAAATACCATCTTGTTTCTTGGGTAGTTTGGGTAGTTCTGGTAGTTTAGGGATCTCAGGCAATTTTGGTAACTTAGGTAGTTTTGGTAGTTTCGGCAACTTGGGAATCTTCTTAATGCTAGAATTCATCTCTACTCCTATTGTTCAGGTTTGATTACACTATATAACTCCGAGATTTGTTGTTCAAATATTCTCTGCAAATATTCATCAACGAATGCAAAGAAATCCACCCCCGTCACCTTCTCCACCTCATCCACACTACAGGCATAGGCTTGAAAGTCCTTACCAAAGCCCACTTGCGGGATGATATAACCAATAGCTTTCGGTTCCTTGCCATATACCATTATAACCTTGAAGAAATAATCCGGTACGGAAACTTCATTTTTCCCGATGGTTTTGAGAGCTTTCTTGCTTTTCAGCACAGGACCCGTAGCGATGTAAAGGGTGTCATACTGCGTAGCCAGGTCGTGCACATACAGCTCCAAATCCTTCCACACCCCATTGTTAAAATCCTGTAGCTGGGGGCTCATATTCGAAAAATAGAAGCAATCACGCATCGCTTCTGGGCTCCAGGTATTGTCATTGGCGGGGCAGAGGTGCCCTCGGCTGTAACCGCTTTTCTTATAGTCCTTATCCTCAGCCGAACCGGTTAAGATAAGCGGATCTTTGCGGAAGCTTTCTTTTTCGCGGTTTGCTACCTTGCTATTTGCCTTTTCCGGGGTTAGGGTATAGGCAACCCATTTTGCCTGTTCGTCCTTTTCGGAATATACAAGAGAGAAGCCATGATGTTGGATAAGCTGTTCGCCCTTCTGCAAGGCAGGCAGTTCCAGAGAGCTATGGGCATTAACCGCACACAGCGTCACTACCCATAGCAGCAGCATGAGCGGGTAAAAGCTTTTTGCCAGCCTAACTTTGAGAATCATGTGTTATCCTTCTTGCCCCATCCAAGTGCTAATGTTTTACAAAGCCTTTAGCAGAGCTACATCTTTATGTCCGTAACCGTTATCTCACCTCAACATTGCCAATAATCTTACTCGGTTATTTCTTGTCAAGGGATATCTCAGGAAACAATCGCATTGATAAAACGCTCGATATTACATCAGCAGAATGGGATAATCCTGTGGGGTTATAATAGGCTCCATATTTCTATCCTGTTCATCTGCCATGTTTATGCAATACACAAGGATTATCTACGCAACTAATCTGAGGTCATTCTCAGGTGATTCCCTCGTGACTCCCGGGTGGGATGAGAGAATGACCCGGGAATCGCCTGCGAAACATCAGTGGTTAAACCAAGGGGAAAAAGCAGCATGGGAGAGAGCAAGCGGAGTGTGGGGAAAAAAGGGGTTGACGGAAAAGCAGCTTGCACAAAGATAAGCCTGTGACTTGATGGTGCTTTTAACAAAGGTAATAGGGAATTTCGTTTGAAGCGAAAGCGGTGTCCGCCACTGTAAGCAGCACAAAAGGATAGAGCCGTCACTGAGAAATCGGGAAGGCGTCTCGTAAGAATCCGCTGCGAGCCAGGAAACCTGCCACAAGCAAGGCTTAATGAACCTACGGAGCATGGGTTACAGCCAGAAATGTTCATCTCAAGTCACAGTAAAACAGAGGTGAACACTCATGAACAAACGCACAGGCGTGGGCAGCAAAGTGCTGCTGCTAATCTGCCTGCTGGTGAGCACAGTCGCAATGCTACCGGCAATTATTGGCAGGGTGCAGGATTCCGGTGGAAAGGCAATCAGCGGAGCCCTGATCAGCGACAAACACAGGCAAGTGTATAGCAAAGCGGATGGCAGTTTCAGTATGCAAAGCGAAGCAGACAGCCTGTATATCAGCCGTTTGGGCTATCAGCCCCTGGCAGTTCCCCAAAGCGGGGGATACCTGACAATCACCATGAGCACAGAGGAAATAACTCTGCCTACGGTGCGGGTGAAAGCATTGGAATATAAGATGATAACCCCTGCCTTGAACGCCGATATTATCCACCCCGACACCAATGCCAAGGTGAATAATACTGCCTCACTACTCTTAGAGAACTCCGTGTTCAGCACTTCCGATATCCGCTTGAGTGGGGAGAAACAGACTTTATCGCTATTGGGAAGCTTCAGCCGGCATGCATTGGTGATGCTGGATGGGGTGGTGCTAAACCCGGCGGGTGAGGCATTTGACTTCAGCAGCATCCCAATGGGGCAGATAGACTATATCGACGTGATTAAGGGAAATTCCTCCGTGTATGGCGGTTCTGCGGCGATTGGGGGGATTGTGCACATCCACACCAAGAGTGCCCAACACGCCAAGCTGCCGGAGCTTCAGCTCAGTGCTGCGCTTGGCTCTTTCGGCATGCAGAAAGAGAGTTATGCCCTTTCCTATGGGAGAAAGCATTTTGCGCTGGTGGGGGAATATACCAGCCAGCAGGCGGATAACAACTTCTTGTATGACACCCCGGAATTTTGGCAGGTGGAGCAGGAACGGAAACGGGTGCATAACCGTAAAAGCAGTGATGGCTTGTATCTTAAGGGAAGCGTGTTCAGCGGTACGGTGCAGACGGATTATAGCTTTAATGCGGGAACATTCAAGCGGCAGCTTCCCGGGACGATAAACTTTACCGATCTGTACGATAGCTCACAGCTTGAAGGGGACTATCAACAGCATTCTCTGCGCAGTATCGGCAGCTTTGCCAAGCTGAGCACAGAGATGCTGATGTGGCATAACCGAGACCACAGCGATTATCAGAATCTAGGCTCCAGCATCCCCATTGCCCCCGGGGATTATCAGCAAGAGCAGATTAGCAGCGGAGTGAAGGCATACGGAAGCTATGCCATCAAAGACGGGAAACTTGGGCTGAGCGCAGAATATGGACTGCTGAACTATGAGTTTGATAACCGCCTGCAGCACAGCAAAAGCACAGGTAAGCGTAACAATCAGGCAGTTGGGGCTACGGTTCAACGCAGTTTCTTTCCCTTATATGCCGAATATAAGCTGCTTGGTGCGCTGCGGGGAGATTATAGTGAAGACCTGCTGCACGGCACCTGGAGGCTGGAGAACGAGCTGAGCTTACCCTTTGCGGAAGAGCTTAAGCTTGGGGCTTATGTGGGCACTGCCTTTTCGCAACCCTCGCTGTTTGATATGTTCTGGATTGGGGATAGCGAAACGCAGGGTAATCCCGCTCTGAAAAGCGAGAAGTCCCTTGGGTTCAGTGTGTATGGAGAGCTTGGTTCCGGATTCGGTAAGCTGAAACTGGCGTATTACCAAAACAAGGTGCAAGACCTTATTCAATGGCGGCAGTATTACCTGAACGGAGTAAGCTGGAAGCCCTTTAATGTGGGCAAGGCGGAGATGCAGAACCTGGAAGCTGACGGCAGCCTGAAGTGGGGGAGATACCTGGTGCTGAGCGGGAATATAACTTTTACCAAAGCAGTGGATAGGTCGCTTAATCCGGATGGCAGCCACAGCGCAAGCTATGACAAGACATTGGTTTATACGCCGGAACGCAAGGCGGTGGCAAAGCTGAAGATGGGGACAGATAAGCAAGCTCTGAGCATCTCCTATAGCCATACCGGAGAGCAATATAGCACGCCGGATAACCTGATTGAGCCGCTTCCATCCTTTGAGAATGTGGATGTAGCGGGCTTCTGGCAGATGCAGCTTGGTGGGTTCAAGATCCAAGCTGAGGCGAAGGTGAATAACATACTGGATAAACGATACAGCATCTATGCTTACACTCCGCAACCGGGGATTAACTGGTACACAGGATTGAGCATTGGAACCAAGAACTACAAATGAGATAACAAGGAGAATAAAATGATATATAAACTGAGACTTACCGGATTGAATAGATTAGTGGTGCTGCTTATATTCCTGCTGCTTAGCATCGGGGCACAAGCGGAAATGCTGTATGTGGTGAATTCGCAAAGCAGAACTTTGAGCAGGATTGATACGGTCAGTGATGCTGTTAACAATAGCTTTGCCTCCTTGGGAAATACCCCCAACAAGGTTGTGGTGGATGAGGATTACCTCTGGGTGGTGTGCTCGGGAGACAATGCCGTGCAAAAGCTATCCCGCAGTGATGGCAGCTTGGTGGCAAACGTGTTCATCGGAATGAGCAGCAATCCTTGGGATGCGGTTTTACACGAAGGCTATCTCTATGTGAGCGGCTTGTTTACGGGTAAGGTGTATAAAGTGGATACAAATAGCAACAGCGTGGTGGCAAGCGTGAATGTAGGCTATGCGCCGGAAGGTTTGTGTGTGTTCGGGGATAAGCTGTATGTTGCCAATGCGGGGAATTATATGCAGAACTATGCCGGTTCTTCTGTCTCTGTGATAGCCTTGGACAGCTTCACAACAGAAGGCACTATCCCTGTATCTGCCAATCCGCAGTACCTAAGCGTGCATAACCGTAAGATACATGTTTCATGTACGGGTAATTGGGCGGATATCGGGGGTGCTGTTTGTGTTATTGACCCACTGAGCAACAGTGTGGTGGAGACCATTCCCTTGGGTGGAACTCCGGGGTGTTTGTGGATGGCAGGCGATGAATTGGCTTATGTGGGTGATAGTAATGGAGCTGTGATGTACAGCTACAATCCCACTGCTTTTTCTGTGCTGCATGGGGCGGAAAATCCTTTGGCAATGGGAGCATCGGAGATAGTGGGCAATGCATCATTTATCGCTTTGCTGAGTCCGGTGTGGGGAAGCAATGGCATTGTCAAGCTGGTGCATCCAGACCTAAGCCATTGGAAGCAATATACCGTGGCTTTGATGCCTACCGATATGAAGCTCTATAGTCCCAGTTCGGCAAATGAGGATTTGGTGGTTTCTGCCAAGCCTTTAAACCTGTATCCCAATCCTGTACGAAAGGGGACAACGCTAAAGATTAGTGGGACGGATGCTACGGGGGGAGAGCTATCCCTATACAACCTCAAGGGGCAGCTGGTACACCACCAAAGCTTCGAAGGTACAGAGCTGCAACTGCCTGAACTACAGCTTGCTGCGGGCGTATACCTATATCAGGTTCAAAGCCTTAATGGTAAAGGTACAAGCTATAAAGGTAAGCTGGTGCTCCGGCGTTAGTGAATATTCCGCGTAGGCTAATCTCTCCGAAACTGAGTTGTAAATTCTGCTTGACAATGTGATAGTCAAAATAATTATTCCGCTACTTAGTTTTGAAGGAATAATATAGCTTATGTATGTCTGTGTCGCAATGCTGAGAATCGAACGCCTTAAGGCTGTTTACGTCTCCTGAGATGGCTGTGCTCCGCTTGCCAAACTTCGCCAAAAAGCATACCAACAATGCTACTGAACAAAGCGTGTTGGATAGCATGCTGAATGCCGTAGTGTCCCTATACCTATATATGGCCAGGACGACGAAGCTCCGCGGAGAGGAACTGAACTATATCGACCGTCTGCTGCACTCCATGTTTGGTAACAGCATCCCGCTATATAAGCTGGAACAGGCACGCAGCAGTGTGCTTTCCCTGCGCGATGCAGAGAGCTTGATAAATGCTCACCTCAGCAAGTCTGACCGTAGCAAGATAATCCTAAACCTCATCAGCTTGGCATATCACGAACGGAGTAAGCTAAACATTTTGGGTAGTTTGGAGATTGTGGAGCTTACTGATCTGCTGAGGCTGGATGTGAACTCCCTCGATGAGATTTACCAGCTGATGGAAGGCAATCTGGACAGCCTTTCCTTGCCTGATCTCATCCCCGATGGCAGTCGGAGCTATCTGCATAACTCAATGCAGTGGGCAGCCTCTAATGCGGACTTCCGCTTTGTTGGCAAAGACAATAAACTAAAACTGACCTTCATCATGATAGAATCCATGGTGCTGCTGTACCTGAAAGGAAGCTCTGCCACTCAGCAATGCAGAAAGCTAGCTCTTGGAAAGTACAATACCCTAACCGAGGGTGTGTTTCATCACCTTGGTGCCGATGAATTGCTTATCTTACCTGGTTACGCAGGGGATATCAGCTTAACTGTGGATAATCTCTGGCATGTATATAACCTCAGTCCTGCTCCTATCAAGCTACAGGGAAAAGAGTTTACGCTTATTAGTAAGAACCATAGGTTTTACACGGAAAGCAAATATGGCTCTGCCAAGGAGCTCGCTTTGGATGAGTGCCTTGCCGAAGGCGATGCGACAAGCGTCTTACAGTTCCTCCTCAAGCAGGGTGAGGATGATTCCCTAGCCAGTAGTTCCGTGGATTATTACTTGTGCCGCGACAAGTTCGGGCTGTATATCGGCAGCGAGCAACAGGCTTCTGCCATGCTGCATTTCTACAACCGCGATGGCAACCTGTGGGTTAAGAGCCCGGAAGAAAGCAATATATACCTTAATCTCTTGCCCATCAAGCAGGAAACACCTTTTACTCCGAACCTGGACATAATCAGTCTCAATGGGGCGAACTACATTGTGAACAGGCATTGGGAACTGATTGAAATCCCCATAAGAATAGACGAATTGTGTATAGATGAAGTGTCCCACAGCTTTCCTGGGGGTAAAACTGCTCTCTCCAACATCGCCTTCAAAGTGCCCAAGGGCAGTATGACTGCTATCATGGGACCCAGCGGTAGCGGAAAGACAACCCTGCTCCAAGTACTGTTGGGCGATATCCATGCCACTCGCAGCCGAATTAGCATAGACGGAGTGGATTTCAACGCTAACTTCCCTTACTTCGCTAAATATATAGGCTATGTACCGCAAGATGACCTGCTATTCCCCAATTTGAGCGTGTATGAAAACCTATACTATCGTCTCCGGCTTGCACTGCCAAGCTTGAAGAACCGTACCGAGATACGCACTCGCATCGAGAATCTGCTGCGCAGCGTGGGCTTGTTTGAACAACGCCATATGCAGGTTGGTGATGTGATGAATAAGAAGCTCAGCGGTGGGCAGCGTCGCAGGCTAAACATTGCCATGGAACTGGTGCTTAACCCGGTTATCATTATTCTGGACGAACCAACCAGCGGGCTATCCTCCAAGGATTCCGAGAATATCACGGATTTCCTTTGTGACCTGAAAGAACAGAACAAGATAATCCTTTGCACCATCCACCAGCCCAACGCCACGGTTTTTAAAGCCTTTGATTACACCTTGTTGCTCGATACGGGTGGAAAGCAAGTGTTCTTCGGCAGCAGCAGAGAAATCTTCGGTTATTTTGAGGATGAGCTAGCAAAGAGCGGAACAAAACAAGATGCCCTGATAACAAAACGTAACCTGCAGATGCCGGACTATTTCTTTGATCTGGTAGAAACAGTGGATCACAACGGCAATAGGAGCTTCAGTCCGGATTATTGGGAGCAGAAATACCGAAACTATAGCTTTCGTAAAACCCTGGAGCAAGGCAGCCAAAAGCAAGAGAGCAGTGAGCAGCAAACACCAATTCTGAAGCGACGTAACAAGTTACATTTCCGCCCAGGAAGCATGTTACTCCTAGTGGGGCGTAACTTCGTGAACAAGAGCCGCAGCAGGATAAACCTTGGCATGACCTTATTGGTAGCTCCCCTACTGGCTGCCATTAGCTCTTTTGTTTTGCGAGGAACGGAAAATGGCACCACATACAGCTTCCTCGAGAACGGCAATGCTCTGCTCTTTGGCTTCATTTCCGTAATCATATTTATCTTCATCGGGCTGGCAAACAGCATTGACGACTTGCTGGGTGAACGCCGCAGCATCCAGCGTGAGATGAAGCTAAACATCTCCTCTCTTTGCCAGCTTATCTCCAAGCATTTGGTTCTGCTGTTGATGACCTCGGTTCAGGTGTTGCTATATTACCATGTCTCAGCATTGGTTTTGGGCATGCGTGGTTTTGCTATACCTCAAACAATCTTTCTCCTGCTCAGTGGCGTAACAGGTTATGCCTTGGGCTTGCTTTTTTCCTCGCTTATCAAGGACAGAAGTGCCATCGTGAACATCCTGCCTTTGGTAATCATCCCTCAGATTATGTTCAGTGGTGCGGTTATCCGCTTTGCGGATATGAATCCCGCTCTACGCCTAAACAAGAGCAGGGAAATACCGGAGTTTTGCCATGTCATCCCCTCCCGTTGGCTCTATGAAGGTTGGGTGGTTGCCTCTGCCCGCTTGAACGCCTTGGATCGGGAAAAAGCATCCTTTCTGGAGCAGGCTAAAGATACCTCCCGCAGTTATGAACAATACATGAAGGATGTTAATTCCTACAATGGCTTTCTCAACTCCCATCCCGAAACCCGCTATAGTAACAAGCAGCTTCAATCAACAGTTAAACTGGCTCATGGCGACTATCTAAACCAAGCTCGCAACATCTTTTTATCCCACAAAACAATGTTCTTGGGCAAGGAAAGGGAGAGCTATTTAGTGGACATCCTGGTGAGTTTCTTCATTATTTCACTTAGTTTTATCATTACTTTGCTGCGCTTGCGCGGAGGGTTTCGCAAGTTATGAACATCTACACTCGCACCCAAGATTTTGACCTATTGAAGTATCTGGATGACCAACAAGCAGAAGAGCTGTTGCAGCTTAGCATCACTAAGCCTTTTCCTGCCTATGAATATGCGCTACGCTATGCCGAACCTGTAAACAGCATTATCATGGTGCAGCAAGGTGAACTGGAAATGCTGGATGTAACAGGTAAATGTGTGGGAATTGTGCAGGCAGGCGAGATTGCGGGGGAAGAATGCTATCCTGATACTGCGAAAGCATGCTATGCTCTTCGTACCCGCAGAGACAGCATTATTCGCTTTTGGGATTTTACTGCATTGGAAGGCTTTGTTGCCGACAAGCCGGAGCTTGCTTCCCGCATCAATGCAGCTATCAACGACTGTTTATGCCTCAAGATTATTCGCATCACCCACATGGGAGAGAGCAATGCGCAAGCTTAATGACCATCCGCTTTACTGCTTTCTCAGCGAAACAGAGATAATCCGCCTGAAGAGTGTGGCACACCAACAGCTTTATCAACCGCAGGAAACCATCATCCGCATGGGCAATCGCAGCAGGGACATCATTTCTCTGGAGCAGGGTAAGGTGTCCATCAGCATCAACACAGAGGATGGCAGCAGCCGCGAAGTGGCAAGGATAGATGCAGGAAGCCTGATTGGAGAGATGAACTTCATTATCCCCACCCGGAGAACTGCGGATGTTATCGCTTTGTGCGAAGTGGATACTATCATCTTTCCTTATGCTCAGCTCTGCGAATTGCTGAAAAGCGAACCTGATTTGGCTCATAAGGTATTCGCTGCGCTTAGTTTGCAGCTTCGGAACAAGCTGCTGGCGATGCTGCATTCAGCCACCTAACATCTTCCACAAAGGAGCAAACATGAAGCATACAGTGTATTTCGTTAACGCCTTTGCTGATGGATATTACCACGGCAACACCGCAGCAGTTTTGCTGTTGCCAGATTACCCCAGAGATGCAGCCATGCAGGCTTTGGCAAAAGAATTTGGCTTTTCGGAGACGGTATTTCTGAAACACTTGGCTGCCAACCGCTACCATATTCGCTGGTTCACACCCGAGGTGGAGGTTGCGTTGTGCGGGCATGGCAGCTTGGCAGCGGCAAAAGTGCTCTTCGAGCATTATGCACCCGATGCACAAAGCATTGAGTTTGAAAGCTTAAGCGGTCAGCTTTGGGCAGAGAGAAGTGGCAACACTATTTGGCTGAACTTTCCGGTGGACGAGCCTTCCCCTTACGAAGTAAATCCGGAAATAATTAAGGCTGTTTCCGCTGTAGCACCTGTTTCAGTGATGCGCTCACCTGCGAACAAAAACCTTGTTTTGATATACCAAAGCCCTCAGCAGATACTTGAGATGAAGCCGGATTTCTCAGCTCTGATGCCTCTGCAAACAAGTGAATTGCATGGCATAGCCGTAACTGCTCCCGGGGATATACCTCATGACTATGTCTGCCGGTATTTTGCGCCTTGGGAGGGGATTAACGAAGACCCGGTGACCGGCTCTGCCCAAACCTGTCTGGCACCATACTGGGCAGAAAAACTGGGAAAAACCGAACTTCTGGCATACCAAGCATCGCAAAGGGGAGGGTTGTTTCAGCTTACGCTCCGAAATGAGCGTTTATTGATTGGAGGGAAAGCCTTTACCTTCCTGAAGGGAGAGCTGGACAGCGCTTGGATGGGCTAATCTATCCGGGTGAGCTGCCTAGAACTAACAAGTGCTTTATTCCTGCTGTTAATACGCTATGATTACGGACTCACTACGGACTTGGTCCGCAATAAGTCCGTAATGATACTGCAATGATTCCAAGCGCGTATCAGCGGCTGAGATACCAGTTATAGGTAGCCTTCAATCCATCAATTAGCTCGGTTTTGGCGGTGAAACCAAGGCTATTCAACAAGCTAACGTCCAAAAGTTTTCGGGGAGTGCCATCCGGTTTGGAACTATCCCACAAAATCTCACCTTGGAAGCTTACCACATCTCTAATCAGCAAAGCCAAGTCCCTGATACTGATATCCACTCCGGTGCCGATGTTAATCGCGGGGTCGGCAGAGTAGTTATTCATCAAGAACAGCAGGGCAGAGGCAAGATCATCCACAAAGAGGAACTCCCGGAAGGGTGAACCCGTGCCCCAAAGGCTAAGCTGCACCCTATCTGCAACTTGAGTAATCCCAAAACGAGCTAAAGCCTCTTGTATAGTATCCCCGGCTTGCAAGCTTCCATCAGCCTCAAGATCATGATAAAGGGAATCCATATCGTTCTCCATTAGGCACTTAGCTAAGTGCATTTTACGCAGGAGGGCAGGAAGGACATGGGAGTTATCCGGGTGAAAGTGGTCGTTGATACCGTAAAGATTTGTGGGCATGGCAGATATGAAGTCGCATCCATACTGTTTGCGGTAATGAAGTGCCAGCTTCAGGCCAGCTATCTTAGCCAGGGCATATGCTTCATTGGTAGGCTCTAAGGCACCGGTAAGCAGATATTCTTCCTTGATGGGTTGAGGGCAGAGCTTGGGGTAGATGCAGGAGGAGCCAAGGAAAAGCAGCTTCTTAACTCCGTTGCGATATGCAGCATGGATGGTATTGACTGCCATCATCAGGTTTTGGTAGATGTAATCGGCGGGATAGAGGCTGTTGGCAAGGATGCCACCTACTTTACCAGCGGCATGGATAACATAGTCGGGTTTTTCGGAGGCGAAAAAGGCATCCACCGCAGCCTGATTGGTCAAATCCAGCTCTTCCAAATAGCGTGTCAGCAGGTTATGATAGCCGTTTGCCTTGAGGCAACGCATAATGGCAGAGCCAACCAAGCCTGTATGCCCGGTGATGTATATCTTACTGTGTAATTCCATGTGATGCTTCCTTTTGCGCAAGCTGCCAATCTGCAGCAATCATAATCTTTACCAAGTCCTTACAGGTGGTTTGGGGCTGCCAACCAAGCTCTCTCTTTGCTTTACTATAGTCGCCAATAAGCAGTTCCACTTCAGTGGGACGGTAGTAGAAAGGATCTATCTCCACAATAACCTTCCCTGTTTTGGCATCCAATCCTTTTTCGTTCTCTGCTTTGCCTTCCCAAACAATGTCGATGCCTAACTCTTTGAAGCTAAGCTCGATGAACTCGCGCACGGTGTGCATTTCATTGGTGGCGATAACGAAATCATCCGGCTTTTCTGCTTGCAGCATGAGCCACATTGCTTCCACATACTCGGGTGCATAGCCCCAATCTCGCTTGGAATCGATGTTACCGAGGTGCAGCTTGTCCTGCAATCCGGCTTTGATGCGGGTGGCAGCGCGGGTAATCTTGCGGGTGACAAAGGTCTCTCCACGGCGAGGTGACTCGTGGTTAAACAAGATGCCGTTGGAGGCGAAGATGCCGTATGCCTCGCGGTAGTTGCGCACAATCCAATAGGCATATAGCTTGGCGGCGGCATAGGGACTGCGGGGATAGAAGGGAGTGGTTTCCTTTTGGGGAACCTCTTGCACCAAGCCATAAAGCTCACTGGTGGAAGCCTGGTAGAAGCGGGTGTGTAACCCTGTGTCTTTGATTGCATCCAGGATGCGCAGCACGCCCAAAGCATCCACTTCTCCGGTGTATTCCGGGACATCGAAAGAAACCTTCACGTGGCTTTGAGCAGCGAGATTGTATATCTCATCGGGTTGGGTTTGTTCCAGGAGGCGATTGAGGTTGCTGCTATCCGTTAGGTCGCCATAATGCAGGAAGAGCCTGGCATCTGCGCTATGGAAGTCCTTGAAGATATGGTCGATGCGTCCGGTGTTGAAGCTTGAGGCACGGCGGATAACGCCATGAACTTCATATCCTTTGTTCAGTAGCAGTTCGGCAAGATAAGAACCGTCCTGTCCAGTGATGCCGGTGATTAGTGCTCTTTTCATAATATTCATCCTATGTGTATCTTATATCTAAGTGCAAGTAAATATAACCTCTTGCGGAGTGAAATGCGCAGCTTTGTATCCCAGAACCAGAGATATCCTGGGGTGCTGAGTAAACGAATGATAGCAGCCCGTAAAGCAGGACGCACAGTAAAGAACCAAGCTTGTCTGCGGCAGAGCTTGCGGATTTTAAGTAGTGAACCCAAACAGAGGCGGTGGTAGTTGCGGTGAGATTGCGGGTTGGACTCGTGCTCGCAGAGCTGTGCATGATAGCGCAATATCAGCTCCAATAAATCAACAAACTCATGCGGATTAGCCGGTTGGGAACTGTGTAAGGCTTGGGCAAGATTATTGCCAATCTCTGTCTGCAGGATGCGCTGTACGTTGCTTCGGAGTATTTGGTACGTTCCCTGCATAATTCTATCCATAGCTTGTTGAGTGTAACTTGATTGGTGGCTGCGCCAACAGCTTAGGATGTGTGGTATTGCTGCCAGCTTACCCTGCAGCATGAGGCGACAGATGATGTCCATATCCTCAGCACAGGTCATTGCAGAATTGTACCCCCCTGCTTTGATAGCTGCGTCCCTGCGGAACATCAAAGTGGAGCGGACAAAGCAGTTACCGCTAAATAGACGCCACCTAAGTACATCGTCCGTGGTGGGGATGGTTACGATAGGCTTTAGAACCCTGCCTTCCGCATCAATCACCGAGGCGTATGACGACACAAGCACAACATCCTGATGCACATCCAAGTAATCGGCTTGTAGCTGCAATCTGGATGGCAGGGAAAAATCATCGGCATCCAGCACGGCGATATACTCACCGGCACAGTGGGCTAAGGCGATGCTGCGCAGGTGTGCAACACCTTTGTTAGGGGATAGTGGGATCAGCTTGATGCGAGTATCCTTGGCGGAGTATGCCAAGATGACATCTCTGCTGTTGTCTATAGAACAATCATCAAACACCAATACTTCATAGTCTTGATAGCTTTGGGCAATAAGGGAGTCCAAGCACTGCGGCAAGAATTTGGCATTGTTATAGTTGGCGACAATCACGCTTACTTTGGGCATGGGCTGATCCTCATGGCTTATTGATACCTAATGTGCACTGCCAAAGGTGGATAAGGTTACGGGAGGAAGTCTTGAAGTGTGGATCAAGGAACCAAGTGTAGCCCTTGAGCTTAACTGCTTCCCGGATGCTGTTATTGGTGGTGTCTGCAACCTCAGGGAACCATGCTTGCTTTCTGTTTCTTTTCCGTAGGGTTAAAAGGGAGATGATGTAGCAGCGTTGCAGGATATGCCTTTCGGACTTTGAGGTGTATTGCTGCCAATAAAGCGACCTGTATTGCTGTAAAAGCTGCAATGCACTGAGGTAATCCGCAAGTGTCTTTGCCGAAGAACCACTATAGTCGAAAAGGGCTTCTGCCTCGGAAGGGGTTATATCCTTATGCAGTATCGTCTTGGCGTTGTTTATCAGCACCTTATATGTACCCGTTAGTATCTTGGCAGGCTCACGCTTACTGTAGCTGCTGTGGTGAGTACGCCAGTATGCAAGCGGTTTGGGTATGGAAGCAAGCTTGCCCAAAGGCATCAAACGGCAGTAGATATCCATGTCTTCAGAGCACTCGATGTTGGGATCATATCCCCCTGCGGTAAGTGCAGCAACTCTACGGAACATCACGGTGGAGTGGATATACACATTACCAATACTCAAGCGCCAACGGAGTTCCGTGTCCGTTACGGGAACGACTTTGCGATGCTTCTTGAGCTTACCATCGCTGTCTATAACACCATAGTCCGAGCCTACAATCACGCTGTCAGGATGAGCATCCAAGTATGCTGCTTGCAATTTAAGCCGTTGCGGGTGTGCATAGTCATCGGCATCCAACACTGCCACATAGTCACCTGAACAATGCTCCAGACAGATACTCCGTACGTAGGCAATCCCCATGTTCTCGGGCAGGGCGATGAGCTAGAAGCGCTTATCCCGTGAAGTGTAACCGGAGATTAGCTCTCTGCTGCTATCTGTTGAGCAATCGTCAAACACCAGCACCTCAAAGTCGTAGAAGCTCTGTGCCAGCAAAGAGTCCAAGCACTTCCCCAAGTAATGAGCATTGTTATAATTGGCAACCACCACGCTTACTTTTGGCATCGCTACATCCTTATCCATGCTGCCGGGATTAGACCATCTGCAGTGTTGTTGGGTAATTGTGGCTGAAGCCATTGCTTTGGGGCTATAACAATCTGTCCACACAGCTCCGCCAACCAGGCACCCCACCAACTATAAGAGCTATTGGCAATGATATGATGCTTGCACAGAGACATCAGGTGGATACCAAAAGCCGGGGTATCCGGCTCATACTTCACAAAGCTATGCTCATAAGGGATATGAAGCTCTTGCCTGCACCACGGCACATCATCCGAAAAGATCATGAAGTATGCTTCAGGCACTCTCTGCGCGATATAGTCCATAGCTTGGGCATAATACTCCATGGGGCAGAGATTGTGCACCTTAGCTGCATTGGGGTTACTGATATAGTCCCCTCTACGCACATGCAGCGCAATGCTTGTATGCTTGTTTATAAATTCTGCTTCGGCTTTCTGCTCGGCACTTAGCGGCTTTCTTAGCTTAAACTGCTGTAGCAGTTCATCCCTGATATCCTCAAAATACTCCGGACACTGCCAATATCCGTCCAGATACAGGGATTGTTTGCTGCCAATAACGCTTAATAACTCAGCATCAAAGCTGTAATAATGCCTTTCGGAAAGCTTTCGCATCGGCAAATCACATCCCATCAACAGGAGTAGCTTCTCTCCTAAGGTCTTTTTCTTACGGGGAAGTTCTGCGTTTGTGGCAAAGTCCAATTGGAGCATAAAGCTATCAAGTTCATAGTGGCGAGGTGTATCAATCGAGGGTTGGTTCTGGAAGTACGACACATCTGCCTTAAGAGGCAGCCCTGTTCTACGGGAAAGAGCCAGCCCAAAGGCATATTGAAACATCTGATTGCCCAAACCACCCCACAGCTTCACGATTATATGTCTATTATGTTGTGCTTGGTTTTGGTTCTTCTTACTTGCAGCAGGATCAATAAAATTTGTATCCAGCCCCATCGGTAGAACCTACTTGATTGCTCCGCTTTGAATGTCATAAAGATGCCGATAGCGCTCACAGGTCTTAAGCAGCTCTTGATGGCTACCTTGACCGACAATCCTGCCTTTCTCCAGCACCACAATATTATCTGCTTTCAGGATGGTGGATAGGCGATGGGCTATCATTATCACAGTGCGGTTACGGGTTGCCACATCAATGGCATCCTGCACCTTCTTCTCGGAATCGGTATCCAAGGCTGAGGTAGCTTCATCAAAGATAAGGATGGGGGGATCAGCAACCACAGCACGGGCAATACACAGCCTTTGCCGCTGTCCACCTGAGAGGTCTGAAGCCTTGTTGCCCAACACTTCATCGTATTTATGGGGAAGCTCTTGGATAAATTCATCTGCATTGGCGATGACTCCCGCTTTGCGCACCTGCTCGTCGCTCACTTCATCATGGCTGCCATAGGCAATGTTTTCGCGCACGGACTTGGTGAACAGCACGGAATCCTGCGTCACCACGCCGAATAGCCTGCGCAGGTCATCCAGCTTTATCTTCCTGATGTCTATGCCATCAATCTTGATGCTGCCTTCCTGCACTTCATACAGCCGATTGGTGAGGTTAGCAATGGTGGTTTTACCGCCACCGCTGGCACCCACAAATGCGGTTTTACTCCCCTTGGGAATGGTGAGGGAGAAGTTCCTGATAACCGGCTTGCCCTCTTTATAGGAGAAACTGATATTCTCAAATTCGATTGCCCTGTCAAAGGTAGGCTTGTTCACCGCATCCGGGGCATCCTGGATTTTGGACTCTTGGTTAATCACTCCGGCAATTCTATCCAGAGACACCAAAGCTTTGCGAATCTCGGTATAGACTTGAGTGAGCACTTTAAGCGGATGCAGCATAGAGAATAAAGCGAATAAAAACGCGGTGAATTCCCCCAAACTGAAGCCCATTCCGGGATCCAGAATCATATTTCCACCGATGATTATCACCAAGATACCGGTGATGGCGGTGTTCATTTCCCCGATGGGTGTGTTTAGGGCACTGTAGTTCTGCGAACGGCACCAAAGCTGGGCATGGCGGAGGTTTATGCGATTAAAGTTCTGTATCTCTCGCTCTTCATGGCGGAAAGACTGCACCACCTTCATGCTGTTCATGATTTCCTCCACATGGGAGAATAGGGTGGATATCTGTTCCAGTATCTTCTTGGCATACTTTTTCAGTTTCTTGCCCAACATCCCAATCACCAAGGAAAACACGGGTAACACCAGGATGCTGTACATCATCAACCTGCTGTTCAGATTCCAGGCAATGATGGCAAATACAATAACCGAGCTGAGTTCACGAATAGCGCTGATAAGCTGTTTCAGGAATTGCTCGCTAACAATCTCCACATCACTCATCATGCGCACCAAAGCATCGCCAATTCTGTTGTTGGCAAAGAATTCCAGTGACTGGCTTAAGTATCTGCGGAACATGAAGCTGCGTATATCACGAACAGTTCTCGACCGCAGGTAATTGAAGAGAACGGTATTAAGAAAACCAAAGAGGTTCTTGAGGATTATTGCCCCAAACACGAAGACGCACAGCACATATAATAAGGTAAGAGAGCTGGTTTGCAGCATTAAAGTCTTAGTGCTTTCCCACAGAGCTGCATAGTTGTGAATGCCGGGGATTAAGCCACCTGAAGCAGCGAAGTGTCGATGCAACATCTCTGCTGCAGCAGCAGAAAAACCGTTCCAGTCTGTGTATAGCAGATTTACTTTGTTCTGATTGAACACATAATCGAACAAGGGGATAACCAGAGTGATGCTTACTCCGTTGAAGAAGGCAAAAGCCAACATTGCCACTATTCCGGTTACCAGATAAATCCAGTAGCGCAGCATAATCTTGTATATCAGAAGGATATTGCTGAATCTGCTAACGGGTTTTGGGCTTTCTATCATACCTTTACCTATAAAAAAAGCCAGCCTCAGCCAGCTAAAAAAGTGGCACGCCCTAAGGGACTCGAACCCCAAACCTTCTGATCCGTAGTCAGATGCT
>CALDSN010000214.1 GCA_937924555.1 uncultured bacterium | reverse complement strand
AGCAAGTGGCAACAGCCAATCCCGTGCTGCCCCGCATCTCTGTTAATGCCACGCAGATAGGCTTTGGCGATATATATCTTGGCAACACCCAAACTCAGTCCTTTGCTATCTCCAATACCGGGCAGTTACCCCTAAACGGAAGCATCAGCATTCCCAATGGATATACGGTGAATGGACAAACAGGCAGCTTTGCCCTTAATCTTCCCGCGGGAAGCACCTTGGATTGCACCCTCATCTTTGCCCCCATGGGCTATGGAAACTTTGACGGCACGGTTATTATCACCAGCAACAGTGATGCTCAAAGCACCTACAGCCTGACCGTAACCGGGGTTTGCATCCCTGTCCCGGAGTATTTTGCAGGAGGTAGCGGCACCGAAGCTGATCCCTGGTTAATCTCCACACCCGGGCAACTGAGCCTGCTGAATAACTACCTTGGCACCGAGCATAGCGACAAATATTTCAAGATAACCACCGATATGGACATGAGTTCCTATTTTGCCGAGGGAAACGCAGGCTACAACTATGGCTGGTGTTGGACTCCCATCGGCGATAGTAACGATTTGTTTTACGGCAAGGTGGATGGCAACTATCGCAGCCTCACCGGCTTCAAAGCACTGCATGCCAACCATAGCGGGGGTGAATCCTGGATTGGGTTGTTTGGCAACACCGGTGCCGGATTCAGACTAAAGAACCTCAATCTCGGCATCAGCTTTGTAACGGGTTACAACCAGATTGGCGGCATGGTTGGCGTCAACTATGGGGAGATAAGCAATTGCCATGTAACAGCAAGCGGCGGCATATTCAGTCTCTTTGGGGTTTACTGTGGCGGTTTTGCCGGTATGAACTATGGCAGCATCTCCAAATGTTCCTTCAAAGGGGCAGTTCAAGGCACCCTAAAAGTGGGTGGTTTTGCAGGTGTAGGTTTCGGCTCTATCAGTGATTGTTTTGCCACCGGAAGCGTGGTGGGTTATGAGAGGGTAGGTGGTTTCTCCGGCACCAGCGGAGCACACTTCAGCAACTGCTATGCCTCTGTTACAATGGACTATTCCGCAAACAGCACCCCCATCGCCGGCGGATTTAGTGGCGATAACCCCGGCACATCCATCTCTTACACCAACTGCTATTGGAACCGGGAGCTTTCCAACACACCCGCTTCACCGGGCTTGGATGCAAGCTGCGGAAAAACCACCGCCCAGATGAAGACTGCTTCCACCTTTGTGGGCTTCGATATGCTTACCGTGTGGCAACAAAGCGCAGAGCTGAATAATGGCTATCCCTTCATCAGACCCGCTCCTCCCACAGCCGTAACTAATGTAACGGCAATCACCCGCAGCGTTCTTATTGGCAGCCAGACTTCTGATGTGTTAAGGCTCAGCAATACCGGTGGATCAGATTTGGCATACAGCATCTCGGTGGAATATACCGCCCGCAGCAGAACCTCCGAAAACTGGCTTACTCTGGATGCCGTGAGCACCATCACCGACACTTTAATCTTTGGCTCAGTGCGCCAGTTCAGCGTGGGCTTGGACGCCACCCAACTCCCTGCAGGCACATATCATGCAAATATCAATATTGTCAGCAATGCTCCCGCTAACAGCCCCCTCATCATCCCGGTGACTCTGGATGTGGGCTATGGGGAAAACCCCTATCTTTTCGTCAGCCCGGACACCCTCAGCTTTGGAGCGATGGTGGTAAACAACAGCAGTAGCTTGGATTTCAACATCACTAATGCAGGCAACACTATTTTAACCGGTTCTTTCACACCTCCCTTGGGTTACACACTCAGCTATGGCTCCGCTAACTTCAGCATTGCATCTGGCGCAACCCTTTCCTGCACAATGACATTTACCCCCACCACTCCCGGGGTGTACAACACCGAAATGCTAATTCACAGCAACAGCCTGCTCCATGCTGATTACCCTATGCACCTCAGCGGTGAGGGCTATATCCCGCCAACTATTCTGGTGCAGGAACCGGGCATCACCGCCACTCTCCCCATCAATGGACAAGGCACGGAAACACTCAGCATCGGCAATTCCGGCAGCAGACCCCTAAACTACACTCTGGAAATCCTCAGTCCCGAGCGTAGGGAATATTTGACGGCGCACAGAAACATCAATGGCTCGACCCTCATTGCCAATACCTCGCAATATGCGGCAAACAGCACTGTGGACTGGGTTTTCACTGTGTATAATGCCAGCACGGATTATGAATGGCTAAAAAACATCAGCATCAGCTTCCCTGCCGGAGTGGTGGTAAACAGCGTGTCCAACTTCGAGGGCGGAACTGGTGGTGCCTTAGTCCCCAACACAAGCTCAGGGAACGGGATAAGCGTTCTGTGGTCTGGTTCAGATGGTGGCTGGGGCGTTATCCGCGGGGGAGAGTCCGCCGTGGCTACCGTCAATGTGAGCATCCAGGGCGACTTTGTGGGAAGCCTGAACCTTGCTTATCAGATAGATGGGGACATCTATGGAGCTATGCCGCACTCCTTAAACGGAAACATTGCCATGGAGCCTGCTTCACTATCGCTGGATTGGCTAAGCGTAAGTCCTATCAGCGGTTCCGTATCCGGGGGAGCAAGCAGGTTGGCTGCGCTGCAGTTTGATGCCACCGCCATGCTTCCGGGTTTATACTCCGCAATCCTGCGGATAAACTCCAATGATTCGGCTAATCCCGCTTTTGACATACCTGTTCAGATGCAGATAAGCTCTTACGACAAGCCTGTCCTTAGCCTTCTCAGGGATGGAACCGATATCTTGCTTAGCTGGACAGATGTGTATGGAGCCATATCATATCGCGTGTATCGCTCGCTTGATCCCATGGGTGAGTTCAACCTGTTGGCAGAGACGGAATCCCTCAGCTATCTGGACACAACAAACGAAGCAAAAGCCTTCTATCAGGTGCAGGCAGTGTTTGCCACGCGGGAATAAGCAGTATAGCACAGGCTCTGCGAATAGTATTCTGTATTGTCCCCTGGAAGCATTGCATGATCATTGCATAATCATTGCATGTTTCTTATGTAATGATTATGCAATGATCATGTAATGATAGCAGGGAAGCACTAGGGTAGAAAAAGCAAATATCTCTTGACATTTCAATGCCCTACACTTAAGTTATCGCATTACAAAATAAGGGAGTTTGAGATGAACAGATTGCTGATGATTGTTTTACTTTCTTTGCTGCTGCTACCGCTCTGCGCTGCCAATCTGTACTGGTAGCAGCCTAGAGAACGATGCAAACAAACACATGTATCACAAACAGGATTAATCTCTTATTCATATTGCACCTCAGTAATAGGTTATTTCCCTTTCAAGCTTGTGGTTCAGCTTACTTCCACGGTATTCTTCCCTAGTAAGCCAATTACCCTTTTTGTCGTAGGTATAGATGAATTTGGTAATATTGGTTTCGTTACTCTTAGCGAAATACACTTGATTCAAGGTTACATTGCAATATTTATCGTAATAGACGGACATCTTAGTATCCAACGCAGCTTTGTGATATCTGGTTTCTTCAGTCAATAAGCCCTCGGCATCGTATTTATACACGGCAACGGGTTGTTCTCCGGCGGAGCGTTCATAATCACGCTTTTCCACCAGCTTGTTTTTCTTATCATAGGCAAATATGCTGTACGACCATGGCTCCTTAGCATCTTCTTCATAGTTGTTTATGCGGATATTGTTGCCATCAGAGTCGTACAGGTATTCATCGGCATATAAGAGAGTATTATCGATGGAAGTGATGTTTATCCGGGTAAGCTGTTTTTGGGCGTTGTAATTATAATTGGATATACTACAGCCAAATGTATCCTTTTCTTCTGAAGTTATCAGCAGCCCGGAAGCATCGTAGGTTTTGGTTGTGCCAAACGAGAACTTTCCATCTTGATCTGTGCATACAGAAGAGATAAGCCTTCCTTTGGCATCGTAAGTATAAACAGTACTTGTGTCGCCAAATTCGGAGGTAAACGATTCAATGTATCCCTGCGGATTGTAGGTGGTGGTTTCATAGTCGCAGGTGAAGCTTTTCACCTTGCCTTGCAGCCCGTCTTTTTGCCAATCTGTTTGGGGATTTGCGCTTAGATAAAGAGTGGTAAATATAAACAATCCCATTAGGAGTATGCTTATTCTCATTATAACCTCATCGTAATTTACTTATTTACAAGCTTTACCCACATCATTAAGGCTGTCAAGGGGAATATGATTTACCCTTAAGCCCAGGTTCCCACAAAGCTATATGCAAGAGCTGCGCTAAACAGACAGAGGAACATCAGGATAAGGGCAAAGAACAGCAGGATTAGCCCGCGTTTAACCGCCTCCGCATCGCTGAAGATAGGGGTATCTTTGATTACCTTGGTTCCCGGAGGGGGAAACTGACGGAGTTTAATGCTATTTATTGCGATACGCAGAAGGTAGATGCAGAGCAGTGCGGGGATAACCAGTAGCAGCACCAGAATTAGTTTTATCGTGATAAGGGCTTTTCCCGGGTCCTTGGCAAGGGTAGCATTTTCCAGCTTGGGTATGGCGAGGCTTAACAGGATGAAGCCCACAAGCAGGGCGGACAAAAAGATGCGGATCATCTTCTTGCGATATGCAGGATCAGCTCTCAGGATTGGTCGCTCGTTCATTGTTCCACCTCACATGGCATTGCATGGGGGTGATCTGCAAGCAGTTCTCTTTTAAGCTCTAAGTACATCTCTATCGCTTTTGTTCCGTTATTTTTTAGGTCGTCCACACTGCCATAGCGTAACAATTCCTCAATCTCTTTAACCACTTCCGCCGGATAATCCCTGTCGATATAGCGAATGCCAAAATCCGCCTTTCATGGTCTGTATTTAACGTTCAGCAAAGGAATCAGGTGTCTATTCACAAAGAGTTGGAAGTTCATTTGCGAGCTAAGCCATGAACCTCTTGCCAAGGCTTTTTGCAGTTCGATAATTCCCAGGAAATCTGTTACTACAGAGTTTGTTAAAACTCGTTGAACCAACTTTTCCCTTTCTTCAGAGCTACTGTTTTCCGCAGTGTAAACCCCCGTTTTGTCGAACCAAATCAAGGCATTGCCATGACGGTCAGGCTCGGTGAACTTCTGCGGATTGGCAGCAGGAACCACGGCGATATCGCAGTAAAAATACAATTCGCAATCCTTCAGCAGATAGAAGCATTGGGACATCCCGTGCCAAGTGGGCTCAGGCATTCTGAATTGGCGATCTATGCCATACTGAGAGCTGAAATGCTCATTCAGGATGCGGAAAATCGGCTCTGGGTCATCATCGGCAATAACAATACTAAGATCCAGATCGGAAAACTCGTCCAAAAAACCTGTAGCCGCAGAGCCACCTTCCCAAGCGGCAAGCACTTGGGGCATATTATGTAGCAATTCCTTCAATCCCTCTTTGATAGACACCGTGCTATGTATCATGTAACCTCACTTATGTTATCGGAGTGTTCGCATTTGTGCAAGACTATAAGCTTCAGAAATGCTGTCAATAAAAAGGGTACTCTCCTCCAACTTGATAAAAGGGAGGGGGACAGGTTTATTGTTAGCAGGTTAATAGTTAATAACGCAATGTAGAGGCAGACCTATGTGTCTGCCAACGGCAGCATACCAGAACGAAAGGCTCAGGACATTCTAGCAAGTAAGAGCTGCATCACCTGTTCTCGTTTCCCCCGGGCAAGAGAATGCAGATCATAGCCCAGTTCGCGGTGAAAGTCCCATAATCTGTACAATAGGTCTGAAGCCTGATGCTTTTGCAGCAGCATTGCCCACTCTTCGGGGTATTCCTCTTTGTTCCAGTAAAGGTTTAGCAGCTTTGCCAAGGCTTCCAGCTTACATAGCTCGGGATAGCTGAGGGCATCGGAGGATAGGCATTGATAGGGAGGATGGTTAAGCCATTTGTAGCCACGCTCTTGGGCTATGGCAGCCATGGGGGTGTCGGGCAATATCTTTAGCATTCCCAATTGTACGGCATCGGGAAGAGTACTGCAAAGCTGATTTAAAGAATTCAACACTGACCCGTATGTTTCCCCCGGTAAGCCTGCCAACAGATCGGCATGAATCCTGATGTTTGTGCGTTGTTTCAGGCTGATCAGTGCTTGCTTTGCTTTACCCCAATTGCTGTTTCTGCCGCAATTTACCGCCACAGCTTCATTGGTGGTTTGAATGCCAACCTCAAAGCGAATTAAACCGGCAGGGGCTGTTTCCAAAATGCGAAAATCCTCTTCACACAGCAAATCCGGATATATCTCGAAATGCACTTCGCAAGCTGCGGGGTTGGAAATAAAGAACTTCCATATATGGTGCGCAAGTTTGGGAAAGATATTGAAGCTGCGGTCAATAAACTTCAGGGTTTTCGGCTTCAGATTTACAAGGGCTGCCAGCTCCTTATCCAATCTATCAAGGTCGGCGGGGATATCCGGATTGAACCGCAACTCATGGCGCATATCGTTCGCAGAAAGGCAATACACACAGCCATAGGGGCAGCCACGGTAGCATTCGTAATATACAAGTTTGCCCTCAAGGGTTGCTTTATCTTCCACGGAGTAGGGAAATGGGATGTCTTTGAGGGGAATATGCGGTTGTGCGCTCAGCTTCGTGAATCCGGTGGTTGCCAAACCCATAAACGCTCCCTCACCGCTGCCGGAAATGCAGAAATCTTCTGCAGTTAAACCATAATCACGGTTTATGGATTCGGGTCCACCCAACACAATGATGGCATGGGGAAGCAGTTTCTTCAGTTCCGGGATTAGTTTTTGCAGATAATCACAATTCCAGATATAAGCAGAGAAGCAGATGATATCTGCCGAAACATTATAGACATGGGATAGCACATCAGCCAGGTGGTCTTTAAGCGTGAAGTCTATGATTTGCACCGAGTAGTTAAAGGGTTTAATAATCTCGCGCAGGTAGAAGAAAGCAAGGTTGGATTGACTCCA
>CALDSN010000213.1 GCA_937924555.1 uncultured bacterium | reverse complement strand
CCACCGAGATCTACACTCTTTCCCTACACGACGCTCTTCCGATCTCGACGACGGTGGCGGCAATGGCGGTGGTAACGGTGGCGGTAACGGACACGGTGGAGGTAACGGCTAAAACAGTTGTTATTTCCTTGTTCCCTTAATCCCAGCCCATCCCCGGCACACATCCCTATCGTTTGACGTTTGCAGTCTCAGCTAGTCTTGGTTATACCTTATACATACATGATTTGGAGCACAAATGCGTGAGATTAAGAAACTTACTCTCGAACAGCTTCGTCCCGCCCTACTCATAGGCGCGAAAGCCTACCCCATGATGCCCATCAACACCGATGAGCAGTTAAACGAGAGGGTGGAGTATTTCAGCAAGGACTTTGGCAAGCATGGCAGAGAATGGTATGGCTTGTTCGAGAACGGTATCATGCTGGGTATCATGGTTTTATTTGACTTCAAGCTGCACTATTACACCCGCAGCATCAAAGCTCGCGGCATCGGCTTTGTCGCGGTGGACTTCCTGCACAAGAAACAGAAGGTCTGCAAAGAGATGCTTAGCTGGTTCCTGCAAGATTCTGTAACCCAAAAGTATCCATTGGCTATGCTTCACGCATTCCGTCCTGATTTCTACAAGCGAATGGGCTTTGGCTATGGCACGATGTGCGACAAATATGTAAGCTCTCCAGAGAGATTCCCCCACTATGAAACTACTCTCTCCCCTTACTATCTCGATTACCGCAACCGCAAAGAAGTGATGGATTTCTATAACGAACTGTATTATACTTATCATGGCATGGTGCGCAAAAACCAAGCCTCTGTGGATACTCTGCTTAACTTACCGGGATTGGAAAGCGTGGGCTTCTATGATTATGGAAAACTATGCGCTTTGCTGCATTTTCGCCTAACCGCCAATGAAGCTACCGAGCAAGCCACGCATATGGATATGGAGCTGTTGTTCACCTCTCCTGAAGGGCTTAAAGCCGCTTTAAGCTTCCTAAACTCCCAATCCGACCAAGTTAGCCGCATCAACTTCTCCACCTTCGATCCACAGCTTTTTTACAGCTTCAGCGATATTCGCCATCTGGACGGCAAAAGCCTGCGTGAACCAGCATTTCACCACACCACGGATAATGGCATGGGCATCATGTATCGCAGCTTGGATCATGTATATCTCATCACCCACAAACCCTGCACGCTGGATAAGTTCAGCATTCGCTTTGTGTTGCAGGATGATTTCTGCCCCAATGGCATGAAAGAATTCTGCATCAGATGGAACAAAGGCAAAGCCAGACTAAGCAAGAGCAGTATCTATGATGTGGAACTGAAGCTTAGGGTGGCGGACTTTGCCTCGTGGGTGATGAACTGCATAGATCTTGATACCCTTTACCTCTATGGCTTGCTGGATACAAATGATAAGTATGTTCTGTCCACATTGGATGCCGCATTCTACTTCCCCGGAAAACCTCGGTGCCTGGAGCGTTTCTAAATCCTCCCAAATAACAAGCATAAGCTTTTGGATTTACAGCGAGTTAGGTTCTTATTACATTGCCTATTCACTCAGAGATGTTCCCCGGGTGATTCCCTCATCCCACCCGGGAGTCACGAGGGAGTCACCTGAGAGTGACGTGTCAAAGTAGCAGGGGAGGTAAGCATGGAGGCAGGCGGTAGCCAAGCTTAGTATTTTGCCCACAAAAAGCAGGAAATGAGTTGACATCTGTCCCGCTCCAAACATAGGGGTTAAGCAGGAGATTTAGCCGCGAGAATATGGATTATAAGAGTAGAACAGACATTCAGGCTTTCATCAGCCAGTTCAACACCCACAAACGCAGCAGGGATACCATTGTGGCACAAAAGGTGCAGGAGGCTGCCGAGGCGCAGTATGGTAGCTATCCTGCGGCGTTGTTACCCCAGATTGCCAAGCTATATGCCTCAGCGGGGATAGAGCAGCCCTATAGCCACCAGGCAGAGGCTTTGCAGCACATTTTGGCAGGGGATAATGTGGTGATAAGTGCGGGAGTTGCCAGTGGGAAAAGCCTGTGTTACCAAGCTGCCATCCTCAATTCCCTCATCTTAAATCCCCACAGCAGAGCCTTGCTGATGTTTCCCACCAAAGCACTGGCGCAGGATCAGGCGCAGAAGATGCAAAGCCTGCTGATTGCCCTTGCTAAACAGAATCCCAAGCTGCACAGCATCTATTGCGGGATATATGATGGTGACACTTCGGCAGAGTTGCGGGGTAAACTGCGCAAACAAGCCCAGATACTCTTCACCAATCCGGATATGATACACTTGGGTATTCTGCCCAATCACAGCCTATGGAGTGCCTTCTTTTCTCAGCTTGATTATGTGATTATTGATGAAGTGCACATGTACCGCGGGGTGTTTGGCTCGCACTTTGCCAATGTAATCCGCAGGCTGAAGCGAATCTGTAAGGTGTATGGTAAAAACCCACGCTTTATCTTCACCTCAGCCACGCTTGCCAATGCCCGCGAGCATGCCGAAGCACTATGCGAGCAGCCGGTGCAGTTGGTGGAGCAGGACGGCTCCCCACATGGTGAAAGGCATTTCTACATCTGCAATCCCCCCATGATTGAGCCTGCTTTGGGCATTCGCCGCAGTTCATCCCTAGAGGTTTCATCCATCACCCGACACTTTTTGGACACGGGTTTGCAGGCAATCCTATTCTCCGAAACCAGACGCAGTGTGGAGATGCTGCTGTTGTACCTCAAGACGGATAAACGGGCACAGGAGCTTATCCGCAGCTATCGCAGCGGGTATTTGGCTCAGGAGCGCAGGCAGATTGAAGCAGAACTCCGCAATCACGAAGTTGCCGTGGTAATCTCCACCAACGCCTTGGAGCTGGGGATTGATATTGGCGGTTTGGATGCCGTGTTCATCAACGGTTACCCCGGAACCATCTGCGGAACAAGGCAACAGGCAGGCAGAGCGGGACGCAAGGGCAATACTTCACTCGCCATCCTGGTAGCGGGGGCGAACCCTTTGGATCAATACATCTGCCAACATCCCGAATACCTGTTCGACACCAACCCGGAGCAGGCGTTGATAGACCCGAATAACACGGAAATCCTACGGATGCAACTGCTTTGCGCCATCCACGAAATGGCGTTGCAGGAAGGGGAAAGCTTTGGTGCTCTTGGTCCGCAGCAGTTCTTTGGTCACCTGCAAAGCTTGGTGGAGGATGGCTTGGTTAAGCACAGCGGAAACCGCTATACGGGCATTCAGGGGCAATATCCCGCTGCCGAGGTGTCCATCCGCAATGCAGCCAACCAGTTCCAGATATTGTATCAGGATGATTTAATCGGCTGGGTGGATTCTGAAAGCGTGAATTGGATGACTCACCCCAAAGCGATTTACCTGCATCAGGGCGAAACCTGGATTGTGAAAGACCTGAACTATGAAGATAAAAAGGTGATGCTGGAGCCGGTTGATGCGGATTACTTTACGCAGACCACGCATCGCACAGAGATTAGCCTGAATGACCTGCTGCAAATCCAATCCGTTCCCGGAGGAAGAAAACATTTTGGCAAGGTTACCGTCACTACTACTATCACCGGCTTCAAGAAACTGCGGCTCTACACTCAGGAGATATTGGAGCAGGAGACATTGGATTTGCCACCTTCGGTGATAAAAACAGAAGCTTGGTGGGTGGCTTTGTCGCCGGAGACGGTGGAGAAAACCCGCAGCTTGGGGCTGTGGAACAATGACACCAATGACTATGGTAAGGATTGGCAGGCTTTGGCGGATTCAATTAGGGAGCGTGATGGCAGAAAGTGCCGTAGCTGTGGTGTGGCAGGGGAGTTGGATGTGCATCATATTATCCCCTTCCGTAAGTTTGGCAGTGCTGAGGAAGCCAATAATCCCGATAACCTAATCAGCCTGTGTCCCCGTTGCCATCACCTGGCAGAGCAGAAAGTACATATTCAAAGCGGATTGGGTGCGCTTTCGTATCTGATAGGCAATTTAGCGCTGTTTTTCGTGATGTGTGCGCAGAAGGATTTGGGAGTGCACTGTGAGGATAAATCCTCCTTGGCTCTCGGTGCACCCGTGGTTGTGGTGTACGACAAGGTGCCTGGGGGTATAGGCTTGAGCCGCAAGCTGTATGAACTGCACGACAAGCTGATAGGTGCTGCTTTGGATAGGGTTATGCACTGCTCCTGCGAGAATGGATGTCCTGCCTGTGTAGGTCCTGTGGCAGAGAATGGACTTGGGGCAAAGGCTGAGGCGATAGCAATCCTAAAGGAACTGGTACTTACTTAATCCCCAATTCCTGAAGCTTGCGGGAGAGATTGCTTTGCTGTAAGCCAAGGGCTTCCGCCGTTTTGCTCAC
>CALDSN010000212.1 GCA_937924555.1 uncultured bacterium | reverse complement strand
TTTTTGAGCACGATATCTAGCGTGCAAGCTATAAGATTCAATAAAAACGGGACGGTATTTCAGATAGGAATGTCAACCCACGGGATTATTACCCTCCGAGTCCCAACGGGACGGTATTTTAGATAGAAAAGCATCCCCATTTACGGATTGAGTCCCATCGGGACGGCATAGAACATAGATTATTCCGCTTATGTCGTCAAAGGTATCTGTCGTCCTGTTAGGACTTATCTCTAAGCTTTAACACCCATTTCTATCTTAAATATCGTGCCGCTGGGACTCTCTGGGGGGAGGTTTTGTGTTTACGACTCTTTTCTATCTAAAATGTCGTCCCTATGGGACTCTCTGGGGGGGGGGGGGGGACGCCTTTTTTTTCTTTAAATTGTCGCCCGGCGGGGTCTGGGTGGTGCCATTGAGGGCAGTTCGAAATACGCTTAATTATAAACCTTCTTTACCTTCGCTTCCGTAACTCTTTGAATATCCACTTGTGTCGCCCACAGGGGGCTTATTCAATTCGTGGGGTGCCATTACGAGGGTCTGCGAGCCTGCGGCTCTACGAACCCGTCGCTATTGGATTTCGCCCTCCGGGCTTAAGGCAGGATACGGTTTCTGCCATGAGTATTCATCGGGCAGACACACAGGGAAAGCCCCTACATTACATTATTAACCTACTAAAATGTTAACTCGCAACCTGAAATGAGCGCATCTCGTAAAGCGTTTACCATTTAAGGTTTGACCTCCAAATCAACCTGCCACCAAAGCGTTAACCTTATCCCCTCCGCTTTTCTCTGCCCCTGCTCTGCTTTTCTCTATGTTAAAAGATTATTCTACGCACCTTCACTCAGTGTCATTTTTAACCTGCTAACCTGTTAACTCGCTAACCTGAAATGAGCGCAGCTCGTTTAACATCTAACGTCTAACGCTTAACCCTCACCTCTCCATCTCTTTCCCTCTTTTTTTAATATCATCCTATGTTTATCGAACGCCCATGCAAGAAATGCCTCATCATTCTTAGGTGACTCCCTCGTGACTCCCGGGTGGGATGAGGGAATCACGTGTGGTTTAGCTCTGTTTGAGGAGATGTTATTATTGGGGCGTTGCATGGGGTGGATAATAAAGTTGCGGGCACTTCGCATATTTCTCCCTGTTTTTGTCACCAAATCCAAAATTTGTCACCCGCATTATTATGAAAGGGCAGAAAACAAGGGTGTGAAAGCAGAAGAAAAGACAAGAAAAACAAAGGAGAAGAAAGATGAAAGTTACCTTTCAATACGGTTTGGCAGGCTATAGCGGGAAGCTTGATGGCTTGGTGTTTTGTAACAATCGGGAGTTGGGCAAAGCTTATGCACGGAAATACCGCTATCCCCGTTTAACAGAGGGAAATGAGCGGATTGGCAGCGTCACTTCCGCACTGTTTGCCCTTAAGCCCAGCAAGGCATATCAGGATGATATGTATCTGTATCGCAAGCGTTACAATGCTTTGCGAGAGAATAGCGGATGTCCGGTGCGTTCCTGGAGCGCAATGTACCTGAAGCTGATGTACCGGATGGCAAAGGCGGATGGCAGCATAGACCTGCGCACCTTAACCAGAGAAGAGCTGTATGCGCGCAAGCTGCCCTGCATCAGTGTGAAGATGGCGGTGGAGGCGGGTTTGTTGCCTGCGGTGTATGCCTATACAGAACTAACGCATGAGCTCTAGAGGGCTGTCGGAAAAGATCAGCTACAGATGTGGATTATTAAAAGAAAAGTTGACACAAGCAGCAATATGATGCCGAAAAGGAACGGCTTGTGCATGCTGTTCCAAGATGATTGCTAAATGGAGGCGATGATGCGGATAGTTATGTGTTTGGTGCTGCTTGCAGTGCTGTATTTAAGCGGATGTGCGGTGTTGGATGTAAGCTCCATGGAGACAGCGGTACCGCTCAGTCCCGGAAAGTTCGAGGTAAGTAACTATGTTACCAATGGGTTGGAATTACCATCAGCAGTGGTGTTTGACAATATTGATGGATCTGAATCTCCTTCGCATGATACAGTGATTATTGCAACCACCAGTACTGTTGGTGGTTACAAACTGAATGTGGGCATCAAGAAGAACTTGGAGTTATGTGCCAGATATTATGCCAATAATAGTAAGGGTGATGACTACCATGCCGAAACGTCAGGTTTTCGCGTGGGGGGCAAAGCAACTTTGTGGCAAGATCATAACCTCTATTTTGCCATTGCTCCTTCAATGAATATTGTTAATGGTAAATCTCGCACATGGAATGGATATGATTACTGGAGTAGTTGGTTGCCAGAAGATGTAACCTATAAATCACTGGGTTATGAAGCCCAGTTTATTGCCACCTACGCACCGTGTCCCTACATTTCATTAACGGCATTACAGAAGTATAACTTCAACTTCTATGATGAAACTTACAATGGCTACAGTTACCCTACTCAAGAGATAAAGCATTGGGGAACAAAGATCAATATTAAGATTGGATACAAGCCTGTCTTCCTTATCTTCGAAGGGGGACTGGAGACCGTACCCGTGGTGAATGGTAAAAAAACATATATTGAAACTGCAGCAGTTGGACTTGGCTTTCGTACCTGGGACAAGAAGAAATAGGCTGTTGCAATACGATGGGACGCGTGACAAGCATCGGCACTAAGGTGCGGTCGGGAGAATATCGACAGCTATACTCCGCACATCACAAAGTGCGTAACTTCCTTGCGGGCGAGATGCTGCTCTCCGTTTGCAGCAGGGATATCTGTGCGGGGGTTTATCGGATTGTGCTGGATAGGGATGATGTGGAAGGGATTGAAAGTGTGGAAGTGGCTGAGGGCAAGCTGTATGTGAATGGGAAAGCATACTGCTTTGGCGCAGGTGAGGTGTACCACGCTCCTGTCTTGGATGAGATTAGGGACTATCCGTTGCTTATCCATAATCTGAACGGTGCGGAAGCCATGATGATGGAGCAATACACCAAAGGGAGCATCCCAAGTTTACTTATAAAAGGTGCACTGCCCAATACGGTTGATGGGGCATTACTACGCTATTACCGGGAAGGATTGAGGCTCCTTTTTGCGGGAGATTACCCCGCTGCGGTGCGTTGTTTCAGGCATAGAGGGATTGGGCTTAGTCCCGCAGGAGATGATTTCCTGGTGGGGCTGGTATTGGGGATGATGTGGGTGCAGCAGACACAAAAAAAAGAGTTGTCAAAAATAGTGGACACAATTATCCATGAATCCGATGTGAATAATCCGCTTATCCGCACTTTTATGATGCAGGCTAAGGAACTGGATTTGGATGCCGACTGGGCACGATTCCTCTCTTCCCTGGCGCAACATGGCGGGAGCTATCTTGCAGAGATGCAGGAGATTATGAAGCATGGTGCAAGCAGCGGAGCAGACCAATTAAGCGGGTTCTTTGTTGCTTGCGAGCTATTCTGTTCCGGGATGGAGCAGAGGATTAGAAAAACGGTGAAGAAGGAATGATTATGATTGCCAAAGCAAAGATTATAAAGGGCATGTATCTGGATTCGGTTAAGCTGATGCTTATCTCCAAAGAACTGCGAGGTTTGCAGGGTGTGGAAGATGCCGTGGCGATAATGGCTACCAAGGAAAACAAGGACATCCTTGCTGCCACGGGCATGTTGGTGGAGGAAGCAAAAACAGCTAAGGACAGTGAGATTGTGGTGGTGGTGAAAGCGCAGGATGAGCCAAAAGCTGAGTCTGCAATGCAGAAAGCAGAGGAACTGCTAACAGCACCCGTAAAGAAGCGAAGTGGCGATAAAGCACATCCGGGGAGCATACAGGCAGCAGTTCGGGATTTGGATGGCGCAGATATTTGCCTCATCTCCGTGGCAGGTAAGTATGCCGCAGCAGAGGCGAATAAAGCTCTGGATATGGGTCTGCATGTGATGCTGTTTTCGGATAACGTGAGTGTGGCAGAAGAGTTGTATTTGAAACAAAAGGCGGTGGACAAGGGATTGCTGATGATGGGTCCGGATTGTGGAACAGCCATTATCAACGGAGTGCCGCTTGCTTTTTCCAATGTGATGCAGGCGGGGCACATCGGGCTTGTATCTGCCTCTGGCACAGGTTTGCAGGAAGTATGCGCCGGGATAGCGCATCGGGGCGAAGGAATATCCCAAGCCTTTGGAACAGGTGGAAGGGACGGAAAGAATGCCATCGGTGGGCTTATGCTGTGTTCTTGTTTGGACTTTCTGATGCAGGATGCGGATACCAAAGTGATAGTGTTGATAGCAAAAACTCCTGATGCGGAAATACAAGCAAAGCTATGGGAAAAGATAGGGCAGAGTTCCAAACCGGTTGTGGTGAACTTCCTTAAGGATATGGAAGTGCCACCAATAGCCGATATGCAATATTGTAACTCTCTGGAAGAGACGGCAGCCATTGCTTGCGCTGTATTGAGGGGGGATAAGCCCATGTATCCTGAGGGAGAGGGATATCCTCTGCCAAAGCCGATAGCGGGAAGAAAGTATATCCGGGCTTTGTATAGCGGAGGAACCCTCTGCTACGAAGCGATGCAGATGTATAAACGGAGACGGGGACACTATCCCAAGAGCAATATTGCTTCTGAAACAGAGTTCATGCTGAAGGATGTTTGGCACAGTGAGGGGGATTGCTTCATTGATATGGGAGCGGATGATTTTACCGTGGGCAGACCGCATCCGATGATAGATTTCACCTTGAGGTTGAAGAAGATTGCCGAAGAAGCTGTGCATAAGGATGTAGCGGTCATTCTGCTGGATGTGGTGTTGGGTTATGGCTCGCATATCAACCCCGCAAAAGAGTTGGTGCCTGTGCTGCAGGGCTTGGACAAAGAGATTGTGGTTGTGTGCCATGTGCTTGGAACCGAGGACGACCCTCAGCATCTGCATGAGCAGGTGAAGGCACTGAAGGATGCGGGAGCAAGAGTATTCACATCCCACCGCAGAGCGGTGGCAGAAGCACTTGATATTGTTGAGCAAGGTGGTGTATAAGATGGATGGATTAAAGCTGTACAAAGGGAAGCTGAAAGTGATAAATGTGGGCTTGGAAGCCTTTGGGCATGATTTGGAGAGCTTAGCCGTTCCTGTGATGCAGGTGGATTGGAAGCCGCCCATGGAAGTGGAGACAGAGGCTATGTCCCTGATAACAAAGAATTACGAGAGTAAGATAAGGGAAGCTAATGCCCAAGCTTTGGAGATAATTAACCAAGGGAAACCTGTGCTGATTGGTATGGGGGTGGCTTTGGATACCATCCCCGGGATGCACAAAGACCTTATCCTGCATGCGGGACCGCCCATAACCTGGGACAAGATGTGTGGGCCTATGCGTGGAGCGGTTATCGGGGCTTTGTTATATGAAAACAGGGCGAAAACTGCGGAGGAAGCGGAGAAGCTTGCTGCCTCGGGTGAGATTAAGTACGAGCCCTGTCACGAACATGGGGCGGTTGGTCCCATGGCAGGCATTATCAGTGCCTCCATGCCGGTGTTTATATTGAAGAATGAGACCTTTGGCAATCTATCCTATGCTACGCAGAACGAGGGTTTGGGCAAAGTGCTTCGCTATGGCGCGTTTAGCCCGGAGGTGATAAACAGACTCAGGTGGATGGATGCAGTGCTATACCCGGTGCTCAGCCGTGCAATTGCGCACTTAGGACAGATTGACCTACAAAGCTTGATAGCTCAGGCATTGCACATGGGTGATGAAGTGCATAACAGAAACAGGGCGGGAACTTCGCTCCTTATCCGTCAGCTTGCTCCAGCTCTCTTAAAAACCATGGAGAAGGTGGAGGATACTGCTGCGGTGCTGGACTTCATCAATGGTAACGACCATTTCTTCCTTAATCTCTCTATGCCCGCTTGCAAGTGCGTGTTGGATGCTGCGCGGAATATCCCCTATAGCAGCGTGGCAGTGGTGATGGCACGCAATGGTACAGACTTTGGCGTGCAGCTTAGCGGAACAGGTAACAAATGGTTCACCGGAGCGGCTTTGGTGCCCGATGCCTTGTATTTCCCAGGCTATACCAAGGAAGATGCCAATCCGGATATCGGCGATAGTGCCATAACCGAGACTGGCGGATTGGGTGCTTTTGCCATAGCTGCAGCCCCGGCGATTGTGCAGTTTGTTGGCGGGAGTGCCTCAGATGCATTATCATATACTGAGTCCATGTATGAAATATGTTATGGTGAGAGTGTGAAATACCAGATACCGGCATTGGACTTCAGGGGTACGCCTCTGGGGATAGATGTGGTAAAAGTAATAGAGAATAACTTGGTGCCTGTAATCGATACCGGAGTGGCGCATAAAAACCCGGGTGTGGGACAGGTTGGGGCAGGTGTGGTGAAAGCACCGGCAGAACCATTCATCAAAGCGTATCATGCTTTGGCAGACACTTTAAAACAAGGAGACTAACAAATGGAAAACAAAGAATTCTTCAGCTTTATGCAGAACCTTAAGATGTACGATTTAACCCAAAGACTTAGCATACATACTCCGCCCTGGCCCAGCTATATGCCTCTGGGGATACAGTATTTCAAACGCATTGCCGGTGCTCATATGGGGCAGGGTGCAAATGGGCAAATTATAACCACCAGCAATCATGTAGGCACCCATATTGATGGTGAGATTCACTTTCATGCCAGCGGACGCACCATTGGTGAAGTGCCTATGGAAGAATGGGTAGGTCCCGGGGTGGTGGTGGATATTTCCGATAGTGTGGGCGACTATGATCTTTATAGTCCTGAATTACTGATGAGTAAAGCCGAGATAAAAGAGGGTGATATCCTCATTATCAATACAGGGTACCACAAGTATGCCTGGGATCAGCCTGAGAGCGATGAGCTGCGCTATTTTGTGAAGCATCCGGGACCTGATGCCAGCTTCCATAAGTGGGCACTGGAAATGAAGATAAAATGGATTGGCGTGGACTGCGGTTCGGCTGACCATCCTATGAATACCATAATCCGTAACTGGCACCCGAAGGACTTCATCAAAGCCGAAAAGAAGCTGATGGATACCTATGGCAAGGCATGGGACGAGATGTTCCCGCCGGAAGAATTCTATCAAGTGATGCACCTGAAGCTGTTCCCCAAGAAGCTTGTGCATGCAGAGAACCTTGGTGGAGAGATAGATAAGCTTTCCAACAAGCGTGCTTGGATAGGGCTATTCCCCCTAAAAGGGATAGAACTGGAATCCTCCATGTGCAGAATTATTGCCTTGGAACCATGATTACTGCCAGATTGAGGTGAGATATGGCAATAGCCCACGAGTTTAACTACGAACGCCCACAAAGCCTGCATGCAGCGATGGAACTGAAGGACAGTTACCGCAATAGTGCCCTCATCTATGCCGGGGGAACAGACCTTGTGGTGAACATCAAAGAAGGAATGCTTAAGCCTGAACTGCTGATAGACATCAAAGATATCCCTGAACTGCACAAGCTGTGCTTGGATAACGGTACCTTGTATATTGGAGCAGCGGTTACCTTCATGGAACTGATAGATACTGACTTCGTGGAACAGGCATGCCAGATGCTGCATGACGCAGCAAAGACCGTTGCCTCCCACGGGGTTAGATCAAGGGCAACCTTAGCAGGGAATATTTGCTCTGCCGTTCCGTCTTTGGATTCTGCCACTCCGTTACTCTGTTATGATGCAGTGGTGCACTGCCAAAGCCTGGAAGGAACGCGTAACATCCCAATTGGCGATTGGTTCCTCGCTCCCCGTAAAACAGCTATCAAGGATAACGAACTGGTTACGGGTATAAGCCTTAAGATACCCAAGGAACAGAATGCCGGGGTCTATCTTAAGTTAGGCAGGTATGGTGGAGAGGATTTGGCACAGGCAGGGTGGGGTATTTGGCTGAACAACGCCAAGCAATATCGCATAGCCCATTGCGCCTTGGCTCCAACCCCGAAAAGGGCTTTTGCCATCGAAGCTTTGCTAAACGGCAAAGAGCTTAGTCCTGAGCTTATCCAAACTGCTATCGCGCTTCTGGATGAAGAGATTAAGCCCATCTCGGATATTCGTTCCGGCAAGGAGTATCGCATGCATGTTAGCGGAGTGATGCTGAAACGTGGCTTGTATGCTGCCAAGGACAGGTTAGATGGCAAGATTGTGGAACCAGCAAAGCTATTGGGAGGTATCTGATGAAAGAGATAAGTTTCATGCTTAATAGTGAGCTACGCAGTGTATCTGTGGAACCTAATGAAGTTCTGTTGGATGTTCTCCGCGACAAGCTTGGGGTAAAAAGCCCCAAATGCGGTTGTGAACGGGGAGATTGCGGGGCTTGTACAGTTTTGCTGGATGGCAAGGCTGTCCGCAGTTGCTTGGTGCTTGCGGTAGAAGCTGAGAACCACAGTATCATTACCGTGGAAGGCATCTCTGTTGAGAAGCTTAGTGCATTACAGGAAGCATTTATCCAGTTCAACTCCTTCCAGTGCGGTTATTGTGCACCAGGGATTATTCTGGCTGTTACCGAGCTATTGCAAGCCCATCCCAAGCCTACTTTGGAGCAGATAAAGGAGTCTATCGCGGGTAATCTATGCCGTTGCACAGGTTACACCCCCATCTTTGATGCCATAATGGCACTCACTAAGGAGGAGGGGAAATGAAAGAATATACATATATCGGCAAGGATGTAACCCGTATTGACGGCTTGGAGAAGATAAGCGGAGCGGCTATTTACGGCGATGATATTGATTTCGGAGCAAACCTGCTTCATGCAGAATTGGTCTCCAGCACCGAAGCTCATGCCATAATAAAGAGCATAGATATCAGCGAAGCCCTGAAAGTAAAAGGCGTTTACAAGATTTTCACAGGCAAGGACTTTCCCTACAAGTTCGGCTTGTATATGAAGGATAGGTTTATCTTTGCGCAGGATAAAGTGCGCTTTGTGGGCGAGCAGATTGCTGCTGTGGTAGCGCGTACCCCTGGTGCTGCGAAAAGAGCAGCAGCATTGGTTAAGGTAGAGTATGAACCACTTCCCGCAGTGCTGGATCAGATGGATGCATTGGCAGATGGTGCCACTTTGCTCCATCCTGATTTGGAGAACTATCCTCACGTCCCCTGGTTCTTCCCCAAGCCTGGAACCAACGTTGCCCATTGGCGGAAGACTAGAAAAGGTGATTTGGAGGGTGGATTTGCCCAAGCTGATTACATTCTGGAGGATACCTACACTGTTCCTCGTTATGCGCACTGCGCCATAGAGACCCATGTGGCAGTGGGTAAATTTGACTATTCCGGCAGGCTTACCGTATGGAGCAGCTCTCAATCACCTCATACACAAAGACATCTCTTCGCTGAAGCTTTGGGGCTTGGGCACAAGGATGTACGGGTTATTGCCCCCCATGTTGGCGGTGGATTTGGTGGCAAGGCAGGGGTTACCATGGAGATTATCCCCGCTGCTTTGGCTACCAAACTTAAGGGCTATGCTGTTAAGCTTCGTTACAGCCGCGAACAGGAATTCATCAACACCTATCAGCGTCTTGGGGTGGTTGCCAAGATCAAAATGGGAGTAAGCAAAGAGGGAAAGATAACCGCACTGGATCACAAGATATATTGGGATGCCGGTGCTTATGTGGAATACGGTGCCAATGTGGTGAATGCCGTTGGCTTATCTGCCATAGGACCTTATAAGATAGATAATGTCTCCATAGATTCGGTGTGCATCTACACCAATCTTCCCCCTGGTGGTGCATATCGTGGCTTCGGCTATTCTGAGATGCTTTTTGGTTTAGAGAGTCACGTTACCAGAGTGGCAAATGAACTGGGGATAGACCAAATAGAGTTCCGCCGCAATAATGCCATCCGCGTGGGGGATACCACTGCCTATGGTGCCAAGATGAACCCCAATGGACTGTTGGAATGTATCGATAAGGTTACCAAAGCCATAGACTGGGAGCATAGACCCGTATCCCAGAACCCCAACACCGTTATCGGCAAGGGCTTTTCCTTGTTCTGGAAAGCTCCCGCCATGCCGCCCAATGCCTCATCCTCGGCATTCCTTAAGTTCAACGAGGATTCCAGTATAAACCTCATCATATCGGGGATGGATATCGGGCAGGGTTACCAAACCGTTATGGCACAGATAGCAGCTGAGATTTTATCCGTTCCCCCTTCCAAGATAAGGGTTGAGACTCCCGACACCGATAGGAATCCATATGAATGGCAAACGGTTGCTTCCCATATCACTTGGAGCAGCGGAAATGCGGTTAAGAAGGCGGCTATTGACGCCAGAGAGCAGATATTGAGCCTTGTACACCGCGTGTATAACCTTCCTCTGGAAGAGCTGTATCTACAGGATGAAGCAGTTAAATGTACCCAAGATCCCCGCTTTGTGCTGCCCTTAAAGGACTTCGTGGTGGATGGAATCATGACCAAAGACGGTACCTTCAAGGGTGGACCTATCAACGCCAGAGGAATGTTTATGCCGGAGTTTTCCAGCACCAATGGCGACCCTGAAACCAGTCAGGGTGGGCATCCAAACGTTCACTATACAGTTGGTGCTGCTGCCCTCACGGTTGAGATCGACAAAGATACAGGCAAGATAAAGGTGCTTAAAACCGCCTTGGCGATAGATGCAGGAAAAGCACTCAACCCGGACTTGGTACGCGGGCAGATCACCGGTGGTTTGTTACAAGGTCTTGCCACTGTGCTATATGAAGACATGCGCTACGATGCCAAGGGTAAGCTGCTGAACCCTAACTTCACAGATTACAAAATCCCCACAGCCATGGATGTCCCGGAGGAGATTATCCCCATCATCGTGGAAGTGCCCCAGCCGGATGGTCCCTTTGGTGCCCGTGGGATTGGGGAGCATACCATGCTTCCTGCCGCTCCTATGATTGCCAATGCCGTGGAAGATGCCTTGGGCATTCGGATAAAGTCCATGCCTATTACCGCAGAAAAGGTGGCGATGGCATTGCTTGCAAAGAAGAAGTGACACGGTCTCATGTGCATATGCGCTCTATGTGAACGAATAAAGTACATTGAGTCTGATGCCTCTTTGGTGTACGAATTCCCCCATTCGTATTTGCTTTTGGGTGCACATGGTTTTTACCGGGGTTACTGTGTGCTTGTTCTCAAGCAGCATGTGCGTGAACTGCACGAATTGGATGATGCCACGCAGATTGAGTTCAACAGAGAGCTCATGGCTGCCACAACTGCCATAGCCAAAGCATTCACTCCGTGGAAGATTAACCACGCCAGCTTGGCAAACCAAGTGCAGCATATTCATTGGCATATCATCCCCCGCTACCAGGATGATCCCGACCATCGTCAGCATCCGTGGCTACATGAACAAGAGTTTACGCAGCATCATCTCTCTGAGGATCAGAAGACAAAGCTTATAGCATCTATTAGAGGGCATCTGCTTCTACCTGAAACTAAACTGAACTAAAGGAAATCTTATGACAAAGCCTTTGAACGGCATAAAAGTTCTGGACCTCACCAGAGTTCTGGCGGGTCCATATTGCACCATGATGTTAAGCGACCTTGGTGCCGAAGTTATCAAAGTGGAAATCCCCGGAACAGGCGATGATTCCCGCGCTTTTGGTCCCTTCATCAACAATCGTTCCCTCTACTTCCTCAGCATCAACCGTGCCAAGAAAAGCGTGTCTCTCAACCTGAAGACTGCAAAGGGCAAAGAGATACTGAAAGAACTGGTTAAACGCTGCGACATAATCGTGGAGAACTACCGTCCCGGCACCATGGAAAAGCTGGGCTTGGGTTATGATACTCTAAAGGAAATAAACCCCCGACTTATCTATGCCGCTTCCACCGGTTTTGGGCATAGCGGTCCCGATTCGCTGAAGCCTGCATACGATATTCTTGCCCAAGCCAGGGGCGGGATTATGAGCATCACCGGTTATCCTGATGCCGCTCCAACCCGTGTGGGAATGTCCCTGGGGGATATAACTGCCTCGTTGTTCACCGCCATCGGTATCAATGCTGCGTTGTACCAACGAGAACTAACGGGTGAAGGGCAGAAGATTGATGTCTCCATGTTGGATTCTCAGGTGGCGATTCTCGAGAATGCCTTGGTACGCTATCAAGCGGATGATGCTTCCCCGCAACCGATAGGGAACAGGCATCCCACCATCACGCCCTTTCAGGCATACAAAGCCAGTGACAAATATTTCGTGATTGCCGTGGGGAACGATACACTCTGGAAGACCTTCTGCACTGCGATGGAGCTTCCAGAATGCCTTGCCGATGAGCGTTTCAGCACCAATAGGTTGCGCACGGAAAACATTGATGCCTTGAATGCTATCCTCTTTCCTTTTTTTGCCAAGGAAAGCTCTTCCCATTGGATGCAGATACTGGAAACTGCCGGCATCCCCTGTGCGCCGATTAACGATATTGAGGCAGTGATGAACGATCCGCAGGTGCTTGCCCGCAATATGATTGTGGAGGTTCAGGACACGCTTGCCGGAACGGTTAAAATTGCCGGAAACCCCATCAAGATGAGTTCTGTACCGGAATCTCCCATGCGCGATAAAATCCCGGAAATTGGCGAGCATAATAGCGAAGTGTTTTGCGGTTGGCTGGGTTATAGCGAAGCTGATTTGCTGGATTTGAAGTCGCAGGGTATAATCTAAACTAAAGTCCCCGGTGTATATACGTAGTATATGCTATGGATTTCTGTTTTCCTCCGCCCTGCCCAACCCTAATAGGAATTACCTGATCATTACCTGATCATTACCTGTTTCATATGCAATGATCAGGTAATGATTAGGTAATGATAGTTTGAAAGAGGATGAGTGTCAATGAAGGTCATGTACCAAGACCTAAGTATTAGAGAGCTGTGTAACAGATTGCAAGAGAATAAAATAGAATTGCATACCTACATCTCGGATAGCCTGGACAATGTAAGCGCCAAGGATGAAGGCATCTTTGCCTTGCTCCCCGAGGCGGACAGAAACCAAAGGCTGCACCGGGAAGCAGACGACTTGCTAAGGCGTTACCCCGATGCAGATAAGCGTCCTCCGCTGTTTGGTTTGTTGGTGGGCGTGAAAGATTTGTTTAATGTGGATGGATTGGAAACCAGAGCCGGCTCACAACTCCCTGCCGAGGCATTTCGCGGTGAAGAAGCAGCAGTGGTGACCAAAATGAAAGAGTTAGGTGCCCTGGTGCTGGGCAAAACAGTATCCACCGAATTCGCATACTTTTCCCCGGGTAAAACGCGGAACCCGCTTAACCCCCTGCATACGCCCGGCGGTTCATCCAGTGGGTCTGCTGCTGCAGTAGCTGCGGGATATTGCCATATGGCGTTGGGGACACAAACCATAGCCTCCATCATCCGCCCTGCCTCATATTGTGGAGTTTATGGCTTCAAACCATCTTGGGGCATGCTCTCTGCCGAAGGGGTTTTCCCCTTTTCCCAAAGCGCAGATCATGTGGGAATAATCGGCAAGAATGTGCAGGATATTGCCTATGTTTATGCGTTGTTGCGTGGGGGCAGCCACACTGTAGGGAAAGATGATGTTCTGAGGATAGGCACAGTTTGTGGGACTTACCTTGAACAGGCGAGTAGAGAGGTGCGGGATAACTATGCCGATACTTTGGAAATACTTGCCAGGCGTGGCTATCAATGCGTGGAAATAGACCCATTTGGCGATATTGAAAGGCTTAATACCAAGCACCGCAGGTTGATTGCTGCCGAGTTTGCCCAAAACCACAATGCGCTGTATCGTGAATATCGTGATTTATATTCGCTGCATTCACAGGAGTTGTATGAGCTGGGGATGCAGGTGCAGTCGGATGAGTTGGCAGCTTTGAAGCAAGAGCAACTTAACTTACGGCTAAGCTTGATGGAGATAATGGTGGCGAAATCCATATCAGTTTGGGTAACTCCTGCGACCACAACAACTGCGCCGCTGGGCTTGGAATCCACTGGTTCTCCTTTGATGAGCCTGCCTTGGACTAATGCGGGTCTGCCTTCCTTAACTGTCCCCAATGGGAAGGATGCTGAGGGTTTGCCTTTCGGCTTGCAGATTATCGGTGCCTGGCAGGATGATTTACGCTTACTGGTAAATCCGCTCGTTAATCCTTAAACTCGTTATGTAGATTATCTCACAAGCACCATTACCGCGGTCTTCGCGGCTGAGACTGGAGTTCCAGTAACTGAAGTTGTTGTTTTTGTCCTGCCCGATAACATTCACAAGATAGCCGTCAATTCGCACTTTATCATTTATCTTGGCGAGAGATAGCGCTTTGCGGATGTTGGGGGTGGAGGGGATGAGGTGATTATTGGTCATGTGGGAGCTGATGTAGTCTACATCCACCTTGTCCGGGTGTTTGGTGTTAAACAGGCAGAAGCGGACAATTTGATCGAACTTTAGATATGGTAGGTACTCGGGTGATCTGCCCCAGATGGTGGCGTAGTCATAGGGAGAGAGCTTGCTCATAAAGCCTTTACGGTATCTTCTGGTGCTCACCACCTGTGCGCTCATGCTGTAAGCTGCCTCAGGATGGATGGTATATCTGGCTTTGTCTATTTTAATGATTGGTATTAATGTATCTGGAGCAGCAGTCTGGATGGGGTCACCGGAGATATCAAGAGAGTCACTCTCTTCTGCCAATGTGTAACTTGGCTCATCCAGAGTCTTGAATACAAATACTACTGTGGCTGCTACCAGCAGCAGGGCTATAATAACCACGATGCGATTTAACACATACACCTCTCAAATACGAATAAAGCAAGCCTGTCCCATGCCAAATAATCGTCAATTCTTTTGTGATTTGCCTTCCGGAAAAGCGATATATTGCCATTTTTATCAAGGCTCCATGAGCCAAGTGACAGGAAATGGGGATGATTTATGAACTTTTTTTTCGCTTCTGCATCGTGCATATTTTCAATAGTTAATCGCGATGCGCTGTCCCTTAAGCATGGATTTGACGCAAAATAAGTATTGACAAAAAAAGGGGGTGTCGGTTTAGTGACAAAACGTGATCGCAACGATGCAGATTTTCGGAGCGGTTCACAGAGATCTTTAAACCAGTTTATAGAGTGTGAATGTGAGAATGAAGCTCTTGTCACTTCAGTCATAGAAATATTTATGATGGAGAGTTTGATCCTGGCTCAGGACGAACGCTGGCGGCGTGGATTAGG
>CALDSN010000211.1 GCA_937924555.1 uncultured bacterium | reverse complement strand
CTTCTCAACTTCGGTTCTGCCTTTACGGATCAGTTGGTTGATGGTTGGCACTGATGTTCTCCTTTTCTTTATTTCAGTGTGGTAATAACTTTAGAAATCGAGGTAATCCCCGCTATCTTCCTGCACAGTGGGGTGGGCAAATTCAGTCACTATCTGAGCAACCGACTTACCGGAGTTCACTGCTTGCTTAATCATGTTGTTATATGCTTTGGTTCCGGTACCCACAGGTATTCTGTGTCCCAGAATGATGCTTTCTTTCAAGCCTTCCAGCTTGTCCACTCTACCTTCAATGGCAGCGCGGGTAAGCACCTTTGTAGTCTCTTGGAAGGAGGCAGAAGAAAGCCAGCTTTCGGTTAATAGCGAAGTTTTGGTGATACCCAATAGCAATTGCTCGAATTGGGCAGGGGTTTTATCATATTCAAGCGCTTCGCGATTCTCTTTTTCCACCAGAATCTTGTCCACGATGTCACCTTGCAGGAAGCTGGTACTACCACTCTCTGTGATGCGGACTTTCTTGAACATCTGACGGATGATAACGCTAACATGCTTGTCGTCTATCTTCACGCCTTGTTTACGGTATATTTCCTGAACCTCGTTGAGGATAAGCATTTGCGCTTCGATAACGCCTTTCACCAGCATATCGTGTGGATCGAAAGGTCCATCGGACAGGGCATCACCACTTTCCACAAAGTCACCTTGGTGAACAATGATACGCTTTCCGGAGGGAATCATGTATTTGCGACCGGCAAGAGGTTGCTTGATGGAGACAGCGTCCCCGGATACAACAATGCTCTCCTGTTCGGCAGGAACTTCATATACTTTACCACAGAGAGGCATTCCCGCTTTTACGGAGTCATCATTCTTCACGATGATCTGCATACCCTTGGGTATCTCATATTGCTTGGGAGTTTGGTTACGTTTTGCCACCTGAACTATCTTCTTGCGGTTCTCCTCAATTATGGTTACCTTGCCATCGTTCTCGCTGTACACGGCTTTATCGGATAGGACAACAATAGACTGTTTCTTGTCCTCGTCGGTTAGAACCACAACTTTGCCATCGCAAGGTGCATAGAGACCATTGGAAGGGGTAACGAAGATGTCACGCCCGGTCTTCTTAAGACCACCAATGGTAACGATGCCATCAATATCAGAAATCTTAGCTTTGTCCTTCGGCACTCTGGCTTCAAACAAGTCTTGCACACGAGGAAGACCACCGGTGATGTCTCGTTGCTTAATGGTCATACGCGAGGTTTGACCTAGGATATCTCCGGTATGAACGAAGCTGCCATCTTCAACCCTAATCACCAGACCGGTAGGCAGAGGGATCAAGCGGACTGTGCCGTCATCACCCACCACGCGGAACTGAGGTTGTTTCTTGCGGTCTTTGGATTCGATAATGGTGATATCTCTGGTAAAGGTAATGTCGTTATACTCTTCCTTATAGGTGATATCTTTAATGAAGTTCTCATAGTGCAACACACCTTTGGCAGTGGAAATAAGCGGATTGTTAAACTGGTCCCAAGACAAGAGCTTGGTGTCTTTAGCGATAATCTGCTCGTCATGAACATGGACGGTGGCAGCATATTCCACTTTGAATTCTTCCAAAATCTTGCTACGGTCTGCAGGATCAACAACCATCAAGCGACCCAAGTGGCTAACGGAGATTAGCTGGTTCTCGGGGTTGGTAACCGTATTCATACGATCGAACACCACAATGCCGTCATAACCGGAAACAACTTCAGCCAAATCTGTAGCGGTTGAAGCAGCTCCACCAATGTGGAATGTACGCAGGGTCAACTGTGTACCCGGTTCACCGATACTTTGGGCTGCCACGATACCAACAGGGTCGCCGATAGTGGCAGGCTTCTGGGTGGATAAGTTACGTCCGTAGCATTTGGCACAAATGCCTTTATCTGCCTCGCAGGTAAGGGTGCTGCGTACGTGTACTGAGATAAGACCGTGGTTTTGCAGAGTCTTGGCCATCTTGTTGGAGATTTCTTCTCCCGAGGCGACAAGAACCTTGCCGGTAATCGGACTGATGATATCGTCAACTGCAGTTCTGCCTTGAATTCTTTCAGCGAGTGTCTGCACGATTTCATTACCCTCTTTCAGCACCGTCATGTGAACGCCACGGGCAGTTCCACAATCTTCGATGGTGATAATTGCATTCTGAGCAACATCCACCAGACGGCGGGTAAGATAACCTGCGTCAGCTGTTTTAAGCGCTGTATCGGCAAGTCCTTTACGGGCTCCGTGAGTGGAGACAAAGTATTCCAACACGGTTAAGCCTTCTTTGAAGTTAGATTTAATGGGGGTTTCGATAACGTCACCTCCACCACCGGCACCGATTTTGGTGGGTTTATCCATCAATCCACGCATACCACCGAGTTGCTTAATCTGGTCTTTGCTACCACGGGCACCGGACTTGTACATCATGTAGATGGAGTTCAATCCGCTACGAGTGTGTGATAACTCTTCCATCATTTCGTCGGTAACACGAACGGTGGTTTTCTTCCACTGATCAACAACACGACCAAAACGTTCGTTTTCGGTGATACCGCCTTTTTGATGCAGGTCGGTAATTTTCATTACTTCTTCTTCGGATTGAGCAATAATCTCGGCTTTGCGTTTGGGAACAACGATGTCGCCAAAGCTGAAAGTAACCCCGGCACGAGTTGCATATTTAAAACCAATTGCCTTGAGGTCGTCCAGCACAACGGCAGTGCGCCACTGTCCTACTGCATCAAAGCAGAGCATGGCGAGGTCATTCAATTTGCCTTTATCATAAGTAATGTTCTGATATCCCACTTCCGGGGGGATAATCTGATTAAAGATAACCCTGCCTACTGTGGTAGTGATGAGTTCAGAACCGAGTTTAACGCGTATCCAGGTATGCAAGTCTAGGCTTCTATCAATAACAGCTTCGCCCTTCACGCTACACATCTGCTCTTCGGCTTCATAGGCTGCGATAACATCGTCAGTGCCGTAGAAATGCCGCATTTTGCTCACATCATCAGGAGCAGAACCTTCTTCCATGGTTAGGTAATAGCAACCAAGTACAATGTCTTGGTTGGCAGCCATGGCAAGGCGACCGTTTGATGGTAACAGCAGGTTACGGGTGGAGAGCATTAAAACACGCGCTTCTATCTGTGCCTCAAGAGAAAGAGGAACGTACACACCCATCTGGTCACCGTCGAAGTCCGCATTAAAGGGCACGCAAACCATGGGGTGAAGCTGTATTGCTTTATTATCAGTCAGCACCGGCATGAAGGCTTGGATACCTAGTCTGTGAAGGGTTGGTGCGCGGTTTAGCAGTACTGGGTAATCCTTAATCACTTCTTCAAGGATAGACCATATCTCGGGCTGCTTCTTTTCAATAAGTTTCTTGGCATTCTTTACTTTATCTACTTCGCCCATCTTCTGTAATCTTTCGATGAGGTAAGGTTTAAATAGTTCCACAGCCATTTCTTTGGGCAAGCCACATTGGTAAAGCTTCAGCTCCGGTCCCACAGTAATAACGGAACGACCGGAATAGTCCACACGCTTACCTAAGAGGTTCTGACGAAAGCGACCTTGCTTTCCTTTCAGTTGGTCCGTTAGGGATTTAAGTGGTCTGTTTCCTCTGCCACGGACTGGGCGAGCCTTACGGCTGTTGTCGATTAATGCATCCACAGCTTCTTGAAGCATACGCTTTTCGTTTCGCAGAATAACCTCAGGTGCTCGGATTTCTAAGAGACCTTTCAAACGGTTGTTTCTGGTGATAACTCTGCGATACAGATCATTGAAATCTGCGGTGGCAAAGCGTCCACCTTCCAACGGTACCAAGGGACGGAGAGTGGGGGGGAGCACAGGGAGAGCTTCCATAATCATGTGTTCGGGTTTATTTCCGCTCTTGATGAAGGCATCCACTATTTTCAGCTTGTTGATAAGCTTCTGTTTACGCAGAGCCGATTCCTCGAATTTAAGCCTGGTACGGAGGTCTAGAGCATCGTTCTTGAGATTGATTCTAGCAAGCAGTTCTTTAATCGCTTCCGCACCCATCAAGGCGATGAAGTTCTCTCCGACTTTGTCCCTGATTTCATAATATTCATCTACTTCCAACAGCTCCATCTTCTCATAGGGGCTGTCGCCTGGATCGATAACTATGTAGGACTCATAATATAACACTCTTTCGAGGTCTTTTACGGTCATATCCAAGATGGTACCTATCTTACTGGGGGCACTCTTCACGAACCAAATGTGGGCAATCGGTACGGCAAGGTCTATATGGCCCATGCGGGTGCGACGTACGCGGGAGGTGGTTACCAGCACATTACAGCGATCGCAAACGGTGTTTTGAAACCGTTTCTTTTTATACTTACCGCAAGCGCATTCATAATCTCTTTCGGGACCGAATATTCTCTCGCAGAAAAGACCATCTTTTTCAGGTTTCAAGGTTCTGTAATTCAAAGTATCAGGCTTAGTTACCTCACCATGAGACCATTCATTAATAATCGTATCGGGAGAAGCAATCTTGATCCGGACTGCGTCGTATTCATTGGGTCTGATTTCACGTCTTGAGTCTTTTAACACGATTATCTCCTCCTACCTGTTTTCTTCGTCTTTAATGAACTCAATGTCGAATCCCAGCGATTTCAACTCACTGGTTAGCACATTGAAGGATTCCGGAACACCCGGAGGGGGTGGATTCTCACCGCGTGTAATGGCTTTGAAAGCATTGTTACGGCCGTCCACATCATCGCTTTTTATAGTAAGCATCTCTTCCAAGAGGTGTGCAGCACCATAAGCCTCAAGAGCCCATACTTCCATTTCACCCAAGCGCTGACCACCATGTTGGGCTTTACCACCCAAGGGTTGTTGAGTTATCAAGGAGTATGGTCCAGTTGATCTGGCATGCATTTTGTCTGCAACCAAGTGATTGAGTTTCATCATATAGATAACGCCAACCGTAACTCTCTCTTTGAAGGGTTCACCGGATTTGCCATCATAAAGAACGCTTTTACCGTCTTCTGATAACCCGGCAGTTCTAAGTTCAGCACGGATATCTTCAATGGTAGCTCCGTCAAAGATGGGGGTTTCTACCTCGAAACCAAGTGCACGAGCTGCCATGCCCAGGTGAGTCTCCATGATCTGACCGATATTCATACGTGAAGGCACACCAAGCGGGTTCAATACGATATCCACAGGGGTACCGTCTTCCAAGAAGGGCATATCTTCAATGGGGGCAACAATAGAGATAACACCTTTGTTACCATGGCGACCTGCCATTTTGTCACCGACCTCGATCTTCCGTTTCTTGGCTACATATACTTTCACCATCTTACGAACGCCGTACTGGAGTTCATCACCATGTTTGATTCGTTCACGAGCTTTCTTATATTCATTATCGCTTTGCTCAAGAGATTGCTTGATTTTCAAGCTGATCTGAGCATAAATCTGGTCGTTCACTTCATCGTCATCAACTAATTGAACATCCATATCAAGCTTCTTGAAGTTTATACGCTTGAGATCTTCCTTACTAATCTTCTTTCCTGGTGCTATAAAGTGGGTGTTGCTCTTCTCATCCCAAATGGTCTTGGCAATCTGGCCAATAAGGATTGCAGACAGCTTCTCTTCCTTGAACTCCTCTACCTTCTTACGTCGGAAAGCAAGTTCAGCTTTTAGCTTCTGTATTTTATCATCGTTCTCTTCATCAAGATCATTACCTTCTTCCAGCCTGCTGAAGACCTTTACATCTATGACCACACCTTCCATGCCTGGCTTTGCCTTAAGGGAGCTGTTCGTGAAATCTCCTGCTCTGTCACCAAACAAGGCACGCATCAAGTTTTCTTCGGGAGAGGGGTCGATCTCAATACTCTTCGGAGTGACCTTACCAACTATCACATCCCCGGCATGTATTACACTACCAACACGGATGATACCTGTCTTGTCTAGGTTGCGCAGGGCTTGGGCCGGTACATTCGGGATGTCATAAGCAAGCTCTTCTCTGCCATTCTTTACATTGCGTACCAAAACTTCCATTTCTTCAATGTATATGGAAGTAAGGGTGTCTTCACGGGCGACCTTTTCGCTGAGAATTATAGCATCTTCGTAGTTGTATCCATACCAAGGCATGAAAGCAACTAACATATTAGTGCCGAGAGCAAGGCGATTATCTTCCACACAAGCTCCATCGGATATGGGCTGACCCTTCTTAACTGTGTCGCCTATACGCACAACGGGTCTTTGATTGCTACAGGTGTCCTGGTTGGTGCGAACAAACTTCTTAAGATGGATTCTGTTGCCTGCACTTAGGTAATAAGCTTCATCTCTTTCATTAGTGGGCTTAAGTTCTATGTATGATGAAGTAACATTGCTTACAATGCCGTCGTATGGAGCAACTGCGATACAAGAGGTATCCATTGCGGCAATCTTTTCCATACCCGTTCCTACGAGAGGAGCTTGGGGATTGATCAAAGGCACAGCCTGGCGTTGCATGTTTGAACCCATTAGAGCACGGTTGGCATCGTCATGTTCCAAAAATGGGATCATAGCTGCTGATACAGAGACCATTTGTTGGGGAGCAACATCCATGTATTGTACTTGCTTCGGGCTAACCTGAACAAAATCTCCTTTCTCACGGGCAAAAATGATCTCATCAGTAATCTTACGGTTATCATCCAAGTGCACATCAGACTGGGCGATGATATACTTCTCTTCCTGAGCTGCATCGAAGTATTCGTAAACATCAGTTACGTAACCATCAACAACCTTTCTATAAGGAGTTTCAATAAATCCCAGGTGGTTTATGCGGGAGTATATCGCAGGGGACACTATCAGACCAATGTTCGGTCCTTCGGGAGTCTCAATTGGGCAAACTCTACCATAGTGTGATGAGTGAACGTCACGAACCTCGAAGCCGGCTCTATCCCTTGCTAATCCACCGGGACCCAACGCGGAAAAGGCGCGTTTGTGCCTAAGGGCTGCAAGAGGATTGGTCTGTTCCATAAACTGAGAAAGTTGACCAGTTAAAAAGAATGACTGCACAACAGAGATTAGTGCGTTACTATTGACAAGATCATGCACGGTAATCTCATCGATATTGGAGATTGCCATTCTTTCTTGGATAATTCGCGCAACCATAGCCAAACCTGAGGCATACTGCTCTTGTAGCAATTCACCCACGGTTCTTACGCGCCGGTTAGCTAGGTTATCAATGTCATCAACTTCATCATCATCATGATAGATGTTTATAAGAGTTTTGAAGATATACACGAAATCTTGGACTGTGAGGGTCATAACACTGGGATCAACATCTATACCAAGTCTGCTATTGATCTTATATCTTCCCACCTCACCCAAGTTATATCGCTTCTCATTGAAGAACATGCGGTCAACAAGCTGCTTGGCAGCTTCAACCGGCGCATCTTCACCAGGTCTGATTAAGCTGTATATTTTCTTTAACGCTTCTTCTTCGTTTATCGTGGGGTCTTTTGAAAGAGTATTCTCCAACACCTTACGAGCAATCTCATATTTGTAGTCTATTACATCTACTGTGCTAATCTTTCTGTCTTCTAAGAACTTAGATAAAGATTCAGTGATCTGCTCATTAGCTTGCGCAATGGGTTCGGGATTGCCTTCTTCGTAGATGTCAGCATAAAGGTGGCGCAATTTTGCGTCTTTTAAGGGGAGTGTCTCACTCTTATAGAAAGTTTTTCGTAAATCGTTATTGGTGGATATACCAATGGCTCGTAAGAGAGTAGTAACAGGTAACTTTCTTCTTTTGTCGATATGTACATACATCACATCATGAATGTCAATATCAAACTCCAGCCATGAACCATTATAGGGTATAACCTTGGCGGAATACAGAGTCTTACCGCTGGGATGCTTCTCTTCGGAAAAGAATACTCCGGGTGAGCGCTGAAGCTGGGATATGATAACTCTCTCTGCTCCGTTAACGACAAATGTGCCCTGTTCTGTAACCAAGGGTATCTCGCCCAAGAATACATCCTGCTCAAGAACGTCTTTCAATTCTCTTTCACGTTCACCGGGGTTTGCAGTCTCTCTGTACTCATATACGCTGAGCCTCATTTTGGCTTTTAGCGGAGCCTGATATGACAGATTCCTTTCGCGGCACTCTTCTATGCTGTACTTCTCTTGTAAAACGTTATATTCGATGAACTCAAGCAAAAAATTGCCCTTAGAATCTTCCAGGGGGAAGATGGATTCGAATACAGCTTGCAAGCCTCTTTTCTCTCTGCGTTGCGGATGCGTTTCCTTCTGTAAAAAGTCATTGAAGGAATCAACTTGCATTGCAAGTAGATTGGGTATTTCTACTTCCGGGATACCAAGCTCAGCGAATCTTCCGGATATTCGGGAATAACTTTTGACCTTTCTCAAAAGCTCTCTCCTTTGCGGTATTTTAACACCAACATCATGGTTCTTTGGTTAATTATATGTTCTCTCACGCTTTCTGCGCCACAACTATAAGAAGGTAAACAACTGGCTCTAACATGTATACTGGATTAGGTCCTGATAAACTATAATTAGTCCAAAAAAAGTCCCGTGGGACTTTTTCTGGACCTATATCTTACTGAGAAGTCTTTACTTGACTTCGACAGTTGCACCGGCTTCTTCAAGTTTTTTCTTAACTGAATCAGCTTCTTCTTTTGATACCTTTTCGGATACAAGCTTAGGTGCGCCATCGACGAGATCTTTGGCTTCTTTCAAACCAAGTTTGGTGATTTCGCGGACGACTTTGATTACGTTAATTTTCTTGTCACCGGCATTGGCAAGGATTACGTCAAACTCAGTTTGTTCTTCCTTGGCACCAGCATCGGCAGCACCACCGGCAGGCATGGCAAAGGCTGCTACGGGAGCGGCAGCAGAAACGCCAAATATTTCTTCCATTTCTTTGACTAATTCAGAGAGATCAAGAACGCTCATCTCTTTAATCAGGTCAATTACTTGTTGCTTTTTATCGGACATTATTCCTCCATCGGATATATGAATAATTTATTAGCTGGCTTCAGCTTGTTTTTTTACTATGGCATCAAGCGCATACACGAATTTGCGAATGATTCCTTGGTTGACACTTACGAAATTGGATATCGGAGCTTTCATGCCGCACAATACTTTCGCAAGAAGTTCTTCGCGGGAAGGAAGTTTGGCTAACGCAGTGAGCTCGGAGGCACTGAATATATGCCCGGCTATGTACCCGGTTTTGAAACCAGGGAACTGCTTGTCTTCCATCACTTCTTTCAGGAATTTAATAAGTTCGCGTGCAGGGGAAACTTCATCAAGTTTACATACTGCCACGGCGGTAGGACCCTGCAAATGAGAATCCAATTCGGTAATACCCAGATCGTTCAGTGCGATCTTGATCAGGGTATTCTTCTGGACAAAGTAGTCCACTTGATTAGCTCTGAATCTGTTGCGCAATTGATTCACTTGTTCGATGTTTATTCCCTTATAATCCACCAGTACAATCGCTTTTGCGCCACTTAATCTTGCTGTCAAGTCTTTTACTATGTCATACTTAACATTTTGAACCATGCTTATACTCCCTTAGCTCTTTGCTTCCAAGGTTGCGCTAGCGACCTGAATTTTGATGCCGGGACCCATCGTTGTGCATAGGGTTATGCTACGAATAAATACACCCTTTAAAGTGGCAGGACGTTCTTTGATAACTGCAGCAAGTATGGCCTTAATATTCTCCCGAAGCTTGTCCTCTTCGAAGCTAAGTTTACCAGCCGGGATATGCAGATTGGCAAACTTATCTACGCGATAAGTAACCTTTCCGCCTTTGGCTTCTTCCACTGCTTTTGCAACGTCCATGGTAACAGTTCCCACCTTGGGGTTTGGCATAAGCCCTCTTGGGCCTAACACGCGTCCCAGTTTGCCGATACGTCCCATTAAATTGGGGGTGGAGATCACAACGTCGAAATCAAACCATCCGCCTGAAATCTTGTCCATCATGTCATCCACGCCTACATAATCAGCACCTGCTTGTTTGGCTTCATCTGCCTTATCACCTTCAGCAAATACTAACACACGCATCACCTTACCTGTTCCGTGAGGTAACACGAGTGAGTTTCTAATCTGCTGATCGGCTTTACGAGGATCTACGCCAAGATTGAAATGAACTTCCACTGTTTCATCGAACTTAGAAGCCGGTAACGACTTCACAAGCTTCAATGCCTCAGAAAGCTCAAATCTCTTTTGGCGATCGAACATCGTGTAGGCAACATTGTACCTTTTACTATGTTTCATTGACTCTCCTTATGAATACTATCTCCTGCATTGGAAGCATCAGTCTTCTACTGTAACGCCCATGCTTCTTGCAGTTCCAGCGATCATACTCATAGCGGATTCAAGGGAATGGCAATTCATGTCTTGTATCTTAAGCTCAGCAATGGTCTTAAGCTGAGCGCTGTTTACTTTTCCAACCTTAGTCTTATTAGGAACAGCACTGCCCTTCGCAAGGCCTGCTTCCTTCTTAATTAATACTGCTGCTGGAGGTGTCTTAATCTCAAAAGTAAAAGACTTGTTCTTAGTAACATATATCAATACCGGGAAAACCATCCCGGGCTGATCTGCGGTCTTTTCGTTAAACTGACGGCAAAATTCGGGAATATTCACACCAGCTTGACCTAGTGCAGGTCCAACGGGCGGGGCAGGAGTTGCTTTTCCTGCGGGAAGTTGCAGTTTAATGGTTGCTACGGCATCTTTAGGTTTTGCCATTTTTATTACCTCTATCTTATTGACTAATTTTCTTGATCAGTTCTACCTGATTGGCATTTAGTTCCACAGGTGTTCTGCGTCCGAAGACTGTAACGTCTATTACAAGTTTGTTGCCGTCTTCGGTGGACTTTTGCACCAAACCCTCAAAATCTGAAAAAGGACCTGCGGTAACCTTAACCATGTCTCCTGGCATGAAGGAGAATGTCTTGATGTCTCTATCAGGATCAGATATCCCAAGCAGCCTGTCTACTTCTTCCTGGGACAGAGCGACCGGATCTTTATGGTCTTTACCAATTCCTAAAAAACTGGTAACTCCGGCAATGCCGAGCACGTAGCTCTTTAATTCTGAACTCATCTCGGCTTCCATGATAACATAGGAAGTGAAAAGCTTTTTTTCCCGCTCTATCTTTTTGCCCTCTCTAATGATAAAAGATTTGCGTACAGGAACAAGAAGTCTGCCTACCTCTTTTTCCAAAGAAGTTCCGACAAGACCCTTTTCGATGGCGGTCTTCACTTTGTTCTCATGACCTGAATAGGTATGAATTACATACCATTTCATCCTATGCTTCCTATCCTCTTAGAATACTAATTCGATGATTTTGCTAAAACCAAAATCGATCATTGACAAAAATATGGCAACAATAGTGGACATTACCACCACAACGATGGTGCCCTCTTTTAAGTCAGCCTTGTTAGGCCATGTTACGCATTTCATCTCGGAGCGTACGTCGCGGAAAAAACGACTAATCTTCTCGAACTTCATTTCTTTGTTTCCAATTTACATTATTGCGGAAAAAGGCATACCGCCTTTCTCCGATGCTCGGGTGTAAAAGATTGTGGCAGGACAGGCAGGAATCGAACCCGCAACACCCGGTTTTGGAGACCGGTGCTCTACCAGTTGAACTACTGTCCTGCGCAACATATCTTTAGCGCTTAGCGCTGTTTATGATTTGTGTGTTTCCTGCAGGTGGGGCAGAATTTCTTCAGCTCCATTCTGTTCGGATGCTTGCGCTTGTTGCGGGTGGTCGTATAATTACGATTCTTGCAATCTTCGCAGGCAAGTATAATGATATCTCTCATCGTTCCGGCTTCCGTTTATTATTCAATAACCGAGGAAACCACGCCACTACCGATGGTGTGTCCACCTTCGCGGATAGCAAAGCGCAGACCCTGTTCCATGGCGATGGGGGTGATAAGTTCAGCTTGGATCTCCACGTTATCACCAGGCATAACCATCTTCACACCTTCGGGAAGGGTGAGGCTACCGGTAACGTCAGTGGTACGGAAATAGAACTGGGGACGGTAACCGGTTTGGAACGGTTTGTGACGTCCGCCTTCATCTTTGGTAAGAACGTAAGTCTGACCCACGAACTTGGTGTGAGGGGTGATGGATTTCGGTTTGGCAAGAACCATACCGCGTTCCACATCAGTCTTGGCAAAGCCGCGAAGCAGCAAACCAACATTGTCACCGGCTTCGGCTTGATCCAGCAGCTTGCGGAACATTTCCACACCGGTACAGGTGGTTTCAACAGTCTCACGGATACCAACGCGCTCAACCTTGTCCTGAATCTTGATCACGCCACGTTCCACACGACCTGTTGCCACAGTTCCACGACCGGGGATGGAGAAAACATCTTCCACGGGCATAAGGAAAGGCTTGTCGGTTGCGCGGTCAGGTAGCGGAATGTAGGAGTCGATTGCATCGACGAGGGCTTGGATTTGGGCTTCACCTTCTGGATCGCCATTCAATGCCTTAAGGGCAGAACCGCGGATCACGGGGATTTCGTCGCCGGGGAACTCATACTTGTCAAGAAGTTCGCGAACTTCCATTTCCACCAGCTCGAGCAGTTCAGGGTCTTCAACCAGGTCGCACTTGTTGAGGAACACAACAATGGCAGGCACGCCGACTTGACGGGCAAGCAGGATGTGCTCGCGAGTCTGAGGCATGGGACCATCATAAGCACTAACCACAACGATTGCACCGTCCATCTGGGCAGCACCGGTTATCATATTCTTGATATAGTCGGCGTGACCGGGGCAGTCGACGTGTGCATAGTGACGGTTTTCCGTTTCATATTCAACGTGTGCTGTGGCGATGGTTATACCGCGGGCTTTTTCTTCCGGTGCGTTATCGATACTATCGAATGAACGGAATTTTGCGCCGCCCTTCTTACTGAGATACAAAGTAATTGCTGCGGTGAGAGTAGTCTTGCCATGGTCGATATGACCGATCGTACCCACGTTAACGTGCGGCTTGTTACGTACGAATTTCTCTTTTGCCATTGTTCCTCCTGGAATTCACATTCCACGTCGTGTTTATTTCGCTATAGTAAAATGAGAAATCAAGGGTATTACCCTGTTTCTTTATTAAGACTTGCCGTTTAGCAAATCATACTCGTTTAGCGTGAGTCGGCTCTGTCTTGCTTGCATTTCTGTCTGTAAAGAAAGGTGGAGCTCAAGACCGGATTTGAACCGGTGACCTCATCCTTACCAAGGATGTGCTCTACCTACTGAGCTACTTGAGCTAGGTTCCACTAAATCTTTGGAGCGGGAAACGGGGTTCGAACCCGCGACCCTCAGCTTGGAAGGCTGATGCTCTAGCCAACTGAGCTACTCCCGCGTCTGGCGAAAATCTATGGTGGAGAGGGGAGGATTCGAACCTCCGAAGTCGTCTGACGACAGATTTACAGTCTGTTCCCTTTGGCCGCTCGGGAACCTCTCCACAACTTCTGGAGCCGATGAAGGGAGTTGAACCCCCAACCTATTGATTACAAATCAATTGCTCTGCCATTGAGCTACATCGGCAACATGTTCAATCAAGCAATTTCACAACCATGTTTTTGTCAATAACTTTTTTGGACTCACTCTATAACTGATGTGATTTCTCACTACGAGATGCTAACAAATTTTCTCCTCTGTTTCTGTCAATAGCTTTTTTCAAGTTCTCCGCAAGATGCTCGTCTTAGCTCGCTCCCGCGGACATTGCAGTATCATTACGGACTTATTGCTTACTATGTCCGCATTGAGTCCGTAATGACTATGCAATGATTCCTGGTGCGCTTAATCACCAGGGTAGATGCTGAAAAGGAGAAAAGCCATGTAACAAACTATATATCAATGCGATAAGCCTCACCAGCGTTACCTATAGCTCCCAGTAACAAAACTCGTGCTATTTGAAGATGGCCCTGAACATTTTCAACGAGACTCATAATCCAAGAATAAGTGCTTGACGATAATGTCGACATCCCAATTATGCGCCTATATATTGTAACGCGCGTGGAGAAGACAACGCAAATATGCTTAGAATGAAGGAATATAATATAGTTATGAAACGGATGTGTAGCACAGCTCATAGTCCTAATAGTCTTTATAAGTTCGTAAAGGCATCAATGTCGAAGTTAAACGGCAAGCCCAGTGGGTTTGATTGCCAGCTATTTTTCACACTAACGAAAATAAACCACTCTTGAGGAGAAGATTATGACCCGAAAGACACAACTGGTATTGTTCCTGATCTTGTTGATGGGAACGTTTCTCAGCTCTGCGTTTGGCGTTGTAACCAAAACAGTCCCTGGCGATTATGCCACGGTTTCTGCTGCGGTAACATGGCTGAACTCACAAGCTCCATTGACTGACAGCTATGTCATCAATGTTAATGCCGGTCACACCGAAACCCTTACCGGCAGGATTGACTTGACCGTCACAGGCACGGCAAGCAACACTATTACCATTCAAAAGTCTGGTGCAGGTATCAACCCCAAGTTGACAGCCTTTACAGGAACCTCAACTCCTGGCTCAGCTACTCCCGACGGTATGTTTGCCCTTCGTGGTGCAGACTATGTTACCATCGACGGAATCGATCTTTATGATCCGAACACCGCCAATCCGGCTAACATGGAGTATGGTTTCGGTTTGTTCAAAGCCGGCGTTGCTGATGGTGCGCAATACAACACCATCAAAAACTGCTCGGTTTCTCTGAACCGCAACAACTTCGCTTCGGGAAGTTCACCCATGGTTGAAGGTTCGGTTTGTATCCTCATGATAAACTCCACTGCGGTAACTGCCACAACGTCAATTACCCCCACCGGAGCAGCAGGAACAAACTCCTATAACAAGTTCTATAGCAACAACCTGAGCAATGCTAACTATGGTATTGTGTTCAGTGGTTACGCTGCTGCCTCACCGTTCACCTTGGGTGACACGGGTAATGATGTTGGCGGAAGCGCATTATCTACAGGTAACACCATTGTTAACTTCGGTGGTGGAGTATCTTCCATCAACCCCTCTGCAGGTGTACGCGCTAACAACCAATGGGGTGTGAATATCTCTTATAACACCATCAATAGCAATAATGGAAGCGGTGTGAACCACCCCAGTACCTTAAGAGGTATTTACGCTCAGGCAGGTACCAGTGCCAATGCCAATATCAATTACAACACTGTTACCATCAAGGGTGGAGGCACCTCAGCTCAGCTTTCTGCTATTGAATGTGCCATTGGCACAACCGCTGCCTCAAATACTGTTAACATCAATAACAACACTGTGGTAGGCTGTACTTATACAACTGCAACTTCAGGTGCGTTTTACGGAGTGTACTGCACATCCAATCCTACCATAACCAATATGAACTATAATGTCGTTAGAAACAACAGCTTGGCAGGTACAGGTACATGGTATGGTGTTTACACTAGCAATAGCACAGCTACAACTACCACTTACTTGAACTATAACCAAGTATATCAGAACAGTAAGACTGGTGCATCAGGCTCAATGTCTTGTGTCAGACCAAATTCTGCCCAAGCATATGCTCAATATAATGAGATATATGACAACACCATGCCCAACACCAGCGGTTCATCAGGTGCTTCATTGTATGGTTTGTATAACTTCGGCGCACCAACATATGAAAACTATCAGTTCAACCAAATCTACAATATGAGCCTGTTAGGTACCAATACCAGCACATCCACAGTGATGGGTGGTATTGTGACAAATACTGGATCATCAGCGGTGAAAACCATAAATAACAACACCGTTTATGGGCTTCAATACAGCTCAGGTGCTACATCAAACCTTTATGGTATAGCTCAGATGCTGGGAACCACTACCGAGATAGGCAGGAATAAGGTTTATGGCCTCACAGCGTATTCCGCAACTGCACTTGTCTCAGGTATCTTTGTCAGCAGTGGTACCACAAACAATGTACACAACAACTTTGTTTATGATTTACACGCTGCCGGCTCAACAACTTCATCGGCAGCACCATCATTGATGGGATTGCGGATATCAAGTGGAACGACCAATAATGTGTATTACAACACCGTGTTATTAAACAACGATGGATCAAATGCATATCTCTCTTCCGCTTCTCTCTACATAGCCGGTGGCACCACCAACACTCTTCGTAACAACATATTCATCAACAAGAGTATAGCTGGTGAATTTGGTAGATCAGTCGCACTGTGGAAAACTTCAATAGGCGTCACCAATGTTGGTCCTCTAACCGACAAAAACATCTACAGCGTTGGCGACGAAACCAACGAATACCACTTAGTCGGTTACTTCAGTAATGTCAACTTACCAAGCATCGAAGAATACAAAGCTGCTTTGGCAGATCGTGATCAACTTTCATACTACGAGAATGTGGCATTTGTAAGCGAAAATGATCCCATAGACCTTCATATCAACCCGGATAATCCTACCCGTGTTGAAGGTAATGGTATCTATACTGCTGCATTTGATGTTGACTTTGATGGTGATGACAGAAGCGATACAACCCCGGATATCGGTGCGGACGAAGGTGCTTTCACAGCCGTTCAAGCCCCTCCCGGAACTCCTGTATATGCCAGTCCTGCCAATGCAGCAACCAATGTTGCTGTTAATGCTACCCTCACTTGGTCAGCAAATTCCGAGGGCGGAACTCCCACTAGCTACGAAGTGTACATGGGACAATCAGATCCTCCGGACTATGTCGCTACCGTCTTAACAGGCTCTTATGAAGCTTCCACTGAGTTCGGCAAGACCTATTACTGGAAAGTAAAAGCTATCAACAACGAAGGCGAAGCAGAAGGTGCTGTTTGGTCATTTAGCGTTGCTGATGGTATTCCTGTGTTGACAGTTCCTGCCAATTCTGGAACCAATGTTTCTGCTACCCCCACCTTCACTTGGGGAGCCGTAACTGGTGTTACCGGTTACAAGATTCAATGCGGAACCAGCTCAGGTGCGACAGATGTATTGGATAAAGTAGCATGTGCAACAAACTCCTATGTGATGCCCACAGCACTACCGTATTCCACTCTGCTATACTGGTCTGTCTATTCCGTTAATGGTGCTCAGGAAGTGCAAAGCTTAGAGTGGTCTTTCACCACCATGGCTGATCCCAATAACTATGCCTATCCTTACACCATGGATTTCGAAGAGATCACCACAGCTGGTAACCTGCCACAATACTGGAGCAAGACAGGATCAAAATGGACTTCCATGACCGCAACAGGAACATACAGTCGTGCACCTCGTGGTGGTACAGATTACCTTACTTGTGCCTACAGCTCAACCACATCAGATTGGTTGTTCTCTCGTGGCATGTACCTTGACGCATCTAAACTCTATGATCTTGGTATGTGGTATAACACCGATGGTTTATCCGGTTGGACAAGCCTTAAGATGTACATCGGCACAACTGCTACCGGTGCTGCAATGACAACGGAACTTGCTTCAGTTCTTAGTCCTGTCAACACCACATATGCGCAGATTACCAAAACCGCATGGCAACCTCCCACATCCGGTGTGTACTATGTTGGCTTCCAGGTGATCGCAAACAGCACTCCTTGGTATATGTGTTTCGATGATTTCTCAATTGCTGAAACACCTGTCAATCCTCTGTTTGCTGTTAACCCAACCTCCAAAGCCTTCGGTCTTAAAGGTGTCTTCACTCAAACTGATCAGCTGTTCACAGTATCCAACGCCGGACAAGGAACCCTTAACGTTTCCTCAATCCAGCTTACCGGTGACAGTTGCTTCTCTCTGGTTGGAGTTCCTAGCCTACCCATCGCTTTGAATGCATCTACACCTTCCACAACCTTCACCGTGCGTTACAATCCCACGACAGCCGGTGATTTTACAGGCACAGTAACTATTATGGATGATTTGGCTTCCAAGGCAGAGCGTACAATTGCATTGTCCGCTTCCGCCTTTGATCCTATCCTTCCCATTCCTTACACTCAGAACTTCAGTGCAGGCACTTCCATGCCTACTAACTGGACTCAGAGCACCTCTACATGGACTATTGCCTCGAGCCATGGTCTTACCAACAATGGTATTTACAAGAACATCTATAGCACCGTTCCCAATGGCTGGTTCCAAACTCAACCCATTGGTCCGATAACCGGCACAACCCGTTTGTCCTTCCAATATCGCTTGGTCGAGTACGGCAGCTATCCCAGCGTTGCTTTCACTCCTGCTGCAGGCGACGTGATCAAGGTATGGGTCTCCACGGATGAAGGTAACACCTTTACTCAGTACGACGAGATCAATGTCGGCAATCACATCGTAAGCACCACTTGGGCAGAACGTCAGGTATGGTTAAGCGGTGCAAAAGCAGATGCCAACGCCCGCGTAGTCCTTAAGTTCGAAGCTGCATGGGCAACAGGCGACTGGTACATTGATATTGATGACATCGTGGTTGAACACGTTAGTGCAACTCCTCTCATCAGCATAACCCCTGCCTCTAAGGCATATGGTGATGTACAAGTCCTAACATCATCTGCATCCCAGACCTTCAACATCAAGAATGCAGGTGGTGGAACACTTACCATCAGCGATATCAATATCAGCGGAACTGATGCTAATCAATTCGCATTAACCAATGCCAATTCCCTGCCCGCAAACCTTGGTGCAGGACAGTCCATCAATATCTCTGTTGTATTCAACCCCACCACAATCGGTGCCAAGACTGCAACCCTGAACATTGTGGATAACCTTGCCAAAGCCAACAATACTGTCGCCCTAAGTGGTAGTGGTATTGATATGACCATCTACGAATTGCCTTATCTGTTAACACTCAGTGAAACACCTCAGGCTCAATACTGGCAGCAGTTCACTATCGGCACCGGCTTAACCAATCGCTGGACAGTGGATAACACTGCCTTAGCGGGTGGCTCCGCTCCTGAATGGCATTGCACATATCAGAACATTAATCCGGGTACCACTCGTTTGGTGAGCCCTCCCATCAATGTTTCTGATTTGAGCGAACTGGTTGTTAAGTTCACCCAAGTAATTGATGATTACGGCGTGGGTTGCACATACAAGCTCAGATATGGATATTCCACAAGCTCCTTCTTCGATATCTGGACTCTTGCTTCTGCTGCCAATGCCACCTCAACCTCAGAAGTTAAAACATTCTCCTTAACTACTGAACTTGTGGGACATGATGTAATATTCCTCTGCTGGGAAGTTGAAGGTAATCTGAACCAATTCGACAATTGGTACATCGACAACATCAAGTTCCTGCCTTACAACACAGAGATAAACCAGACAGTTGCTGCTGGCGGTTCTGCCAACGTGACCATCCCTGCCATCACAGTAGGAGCCGGTCAAGTTAGCCCGCAAGTTAGCATCAGTGGAATATCCGGCACACCTCTCATCAATGCAGTAGCAACATACCAACCTGCGGGAACTCCTCCCACAACCGGTATGGTGCTCACCATCACTGGTGGTGACCTTAGTGGTGTGACCCTTAACCTTACTCACAATCTGGGCTTCATCCCACCGTGGATCAAGTATCACGTTGGCAGCGGTGAGCTTATTACCGTGATCAATGACCTTACTTGGACAACCACTACTGCAACCATTACCATCGACGCAGCTAAGGGACCTAACGATATCATCGTGCTGTTCCCGAAGAGCGAAGACGAACCTTTGGCAGTTAATCTCTCCAGCTTCTCAGCCGTGCTTACTGCTGATATGTTTGTGAAGATTGCCTGGGTTGCAGAATCTGAGACTGCCCACTCCGGATACAATGTTCTCCGTTCCACCGAAAAGAACATCAGCAATGCAGTTTATGTGAACTCCGAGCTGATCTCTTCCGGAACACTTCTTGGCTCACAAATCAGTTATTCCTATACTGATTCTGCCACAGATGAGAACACAACATACTACTACTGGTTAGAAAGCGTAAGCTTGGAAGGATCTTCTGAGTTCTTCGGTCCTCTTGCTGTTACCGTTGGTGGCGGATCAGGTCCCGAAACTCCTGAAATCCCTGTGTTTACCGCTCTGCTGAACGCTTATCCCAACCCCTTCAACCCCAGCACCAACCTTCGTTATTCCATGAAGGATGCTGGTAGTGTGCAGATTGATATCTACAACACTAAGGGGCAGTTGGTGCGTAGAATGAACGCCAATCATGCCACTCCCGGTTATTACAGTATGACTTGGGATGGTCGTGACGATTCCGGCAGAACAGTCGGTAGCGGTGTTTACATGTACCAAATGACCAGCGGTCAATACAAAGCAGCCAAGAAGATGATTCTGGCTAAATAATAGGACAGTTCGCTGTCTGTATAGGTGCGGGACTAATCTCCCGCACCTTTTCTATTTGGCGGTATCTTTGTGAACAATAGGGGGGGGGGTGTATCGGTTGCCGAAGAGATACATGAAAGCAGTTGCCCCAAGATGCTTACTTGCACTCTTAATTAATCCTCACCATTCGCACAGATAGAGATGGCAGAACAACCATTCTTTCAGCTATTTCCTTTATTCTCACCCATTCTGCGCAGCAACTTCGACTCTCTTCTCCTACCCCTTGCCTATGGATATACGGTAGAGATGCGGTTGCGACTCCCAGCACTTT
>CALDSN010000210.1 GCA_937924555.1 uncultured bacterium | reverse complement strand
CATGGTCGTGTAAAAGCTCTAGCTGATGGCGCTCGCAAAGCCGGATTGGTTTTCTAAGGAGGAAGCTTGAATTACGAACAACACATTCCCGAAGAAGATAAATTAGTAGAGAAGATAGTAGAGACCAAGCGTGTTGCCAAAGTCGTGAAGGGTGGTAGAAACTTCAGTTTCTCCGCTATCGTGGTGGTTGGCGACCGTAAAGGTAATGTTGGTGTTGGCAGCGGCAAGGCAAATGAAATTGTTGATGCCATCCGCAAAGCAAAAGAAAAAGCCATGAAGAGTATGTTCAGAGTTCCCATTGTGAAAGGTACTGTCCCCCATGAGATAGTAGCTCGTTTTGGCGCATCCAGAGTAATGATTAAACCCGCTTCTGCAGGTACAGGAGTCATTGCCGGTGGTACAACTCGTGCCATCTTTGAAGCTGCTGGAATCGAAAATATACTCTGTAAATCCCTTGGCTCAAACACTCCCACAAATGTGGTTAAAGCTACCGTCAATGGCTTAAAAGCCATGCGCACACTTTCCGACATTGCTCGTCTGCGCAACAAGACTATAGCTCAGATCACCGGGCAGGAGGAGAAATGAAGCTAAAAGTTACCCAAATCCGCAGCACAATAAATCGTATTGAAGACCACAAACTGGTTATCGAGTCCCTTGGTCTGGGAAGAATCGGCAAGAGCCGCATTCATGATGATAGCCCTTCCATCAGAGGGATGATCAACAAGGTTGGTTATCTTCTTAAAGTAGAAGAAGTGCAGGGAGAATAGAGATGTTAACTTTATCTAATCTTGGAAAACCTGCCGGAAGAAAAAACAAGAAGCGTCTCGGTAAGGGACAGGGATCAGGCACCGGTCATCAAGCCGGGCGTGGTCACAAAGGTAAAAAAGCTCGTGCCGGTGGTAATGTATCGCCTGCCTTCGAAGGTGGTCAAATGCCCATCCACCGTCGTTTGCCCAAACGCGGATTCAAGAATATCTTCCGTGTCGGTTACAGAGCAATCAACCTTAGTCGCTTACAAGATTTGGAAGAGACCGAGTTCGATGTCGCCATCATGGAGAAGATGGGTCTTATCCCTTCCAAGGGAAAGAAATCCCATGCTCCGGTGAAGGTGCTCGCCAGCGTCCAGGTAGAATTCACCAAAGCCGTTACGATCAAAGCTAATGCTTTCTCCAAGAAAGCTAAAGAAGTTATTGAGAAATGCGGTGGCAAGGCGGAGGTAGTGTAACTTGTTCAAGACGATGAGCAACATGTTCCGGATTCCGGACTTGAAGAAGAAGATATTATTTACCGCACTCTTCTTAGTGTTATACCGCATGGGTAGCTTCGTGCCGATCCCTGGGGTAGATGCCTCATCATTAAGAGCTTTCTTTGAAGGTGCCAAACAGGGCGGAAACACCCTGTTTGGTCTTCTTGATCTCTTTGTGGGTGGTAACTTTGAGCGTGCGTCAGTGTTTGCACTGGGAATTATGCCCTACATCACGGCATCCATCGTGATTCAACTTTTGGGAAGTATCATTCCTTACTTCGAAAAGCTTCGCAAAGAAGGTGCCGATGGGCAAAAGAAACTGAACCAGATCACCAGATATGGAACCGTTGGTTTAGCAGCTTTTAATGCTGTTACCATTACAATGTGGTTAACCAACCTCTCTGGTGGCGTGGTCCCCAATCCCGGTGTGCTGTTTCATGTAACCGGTATAATAACCCTGATTACCGGAACTATGATAGTTATGTGGATTGGTGAACAAATCACCGAGCGTGGAATTGGTAACGGAATATCCCTCATCATTTTCGCGGGTATCATCGCAAGATATCCTGAGGGATTCATTCGCATGTTCCAGAAGATTGGCTCAGAGCCCAGTTATGCTTGGAAAGCCGTAGCCGCTGTCATCCTGATGCTTGTGGTTACTGCTGCTGTGATCTTTGTTACCGAAGCCATCCGCAAGATTCCTGTTCAGTATGCAAAAAGAATAGTCGGCCGTAGAGTTTATGGTGGACAGAGCACATATATTCCCTTAAGAGTTAACACCGCCGGTGTGATACCGATTATCTTTGCCCAAAGTATCCTTATGTTTCCTGCCACAATTGCAGCATTCTTTGGTCGCAGTGGTGGATTCTGGACAACTTTGCAGCGTTGGTTATCTCCGGGTGCCTTGCTCTATACGGTACTATATGTAGCCTTCATTATTTTCTTTGCCTACTTCTACACTGCAATTGTGTTAAACCCCACAGAAATGGCTGAAAATATGGTGAAATACGGTGGACATATCCCCGGCAAGAAGCCAGGTAAGAAAACTGCTGAGTACATCAACAGTGTCCTCGTTCGTATCACGCTTCCCGGAGCAATATTCTTTGCTTTTGTTGCGTTACTTCCCGAGATTATGAGCCATCGCTTTGACCTCCCATTTTACTTTGGAGGAACGGGTTTAATTATCGTAGTTGGTGTTGCCTTGGATACTCTGCAACAAATCGAATCTCACCTTGTTATGCGCCATTATGATGGCTTCATGAAAAAGGGTAAACTTCGCGGTCGCTCTAGCTAAATATGATATTCATTAAATCACCTTCGGAAATAGCGAAAATGCGGAAGAGTTGCCAAATACTTGGCAGCTTGCTGGATTCCTTGGAATCTATGATCCGTCCCGGGGTTAGCACTCTGGAACTGGATGAATATGCCGAGGACTTCATCCGTAGTCGCGGAGGTAAACCCTCTTTCAAGGGTTACCAGATTCCCGGGCTGAAACCTTTCCCGGGCTCTATCTGTGCCTCTGTGAACTCCGCAATCGTGCATGGTATTCCCAGGCGCGAATTGAAACTTACTGAAGGAGATATAATTGGTATCGATGTTGGTGTAGAGCTTGATGGCTTTCATGGAGATACAGCCCGAACTTATAAGGTTGGGAATGTTTCCCCTGTAGCTGATAGATTACTTGAGGTTACTCTGGAGTCTCTAAACCGCGGTATTGCCAAAGCTAAAGCAGGCAACCGAATAGGCGATATTTCCCATGCCATCGGCGAATTCGTAAAAGCTAATGGCTACTTTGTTGCAGATAATCTCACCGGTCACGGGATCGGGAGAAACTTGCACGAAGACCCGCAGATTCCCAATTCGGGATTTGAGGGAAGGGGACCACGGTTAGCGGCAGGGATGACACTTGCCATTGAACCCATGGTAAATATTGGCACCAACAGAGTGAAAGAAAAGGGTTGGGAGTTCCATGTGGCAGATGATTCTCTATCTGCACACTTTGAACATACCATCCTTGTTACTGACGGCGAACCCGAGATATTAACGATTGCTGAGGAGTCGTATTAATGAGTAAATCCGGCGTTATTGAAGTGGAAGGAATCGTTACCGAAGCTCTTCCTAACACAACTTTCCGTGTTGAACTGGAAAACGGTCATGAGATATTGGCTCATTCATCCGGTAAAATGCGTATGAATTATATCAGAATCCTTCCCGGGGATAAGGTCAAGGTTGAGCTATCTCCCTACGACCTCTCTCGTGGAAGAATTACATACCGTTATAAATAAAGATTGCAAAAATGCTGAACAAGCTTGTTGCAAGGAGATAACAATGAAAGTGAAAGCTTCCGTTAAAGTCATCTGTAAAGATTGTAGAATAATCAAACGCTATGGCGTTATCCGTGTTATCTGCAGCTCTAACCCCAAACATAAGCAAAGACAGGGTTAAGGAGGATAAACTTGGCACACATCGCAGGTATTGAATTACCAAGAACTAAAAGACTCTTTATAGGTCTCACCTATATCTATGGTATCGGTAGAACCCTTGCCAAAGATATATGCAGAAAAGCTAATATCGACGAAATGAAGAAAGTATCTGATCTTAGCCTGGACGAGGAAAAGATTCTACGCGAAATCATCCAGAATGATTATGTCGTGGAAGGTAGCCTCAGAACTCAAGTAGCCATGAACATCAAACGCCTGATGGAAATAGGTTGTTACCGTGGTATGCGTCACAAACGCGGTTTGCCAGTTCGTGGTCAAAGAACCCACACCAATGCCAGAACTCGTAAGGGTCCTCGCGGCAGTGCTATCAAGAAGAAGAAATAGGAGTTCATCATGGCTAAGAAAACAAGAGTAAAAAAGAAACGTGTTCGTCTCGCTTTTGATGAAGGATTAGTCTTTGTACATTCCAGCTTCAATAATACCATCGTATCTCTAACAGATAGAGCCGGCAATGTTCTGGCTTGGTCCAGTGGTGGTAAGGTTGGTAATAAAGGCTCTCGTAAGAGTACTCCTTTTGCCGCTCAAATGGCTGCTTCCGAAGTGGCTAAGCTTGGGGTGGAAATGGGAATTCAGAAAGTTGGCGTTATAGTTAAAGGTCCCGGTGGTGGTAGAGAATCTGCCATTCGTGCGGTAAACGCAGCCGGTATCAAAGTTACTATGATCAAAGACGAAACACCCATTCCGCATAATGGCTGCCGTCCGCCCAAAACCAGAAGGATATAAGGAGAGGAATAATGGCGAGATATACAGGACCCAAAGCAAGATTGTGCCGCAAATTCGGAGAAAACATCTTCGGCACAGCCAAGTATGACAGAATTCTTGGCAAGAGAAAGTTCCCTCCCGGACAACATGGAAAGAACATGCGCCGTAAACTCAGTGATTATGGCATCCACTTAAAGGAAAAGCAGAAACTGCGTACTACCTATTGCCTGATGGAAAAGCAGTTCAAGAACTACTTTGTGAAAGCTGCCAAAGCCTCCGGAGTTACCGGTGACAATTTGATGCAACTTCTGGAACGCCGTCTGGACAATGTAGTTTACCGTCTGGGATTTGCCGTGACTCGCATGCAGGCACGCCAATTCGTAACCCATGGCCATTTCATGGTCAATGGCAGGAAAGTGGATATCCCTTCACAGTTAATGAAAGAAGGCGACATCATCGAAGTGAAACCCAAGAGCAGAGGCATGAAGCTTCTCGTTGATGCAATTGAAAGAACAGAAGTAAGCTCGCCCTATTCATGGCTGAGTGTTGATAAAGAGAATTTCCGCGGTCAATTCAACGCAATTCCCGCAGCAAGCGAGATTCCGGTCACTGTTGACCTTCGTCTCATCGTTGAGTTCTATTCTAAATAATGCTCATCAGCAAGGAGCAGCTATGATGTATCTTGAACCTTTACAGATGCCGGAGAATGTCGAATACGACAAGGCTACCTATTCCCGCAACTTCGGCAAGTTCGAAATCGGTCCCCTGGAACCTGGATTTGGAACAACCCTTGGCAATACATTGCGAAGAGTTCTCCTCTCCTCCATACAGGGTGCTGCGGTTCGTTTCGTGCGCATAGAGGGACTTCATCACGAATTCCTGCCTATTCCCGGAACTAACTCAGATTACATTGATCTGATTTTGAGAATTAAACAGCTGGTAATTATGTCCTCCTCGGTTGAGGAAGTCCCCATTGTTCTTGAGCATAAGGGTAAGGGCGTGATTACGGCATCTTTGATTCAAGAAAACGCCAGCATAAAAATCGTAAACAAAGACCTGTATCTCCTCGAAGTTGTGGAAGATATAGATTTCAAGATTGAGATGATTGTCGGTATCGGCAGGGGCTATGTTTCCTCTGACCGCCAAAACCCCGAAGGTAAACCGGTAGGTTTCATCCCGATAGACTCTATTTACTCACCCATATTGAAGGTCAACTTTAGCGTTACCCATCAAAGAGTGAAAGAGAGAATGAACTTCGACCGCCTGGTGCTGGAAATCCATTCCAACGGGGCAATTGAGCCAAAGATTGCTCTGTTCCTGGCAGCCAAGATTGTGAAAGACATGGCAGCCAAGATATCCCAGTTCGAAACAGAACCGGAGTACATACGCGATATCGAACTTGATCCGGATTTGGAAGAGAAGGAGCGTATCCTTCGCATGAGTGTTCGCGAAATTGAACTAACCGTTCGTGCCGCAAACTGCCTCTCCGGTGCTAAGATTGAAACTATTGGCGAACTTGTATCAAAATCCGAGGCTGAAATGCTGAAGTTCCGCAACTTCGGTAAGAAATCCCTCGAAGAAATCATGCAAAAACTTAAGAAATATGATCTGGAATTAGGCATGGATGTTGAAGGCATCTACCGTAAAATCAGAGAAGCCAGAAGCCGTGGCGTCCTTCCTCCCGAAGAAAAGCTTAGCCCAGCAGCTGATAAGTCAGCTGTTGCTACTGATTCTTTTGAGGATGATGACGATTCTGATTTGGGTACTCCGTCAACTCCCCGCAAACCCGTTCCAGCCCCTAAAAAGAAGGTAAAAAATGCGACACAGACTTGAAGGTAGAAAATTCGGACGCGAAATGGACGCCAGACGCCTGATGATGAGAAACCTCGTCAAATCTATGGTGGAACACGGTCAGCTAAACACTACTCTTGCCAAAGCCAAAGAAATGAGAAGGCATGTTGAACGCGTGATCACTTATGGAAAGGCTAATACCGTTCACGCCAGAAGATTGGCTTACAGTGTTCTGGGCGACCGCAGCTTGGTTAAGAAGCTCTTTGATGAAATCGCTCCTGCATTTCAGGGACGCAACGGTGGTTATACCCGTGTGTTGAAAGCCGGTTTCCGCAAAGGTGATTCTGCCCCCATGGCGATTATCCAATTTGTGGAAGAATCCACAATCAAGCCCAAGAAAGACGCTATCAAAGCTAAAGACTTGAACAAGTAATATCGCTTGATTCAATACATATAAAGCGGGAGTTATGCTCCCGCTTTTACTTTAAACAACCATTTCTGCTCTTTACTCCCCTAATTGCAATTACGCTATCACTACGGACTAACTACGGACAAAGAGCGCAGTAAGTACGTAATGATAGCGTAATTCTTCCAAGCACGGAACACATGATCAATACCTAATCATTGCATGTTTAACAGGTAATGATCAGGCAATGATTAGGTAATGATAGTAAGTGACCCTTACTTTACGGTAGTGAAAACCATGAAATATCAACCAGTTTATCTTGCAAATATGCAATAGCACTGCTACGGATGAAGAAAAGAGCGATTTAAACTTGACGTCGAGTCCCCCTGCTAAATACTGGTACGCATATACATGAGCTTGGCTTCAACAAATTGTAAAATAATCAGATACGCATTTGGAGGATTAAATGTCTACGCTATCTAACATAAAGCATAGCCTACGTCACTCCGGGTTTTTAAGCTCGGTAATGTGCATCATATTCATAGTTGCCCTGTTACCACTATCCGCTGCATCCCTTGGGGATTATCAGACCAAGTGGGGAGGGACCTGGGACACTCTTAGTTTATGGCAAACTTATAACGGTAGCCAGTGGGTTAATGCCACCGAACTGCCGTCCACTCCCTTTTTTGGGACGTTATATGTTAAACATTATCTCAGTATAGACCGTCCTCTACAGCTTTCTGGAAGCGCTGCTTTGGTGATTAGCAATCAACTGCAGGTGTATCCCGGTTGCAGCTTGGAAATTGGTCCCAATGCCAGAATGGAGTTCAAGGAGCTGAGGATTACCAACGGTGGTGTGGTGATAAACAACGGAACCATGCTTGCTAATAAAAACTCTTCCAGCATCACCATCGAAGCAGGTGGAACCCTGAAGAACAATGCAACTATCAGTTCTTTGCCGGCATCGAAGACAGCTTTGAATCTGCTGTCTGCAGGAAATCTTGAATTTGGCACTCAGGGCACTTTCGCAGGTCAGGGCAGCTTCTCTGTTGGTTACAATGCGAACATAACAACGGCGAACCCCTTAGGTATCGATGGCAGCATTGCTGTTAACGGTAACAAGACCTACGATCGGGCAAACTATGTGTTCAATGGCACAGAAGCTCAAATTACCGGGTTCACTATGAACCCTAATGTGCTGAATGTTATCATCGATAATACACACCCGGTTCAGCTATCCGCCAATGTTAATGTGGTGAATGAGTTCAAGGTTAATACCGGAGGCTCATTAGACCTAGGCTTGAGTATCATCAATAAAGCCTGGTATGGGGTGGGAACATTCACTCTTAGCAAGGGCAGTAATGTAACCACTGCTAATCCCGATGGAATCCACTCTACTGGAGATATCGGCAGTGTTCAAGTAACCTATCGCAATTTTAGCAGCGAAGCAGACTACACCTTCAACGGAACCGCACAGCAACAAACAGGGAACTTCAGCACCACTCCCGATAATGATCCCGATGATGGGCAGACTCCCATTGCCAATCTCAATATTGAGAACCCCAATGGAGTGACTATTACGGTGCCTTTGGCGGTGACCAGTAATGTGACCGTGTTGGAGGGAACTGCCGAAGGTGAAGTGAAAATCATCGGTAGCGAGTCCAAGATTGATGGATTGTACAGCTATAACTACTATCACTCTTTTGCCCCCAATGGAGTAGTGATAAACGACTATGTCCCCTACACAGATGTGAATAATGGAAAGCCTTTGGCAATCAAGAGACGCTGGAATATCCGGGGGAATTTCACCGGTACCAAGACCATAACCTTCTATTGGGAACCAGAGGAAGATAACGGGATAAACTGGGTGATATCCACTCCTGTCATAGAGCATGGAAGCCAGAAGTTATATGCCGAATCTTGGGACACTACCTCATCACCCCGTTGGGCAACCACCACCATCAGTGACCTTGATGACAGAGCTATGTTTACCATCACGGGTGGCGATACTCAAACATTACCGGTTGTACTATCCTCGTTTAACGCCGTTTCCGTGCAAAGTAACGGTGTGAAGCTACAATGGTCAACCCAGAGTGAATCCGGCTTAAGCGGATACTATATCTGGAGGGCTGAGACCAACAACCTTAGCACCGCTCAGGCGGTTAGCCCCTTACTGAGTGCTACCAATAGCTCCAACTACTCCAGCTATGTGTTTACAGATAACAATGCTGCAGCAGACAACATCTATTGGTATTGGCTGCAGAGCGTGGATTATGATGGAACTGATCATTTCTATGGCTCGGTACAGGTAAAGGTTGATGGTGATACAAACAATGCCTCTCCCGATGTCCCAAACATCACTGCCTTGTTAACGCCTTATCCTAACCCCTTTAATCCCTCCGTGGGGATATCTTACACTCTCGCCAAGCCTGCCAAGGCAACTGTGAATGTGTATAACATGAGAGGTCAGGTAATCCGCAGGCTGTTTAGCGGGACAGGCAGTATTGGCAGAAACAACTTAGTGTGGGATGGTGTGGATGATAACGGAAAGGTATGTGGCAGTGGAACCTATATGTTCATCATGGAAACAGCCGGTGAGCGTTTTATTAAGAAAGCAACGATGGTGAAGTAAACTTACATCACCTGACATAATAAAAGCCGGTACCTTGGTGCCGGCTTCTTTGTTATGTAGGAAAAAGCTTGTGTGAGAGAGGGGTTTAACCCTTTAGGTAACGTTGTTGCTTCTGCAGGTGCTCTTCGTAGTTGTTTGAGAAGATATTCTTGCCCTTGCGGTCGGCGAAGAAATAGAGATATGAGCTTTGCTTGGGGTGCAGCACCGCTTGAATGGACTCGATGCGGGGATTGGCAATGGGAGTGGGGGGTAAGCCTTGATTCATATAGGTGTTGTAGGGAGAGGGGATTTGGGTATCACGGTAGCTGAGTACATCCTTCTTAATGCCTTTCGGCTCCATGATGTAGTCCACTGTGGGGCATGATTGTAGGCGCATCCCACGGCTTAACCTATTGAGGAACACTCCGGCGATAAGCTCCCGTTCTCCGGATGGTCCTGCTTCTTTCTCAACAATCGAAGCCAGGATAAGCTTGGAGTAAAAGTCCGGGATAGCAGATGGCTCGATACCTGCTGCCTTGAGCCTTTTAAAGAACTCTGTGGTTTGCGTAGCAAGGATGGAATCCGCCGAGAGGGTGATGGAAAAGCTGTAAGTTTCGGGGTATAAAAAGCCTTCCAGTGAGGGGATGTCCATACCGGTAAGTCTTTTAATCAGGATGGGGTCTTTAGCAGCGCTCATCAAGCTGTCAAATGGCATTAATCCGCTACGATCAACCCGCATACAGGTTTTATACAGCGATAATCCTTCGGGGAAGGTGATGTTAATGGTTTCGCTTTTACCATCCTGCAGTCTGCTTACCGTCTGCCATAGGTTTGCTTTGCCACCAAAGATATAGCTCCCGGGCTTAAGGTTTCTGTCTGCAGAACGGAGCTTGGAAACAAGCAGGAACATGGTTCGGCTGTGAATGATATGCGCTTCATAGAGCTTATTGGCAATCACACGGGCATTGTCACCAGAGCGGACATTAACAATCTGTTCGTCATTGAATGAAGGGATTAGTACAAGGTATGCCAAGGTGGAGAGAACTAGGCACATCAAAGCGACGGCACTAAGCAGGAGGATCTTGTGTTTGTTCATTTATCGTTCCAAATAGTTCTTAAGAAACATACAGGCAGCCATGGCATCTTTAACCTTCTTGGCTTCCTGCCAGGTGTAACCCATTCTTTTCAGTTCTGCATCCGCCTCACAGGTGGAGTACCTTTCGTCATAGCATTGCACAGGAATGCTTACAGATTGGGTAAGCTGTTCGGCAAAGGCTTGGGTTTCCATAGTCTTTGGGGTAAGGCTGCCATCTATGGCATAGGGCATTCCCAACAGCAACATGCTTACTCCCTGAGTTCGGATAATATTCAGCAACTCAGGTATCAACTTTGCATCATTAGCCAGAATGCAAAGAGGTTTGGCGAACATCCGCATCGGGTCGCTGAGGGCAAGTCCCACTCGCTTCTCGCCATAATCTATTGCCAGTATTCTCCCCTCGATGCTCATATATAGGATTCATCCCTCCAGATAGCAATATACCAACGGTTGCCCACGGGACGCAGGTAGAAGCTTGCTTTGCCATTGGCATTTAGCGAGGAATTGGTACCGATATAGCTTAGGATAAGATCGAAGTTGCATGATATAATAATCCAATCCTCATGCCCCACGGTGCTGTCTTTTTCCCATTTATCCTGTGGGGGGATCTGCAAGCGCAAGCTGATATCATCAGGAGGGGGGTAAACACCATCGCTGGAGCCTTCTGTGAACATTCTTACGGTATATTCTCTTTCTTGCTCGTAGCCCCACCAGGAATCGCTTATTTGGTCGTTATTCCAGTCAACCCCAATCTGGCTAACCTCACTGGCGATAAGCTCGAAGCGGAAATCCGGGTGTAACAATGAGAGATACAGGTCTATGTTCTTTTCCTGATAAGCTCTCTCCAAGTTGTGCAACAGCTTTTCCGGGGTGCTGTTAAGCTGCTCATCATCAATACCCGAGCTATCCTTCAGTTCAGGACGGAAGGGATTGTTGCAACTGCTCAGCAGTATGGCAATAAGCAGCAAGAGGCAAAGCTGCTTAAGAGTTCTCATGCTTCAGCACTCCCCAGGTTGTCCCGCTGTTACTGCGGTAGTCGTACCAATGCTCAATATACCAATATCCGCCAATTCTGCGAAAGTGCAGCTCCATATTGCCATTAGCTATGATGATGCTCTTGGCATTGCTGCTGGGTGAGCCACGCAGCGTATAGTTGCTGTAAAAGCGAGCTTCGTTCTCGCCTATCTGGTCGTCTGCATCAATTTTCAGCGAATCAAGCTCCACCTCAGTGTAGTTATCATGAAACAGCTGGATCATATCCTGTTCCTGAGCGCTTGTCCATGTGGGCTCATAGGAGTAATCACTAATATCCTGCGGAGCAAAGTGGAACAGGTAGTTATCCGTGAACAGCCCGGAGTAGTGTATCTTGTTCCGGCTATCCGTATAACAGTATCCGAGGTTCTGCAAAGCCTGCTCTAAATCGTAGGCATAATCGTTCCACGGTGGTGGTTCACCGGGAGGCTCGGATTCCCGAACTTGAAACAAGTCGCAGCTTCCGAGCAAGATTAGGGCAAGCAGGGCTAATACAATCTTCCTCATATTCTCATAATGTAGGTAAGGCAGGAAATTGTCAATAGAAAGTTGCCGGGTTACGCATGCTGCTTTTCTGAGCTGAACTTTGTATTGACAAGTATTTTAACTTTTCGGATCATGCGTTTGAGTGTTAACCGCTTCAGTCAAAGCTCGGTTAATGAAGGTAGGTATCATGAAAGCGTATGTATTCATTACTATTTTGGTTCTCGCTAGTGCTCTGCTATGTGCCCAAGGCTGGAGCACTGATGCAAGCTCTCCCACCATTATCTCGAACGGAAATGGTGAGCAGGTTATCCCCAAAATCGCCATTGACTCCTCCGGAAACAGCTATATCACCCAATTCGATAATGCCAATGGGGGATATCAGCTCTGGATTATGCAACTAAATGCCAACGGCAATCACCAGATTGATCCCCCCACAGGGATGCCCGTTAGCACCAATCCCATGGACTCTTGGCTAAGTGATTACGACATGCAGGTGGATAGGCAGGATTGTGCAATAGTGGCTTTTCAAGATCTTCGCAGCGTTACTAACAATATCTTCGTGTACAAAGTAGCTGTTCCATTCACCCAGATGTGGGGTGCAAACGGCATCTCTCTCTCCGGGGATACCAGCACTGATTATGCCAATTTCTCACCCAAGATCCTCAATACCTCCGATAACAGCAGCTATGTTGCCTGGATGCATGGTGGTCCCACCAGTGACGAAGTCCGCGTTCAGAAGATTAATCCAGCCGGGGAAATTCAATGGCAAGCAGGGGGCATCAGCATTGCTTCCAATCAAGGTGGCTGCAACTGGCCTCAGTTGGTGGAGAGCGGCAATGGTGACATCTTGCTTAAGTATTACCTGGATTCCGGTCCTTTTTGGGCTCCCACCCGCCATATTTATGTTGCCCGCATCAACCCACAGGGTCAAATAGTGTGGAACAATCCCATCTCCACCGCAGGGGGAATAAGTGCCTGGAACCAGATTATCGGTTTCGTCTCCGATGGCTCAGGGGGTGCGGTTCTTGCCTGGTATGACGATCGCAATAACGACATGATAAATGAGGTGTATGTAAGCCATATCACGCATCTGGGAAATGTGACCACGGAGACCAATGGTAGTGCTGTAACAATCGACACGGGCAATCAACAATACAATCCTCAGATCACGGTGGATGCCGAGCAACAAAAGGTATATGTGTTCTTCAAGATCACGGATGCCAATCAGAACAACAATGCTTTGGGGGCGCAGTGCCTTAGCTTTACAGGTGAAAAACTATGGGGTGACAGCGGTCTGCAACCTGAAACCCTAAGCCTCTTCACCATCATGCCCCACTTTGCCACCATCAGCACCGAAGGAATTGTCTGTGTTTACGAGAAAGGGCGAGTGGCTTCCTCTGACTTATCACCCCAGTTGCGGGTGAGGTGCTTCACTGAGGCAGGGGGAAATGCCTGGGATCAGGAGTTTAAGTATCTTGCTTCCAACACAGAACCCAAGCTGCACTATTCCTTTGCTGCGCATGGCACAGAGTGGTTAAGCGGGGTTTGGGAACAGGGGACAAGCAACTACGATACCTACGCCATGCGGATGAATGCCGATGGCAGCCTGGGAGTGTTCTATGCCCCACCCACAAACTTAGTGGCGGATGTGCAGAACACCACGATACATCTAACTTGGGATGCCCCTGTTACAAGCATGGAATTGAGCAGGTATCGGATATTCTTTAATGGCATCGAGCTTGGGATAAATCCACTTCTTGCCACAGAGTGGACTTTCGAAAACTGGAACATGGGCAGCGGAGGCTTCTTTGTGGTTGCGCAATACAGCGATGGCACCATATCCTCCTCCTCAAATATGGTAAATATCACCATTGTTGCCAATTCCGACATCAGCATCCCTCAGCTTGAACCTGCCATCAGCGTATATCCCAATCCTATGGGACAAAGCGCAAACATCACTTGGAACACCAAGCTGGATGCCTCTTCCCAGCTATCCATATATAATCTGAAGGGACAGCTTGTGGAGCGGGTGCAGCTAAGCCCCCATGCCAAGAGTGAATATCTCTGGGATGCTTCCACACATGCCAAAGGTATCTATCTTATCAGGATGGATACTCCCCAAGGAAGGATGCTAAGCAAGGTCGTAAAACTCTAGCAAATAGTAATCATACAATAGTGGCGAAAGCCGGTTGGGATTCACTATCCTATCAGGCTTTTGCCTTTTTCTTTTTGGGGTATTCACACAATGGGGCAGTGATGCGCACCAATTCGCTTAAGAGTGGGGCATCATCCCAATCGTCTTCCGGGATGAGAAACCAGTTCTTTGCTCCGGGATAGGGGGGAGCTTCCTCCACATCACCCAGCAACGCCTTTCCGGCATCGGTGGGCTTGATGAAAAGTTGGTCATCTGCCACCAGTGCCACCATCTTTTCATCGCAATAAATGCCATATTCTCCAAACATCTTTTTGGCGC
>CALDSN010000209.1 GCA_937924555.1 uncultured bacterium | reverse complement strand
TGAGGATCTGTTGCGGCACCTATTTCGTCGATAAGTATCAGGCTGTTATGATCTGCTCCAGCCAACATCTTAGCTATTTTATCCAGATGGGAGGAGAATGTTGACAGGGCGTTCTCAATAGATTGGTCATCACCAATATCGGCAAAAACATGCTTAAATATCCCTATCCTGCTGTCTTCATCTGCCGGAATGGGTAAGCCTGAAAGCGCCATCAGAGTAATAAGCCCGACTGCCTTCATCAAAACGGTCTTTCCCCCTGTATTCGGTCCGCTGAGAATCACCATCTTATAATCATCACCAAGTCTCAAATCAAAGGGGATAACCTTGGCAGGTGAACCTAAGCGCAGGATTAACAGCGGATGCCTGGCAGTGCTCAAGCTTATGGTGGGATCACTCTGCATAACCGGAACATTGGCATTAATACTGTGGCAAAGCCTACCACAGGCAAAGCGATAATCCAACTGGGCAAGTACCTGTTGATTAAGCAGAATCTCTTTTCTGGAGGCTTTAATCTGCGAGGTGTATTCGGTGAATATCCTGTGTATCTCCTGCTTTTCCTGTTGCTTTATCAATTGCAGTTCATTATTCATCGGCACCACTGCCAAAGGCTCTACAAACACGGTTGCTTTGCTTCCGGAATGACTCTGTACGATACCATCAACAAATGATACAGAGCTTTCTTTGATGGGCAGCACATACCTGTCATCCCGCTGGGTTACAAACTTGTCCTGCAGGAACTTCTCGAACCTGTTGTCCCCTAAAAGGCTCTGCATCGTTTTGTTTATCCTTGCCCTAAGCACCCCAGTTTGTCTGCGGATGCGCATCAACTCCGGGGAAGCAGTATCAAGGACGTTGCCCTCAAAATCAAAGATTTCCAAATATCTGCGGTTCAACTCGGGGAAAGCGCTAAGTTTATTTAACAAGGTTCTGGCGTGGGGGAATTCTCGAAAGGACTCTATCCTACTGAGTACTTCGTCAGAAATGCGATTGTTATTGCATACTGCAGTAAACTCTTCGTAAGCAAAAATCGTATGAGCACTATCCTCAAACAGAAGATGCAAGTCGCTTAGGTTTTCGAAACTGAAATCCAAACCTCTAGCAATTAGCTCCTGTACCTCCGCTACCAGCTTCTGCGATTCACATATTTGGCTTATATTGATTAAAGGACATAAAGCCTCTGCCAAAGCCACACCCATTTCACTGTGGCAGCGCTTGGCTAACTGATGTACCAGAACATCATATTCCAGATCTGGATTGGAGTACTTCATTTACCTGTTGGGATACTTATAGGATCATCAGTGTTATTATGAAGCTTAGGCATTTTAATGAGCTTCATGCGTTCGGTAAGCTTCAGTTTGGTGAACACCTCTTCCTTCAGCACATTCACCCCGGCATACACGCGGTGATTCTCTCCATCCTTCAAGGGAGTGGAAACCGAAGGCAAGAAATCCAGCATAACCATGAAGATTATCACGATTAACAATCCGTTACAAAAACCTATCAAAGCCCCCAATGCCTTATCTGGTGTGCTAAGTTTGCTGGCTACCAGTACACGGCTGATTACATAAATCACCACCTTGGTTATCACCACCAACAAGGCAAGGATTATCAATACTGAAATCACCACCGCCACAGGAGCTGCCATGTCGTATTTTTGCATCAGGCTGCGCTGCACCAAAGGGTAGTAGTGCCCCACAAGAAAGAAGCTAAGAATATATCCGCATAATTGAATAACGTTAGCGGCAAAACCTTTACGCCATCCCAAGAATACAAAGATTAGCAGGACGCCCAAGATAATCCAATCTATAATTCCCATGATTTCTCCCGACTATAAAAAAGCATACAGGGACGAATCCCTGTAGCTTACGGTGAATAATTGCAGCTTTCCTAAGGCAGGAAAGTTATTTCATGTAACGCTGCATGCGACGCTGTATCTTCAGCATCTTGCGGCGTGCAGCATTAGCTTCGCGTTTCTTCTTTACGCTGGGTTTCTCGTACGCTTGATTTTTCTTTATCTCAGAAAGGATAGCAGCTTTCTCGCATTTCTTCTTGAAGCGTTTAAGCAAAAAATCGAAGGACTCGTTCTCTTTAGCTACGACTGTCGGCAAACAAATCACCACCTTTGGTCTTATATTTTGTTCAGGAGGTCATGTTTTGTAGCACCTTATTACTGTCAAGCAGTAATTTACCACCTTTACACGCCACCTACCTATCAGCTATGGCACAAGCTTTCTCCGCACATATACACTCTATACTCTTGTAAAAGATCATGCAGGGTTACCTGCCTTCATAATGTAGCGGGTGACAGATGTAGAGTATGGTGACAGAAACGGGAAAAGTTAGCGGGTTAACAGGTTAGTAATGCAATGTAGGGGCTTTACCTATGTGTCTGCCCAATGAATGTTATCAGGTGCATCCGCAACAGGGCAGCCTTACTTGAACTCAGATGCCACTCTCTTCCTCTGCTATTCTTTGCCTTTCTCTGCTTTTACTCTGTG
>CALDSN010000208.1 GCA_937924555.1 uncultured bacterium | reverse complement strand
GTGAAAGTTGGGCATTATGTCAACTAGATTTTTCTTGACTTTAAATAGAGTAACATTTTTTATCTCCCTCACCTGTAGAAATGCCATCGGCATTTCTACAGGTGAGGGAGGGCATAGCCACGGGTTAAAACCCGCGGCAAAGTCCCCTGCGGGATTTCATGTTTGATGTTGCGGTTTTGGTGGCTATATACGTGGGTTAAAACCCACGCCTAGAGTCCGTATAGCCCAGAGGGCGTCACTGGCATAGCGAGGGTGCGAAGCGGAGCGAAGCCCCTCGTTAACAAACGAGTGTAACCAAGCCCCTTGTGGGCGACACCTAATCACTCCCGGGGTTATTATGCTTTGCTAACAAATCCTCATATTCTGCAATAGCACTAACATTATGACGATGTTCATTATTCACGGTATAGCTTAGTAGATAAATGATATGCGCTGTTTCATCACCACTTTGCCGCTAAAGGCATTTATGTGATATAAATAATCACCGAATAATGGGTTAGAATCGTCACTAACGCATACGAAATATGCCAAATAATAAGCATCTGCACCCATATTTGAAAGGAATACTGACTTGACTTTGGCTTTTTGATACTTACTATCATTCATATCCTTCAAGGCTATTTGCTCTGCCTTTTCCTGCGAAATGACAGTATCTTCAATGGAACTCGGCAATTCCACAGTATTATCACCTATTGCAAAGTACTTACGACCATCCTCAAAGGTAATCTTTATGTATCCTGCAACTTCTACCCGGTAACCATTGACTTGTTGATAGTATTTTGTCGTATAACCTCTTCCAGATTTAGATATACGGCTTACGGATAGCTGATTACTGGAAGCTCTAGAGTTTGGTAACACCTTGCTAATAATTCCTTCGCATGCTTGTCTGAAGGCTGTCGTATCTCCATCAGCCGTGAAAGAAATACCTGGGAAATTACCTTGATAAACATGTAGCCTCATGGTTGTGGTGCTATGTTCAATACTTCCCCTAAACCCCGTCTCTGCCTTGAACCTCTCTGCCAGTTGGTCAAGCTGCCGCACCTTCTCCCAGTGATCCGTTTCAGTGGGATCCTCACTGGCACGAATGAGGGAAAAGCTCATGAGCAACAGGATAACTAAGATAGTTCTAATCTTCATAACATGTAAGCTACCGTGTTGGATGGCAGAATGTGTGGATGGGCTGCCGAGTTTGCTCCAACATAATCCATTTCTTCTCCATGGGCTGTTTTACTATGTGCGAGGGTTGGCATCCGAGCTTACAACCAATTGCCAAACCCTCAGTTTAGCGTTATACAGCATTGATGTTTTGCTTCTTGATAAGTAACATTACATACGGGTTGCATCTTTTGTTGATTCGATAAATGTGTCCAGTTTATTCTTTATGTAATACTCTCAATTCTGTCACCATCTGCCGGATATGTCTCCCGTATCCTTATGGAAGCCAATAATCATATTAGGTTTTCGTATGTATTGGGCAAAGGGGCGGTAAGGGATTGAGCTCGCATATATACCCCCTGCAAGTTCCTTTGAAATTTGTAAGGGACTTTTATGGAGAGCAGACAACGAAAGGCTAAACAGATTCGTCAATAGGATATGGTATAACAACCAAAAATGTATCAACTTAAGCTCTCCGGCTCAGCATAGCCTGCCTATCCCCCCAACCGCCACAAGAAATATGGAAAAATACGCATTTTCTGCTTGACAAGAATAAGGTAATGTCATATAAGCACCACAGAATGTCATAAAAACTCAAAATAACTCATGGTGGTTCAAGAAAGCTATGGTGCAAAGCATGAACAGAAGGGAAGAAACAGGGAAATGCCACGAAGCGTCCCTGATAGGTCGTCGTTATGTCCGGTGAATTTTTAGGTATCTTCGAGAACTCGGTTCACAAGCAACGGGTGATAATCCCCGCATGTTTCAAGAAGAAATTCTCTGAAACTGCAGGGAAATCCGTGGTGGTAACCCGCGGTCCCAACAACACCATTGCCATCTATCCCATTGATAATTGGAAGGACACCCTGGAAAGGCTTAAAGCAGGGGATGACAAGAGCAAGCAACTGCGCACCCAGTTGATTGATTTTGCCATGATGGAGCAGGATTTGGAAGGACCCGGACGGGTTCGCATCCATGAGATGTTGCTTTCGGAAGCAGATATCACAGATAGTGTTATCATCAAGGGTGAGGGTCATTACATATCCCTTTGGAACCCGAAAGTGTATCATGCCACCAGAGCTAAAAAGCTGGATATTCACCGCGCTCAGTTCACTTCGGAAGATTATCAGATATGAACAGCTACCACACTCCGGTAATGGCACAAGAATGCATAGAGCTTCTGAATTTAAGAGCAGGGAAGCTGTATGTGGATGCCACAACCGGAGGCGGTGGTCACAGCCTTGCCATGCTTGGTGCCCAGCCTGATATAAGGCTATTCTGCATTGATCAGGATGATGAGGCAATAGCCGTGGCAAAAAAGAGGATTGGAGAGCGAGCCGAGTTTATCAAGGCGAACTTCGCCCAGATGCGCACCGAGCTTGCTTTCAGGCAGGTTAAAGGTATAGACGGCATTCTCTTTGATTTGGGGGTATCATCCCACCAGTTGGATGAAGGTAGCAGAGGATTCAGTTTCGATAAAAATGCCCCTCTGGATATGCGCATGGACAGGTCGCAGAGCTACACTGCCTTCAATGCAGTAAACGAGTTGGATGCCAGGCAGTTGGCAAAGATATTCAAAGACTATTCCGAAGAACTGAATGCCACCCGGATAGCCAAAGCAATCGAAAGAGCAGACAAGCCGATTAACAGCACCAAGGAATTGGCAAAGATAATTGAATCCGTGGTGGGGGTTGGCAGCAAAGAATCACTAAAGAGTAAAGTCCGCATCTTTCAAGCTTTGCGAATCCATGTGAACAACGAACTCGGCTGCCTGGAGCTTGCCCTGCAGGATGCGATAAATCTGCTTAATCCTGAGGGCAGGATTGTGGTGCTAAGCTATCACTCGCTTGAGGATAGAATAGCCAAGCAGACATTCCGTCTGGCAGCGCAGGATTGCATCTGTCCGGCAGGAATCCCCGGTTGTAATTGTGATCATCAGCGACAACTGAGTATCCTCACCAAGTCACCTTTGGTAGCAAGAGAAGAAGAAACAAGAGAGAACCCACGCTCTCGCAGTGCCAAGCTGAGAGCAGCGGAGAAAGTGTCACCATCATTAAAGGGACAATATAGCAAGTCAACAAAGAAAGATAAGCCTTACAGGGGGAAAGATGAGAGGTAGATTAACCATCTTGATAGCAATATTCGGATTGGCTGTGTTTCTTAACTTTTTTAACAACAACCGTGTTGTACAGTACACTCGAAAATACTCCATTTTGGAAAAGACTTATAATGCCGAAAAGAACATCAATACGGAGCTATTGGTGGAACTGGACGACCTTCGCAGTGGCAGACACATCGCTTCCTTGGTGCGGGTGGAGATGAGCAACTTTATCCCTGATCAAGAAGCCGGGAAGATAATCTATGTACACGAACCTTCTGCCAAACAGGAGAAGAAGAGCTATTGCATAATTGACCTGCTTGCTTCCAAAGCCGAAGCAAAGAATGTTCAAGTACAATTAGATTAACATGAAAACTCGGTTTTGGTTCCTACTGGTTGTTTTCTGCCTTGTCTCTTTGTTATGGGCAGTATATCTGTTTAGCATACAGATATTGGATCCTTTTAACTTCTCCGGAGCCAGACGGGTGCGATATGTTCCCGGCAAAGAGATTTTAGTCCCCCGACGCGGAGCAATCTACGACACCAAAGGAAATCTACTAGTAAGCTCTATCAGTTTCTACCAGGTAGATATTGACCGGGCAGCTGTAGCTTCTTGGGCAAAACGCACTAATACTCAGTTGGATCTTGCCTTCAATCAGCTTGCTAAAGTATTTGCGGATCACACTGCTCTCAGTGAGCAGGATGTCCTTAACCGGTTGAACTTAGGGAACAAAAACACTTCCATCCAGATATCCAACAAGATAAGTGAAGCAGAACTGGACAAGATTATCCGCGACTTCAAGCAGAAAGACCTTCCAGGCTTGATCCACAGTTTTGCCTCCATGAAGCGGATATATTCCAAGGACAAGTTGGCCGCAAGATTGATGGGCTCTGTGCGCGAGGTATCCGATGGCTATGATAGTGCTACGGATAGTAAATCTCTTTACAAGCTTGCCGGAATCTGCGGTATTGAAGCAACCTATGACAAGTTGTTAGCCGGAGATTATGGATGGCGGGAAGTTGTGCTGGATGCCAACCAACAACGTGTCCCCTACCCCAATTTACATGAAAAGAAACCTGAGAACGGTAAGAATATTTGGTTGACAATAGACTCCAACATTCAAGAGATTGTTGAAAATGCCTTGTATGAAGGTTTGGAGAGCTATTCTGCAAAGAATGGCGGTGCTGTGGTGATGGACCCCAACACGGGAAGAATACTGGCAATGGCAGGTGTCTCTCGCGAGGATAAAACCGATGATCCCGGAATAGTAAGGGTGAAATCCAATATCCCTATAAGCTTCATGTTCGAACCCGGCTCCACCATGAAACCGCTCACCATGCTCCCTGCTTTGGAAAATAAACTTGTGCGTCCCAACGAACTTATCCCTGCCGGTAGATATCAGGCAGGACGAAGGGTTATCTCGGACACCCACTTCTATGGAGACCTTACCCCGCGAGAGATTATTGTGAAATCTAGTAACGTCGGCATCGCTCATATTGCCGAACGCATTGGCTCGGTTAAGCTGTATGAGAAATTCATCTCCTACGGTTTTGGACAGAAGTCTGCCCTCAACCTCTTTGGAGAATCGAGCGGTATCTTTGCTAAGCTACAGAATTGGGATGGCTACACTTTGCATTCAGTTGCCTTTGGACAAGCTATATCCACCACAGCGGTGCAATTGGCTACTGCATACAGTGCCATCGCTAATGGTGGAAAGCTGATGAAACCTATAATTGTTGATTCCTATCGTGATGATCAAGGCAAAGTGATAGAGCAATTTGAACCCAGCCTCCTACGCAATGTTTCTACAAAAGCAGCCACAGATACCTTGAAATCATATCTACAGGGTGTGGTAGATTATGGAACAGCCAGACATATCAAAATGGATTACATCCGCTTGGGCGGGAAAACCGGAACAGCACAGAAGAACGTGATTGGCACCAAGGGATACTCCAGTAATATGTATAACTCCGTGTTTGTAGGCATGTTCCCCATCGAAGACCCCAAAATGGTGATTGTAGTGTTCTATGATGAGCCTGCCTATGGATTTCATTATGGTAGCACCAGTAGTGCACCGACTTTTAAAAAGATTGTGGAGAACATCCTGTTCATGCCGGATTGCCAGATACTACCCTATAATGACAGGCTAATGAAAACGTCTCTTAACATGCCCAAACTTACCGGAATGTCTCTGTATCAAGCCGAAAACACTCTAAATAGATATGGCTTCCTGTACAAGGTGGAAGGGCCTGATTCTGCATCAATAGTGATTGATCAATTCCCCAAGGAAGGGGTAACCGTGGATAGAAACCACCCCATTACCCTCAAGATTGGACCCAGCAAGAACAAGAATATCCCCGTGATTGAAGCCAACAGTATGCCAAATCTTGTAGGGTTAAGCCTTAGATATGCCGTTAAGGAAGCAACAAAGCATGGCATTGCCGTTAAAATTAACGGTTCCGGAATTGTGCGAAAACAATCCGTGCTTCCCGGAAGCAGAATATTAAAAGGTGGTTGCTGTGTGTTGGAGGCATCTCTGTGATTGATAGGATGCTCCTGGGACTTAAAAAATACGGGCTATTGATTAATAGCCGAAATCTGGAAAACCTTTCTGAGTGGAAAGGCAGCATCAAAACAGATAACAGACTGATTGAAACGGGCGATATCTTCGTGTGCATAAAGGGTGAGAAATTTGATGGCCACAAGGTAGTTAACGATGCACTTGCCAAAGGAGCAGAGATTATTGTTGCCCAAGAACCTATCAAAGGAGAATTCCCCTGCATCCAAGTTTCAGATAGCAGAAAAGCTGCTGCAATAATAGCCAAAATCTGCCTGTTACCGCCTACCATTCCCTTCAAACTAATCGGGGTCACCGGAACAAATGGTAAAACCACCACCTCCATGATATTGTATCAAGCTTTAAGAAGCATGGGAAACAGATGCGGATGGATAGGTACTTTGGGATACTGTATCGAGGGGGTGCATTACCAAACCCAGCATACTACCCCCGATATTGTTGAACTGAATACTATATTCAGCAAGATGGTGGCAGAGGGTGTATCCTATGTGGTTATGGAAGTCTCTTCGCATGCCTTAAGCCTCGATAGAGTGTTTGGTGTGGATTTCGATTACAGTTTGTTTACTAATCTTAGCCGGGAACATCTGGATTTCCATGGAACTATGGAGAGTTATGCCGAAGCCAAATATACATTATTTGAACGTGCAGCGGCAAATGATGCTGTTTCCGTGATAAACTGTGCGGATGATTTTGGCGCAGAGATATGTAAGCGTTTGCGGGGCATTCAAGCCAAGTTGTTCTGTGTGGGTGGTGGAGATGGATTTAATTATCAGAATGTTAATACGGAGTTCTCATACACATGCTTTGACTTAGTAAAAGCTGACGTTTGTATCCATATCAAGAGCAAATTGATCGGTGACTTTAATGTACTTAATCTTGGCTTAACCGCCACAACAATGTATGCCATGGGATTCTCGACCGAGACCATAGAACAGAGTTTAGCTGAAGTTGAACCCGTTCAAGGCAGAATTCAACGGATTGATAATGACCACGGCATAGGTGTGTTTGTGGATTATGCACACACTCCGGATGCTGTGGAAAACCTTTTGAAAGCAGTTAACTCCCTCCCTCACAAACGGATTATCTGCTTGTTTGGAGCAGGCGGAGATAGGGATAAGGGAAAGCGTCCGCTGATGTTAAAAGCAGCTCTGAAATATAGCGACGCAGTTATTATCAGTGACGACAACCCTAGAACCGAGAACCCCAATACTATCATCAAGGATATCGTTCAAGATAGCGATTCCCGCTTACCATGGTGGATTATTCGCGACAGAAGAACTGCAATTAAAGCATGTATCGACCTTGCCCAGCCTGGGGATTTGGTGTTAATCTGCGGAAAAGGCCATGAGAACTACCAAGAAATTGATGGAGTTAAACACCATTTTGACGATGTGGAAGAAGCCAAAGCTGCTCTGGCTACTTGGCAAACAGTAATGTCCAAGGCTGATGACGAGTTGGTGCTACCTGTTGATCTTACCTTATTGCACATACTGCTACTCCCCGAGGCAACCACTCTGGCTGACTTGGACAAAACACCTCAGCACTTCAGATTTATCTCCACCGACTCCCGGAATATAAAGCCGCAAAGCCTGTTTTTCGCTATCCGGGGTGAGCATTACGATGGACACAATTACATTGCTAAGGTTCTTGAAAATAGAGCAAATCATGCAATTTCTGAACATCCCTGTTTTACCTATTCAAATCCAGGAAATTGCATACATGTGGAAGACAGCCAAGTTTTTTTGGGACAGCTATGCAGGAAGTATTTGCAGATGTTTAACCCCAAACGTATAGCCTTGACAGGGAGCACCGGAAAAACAACTACAAAAGAGCTGATTGCCAGGATCCTGGAGGATGATAGACCAACCCTGAAAACCATGCTAAACGAAAATAATCTGATCGGAGTATGCAAGACGATACTACGTTTGCTTCCCTCTCATCAGTATGCTGTTTTCGAGTTGGGAACTAACCACTTCGGTGAAATTGGCAAGCTTGCGGAGATAGTGTGCCCGGAGATTGGGATAATTTTGAATATAGGGCCGTCTCACTTGGAGTTTCTGGGAGATGAAGAAGGTGTATTGAAAGAAAAAAGTGCCTTGTTCAACAGACCGTTGGCAGCGAGAATATATCCCGGCGATGATCCCCGCTTCGGAGTAAATATTCCGGATAGCATTTCAGTTGGATACCTTGATTCCTGCCAATACCAGATTAGCAATCAAGTATGTACAGACACCGAACAAAGCTTTGATTGCGCTGGAATCTCTTGGCGTATTCCATATGGTCCCAGTCATTATGGTATCAATTCTGCATTTGCCATTGCCTTGGCAATCAAACTTGGTATCCCCCAGAATAGGATACAAGAATCGCTTAGTGTTCCAGTTAATCTTAATATGAGAGCACAATTGGTTAGCCGGGGAATTGGGTTTATGATTATTGATTGCTATAACGCAAATCCCGTCTCTATGCAGAAAGCTCTGGAATATTGGCAACAGCTTCATCCCGAATTGCCTCATTATGCAATCTTAGGTGATATGCTGGAACTTGGTGATAGCTCTGAGATGTTTCATCAGATGATCGGAGCAATGCTTGGAGAAATGAGCTTTGAGATGTTATATACTATTGGGAACATGGCTATTAACTACAGTTTAAGTGAAGATAAAGGGAACAAGACCAAGCATTTTGATACCTCTGTTGCACTTATAGAAGCCAGACTGCTGTCGGCTATACCCTATAACGCTATAGTGCTTATAAAGGGTTCTCATGGTGTGCATCTGGAGAAAGTGATTCCGTCATTAGAGGAAGGTATTTGATGTTTTACCACTTGTTGTATCCTTTGTCTCAATACAGTATTGTTTTTAATGTATTTAGGTACGTCACCTTCCGCTCTATTGGTGCCTTTATTACTTCTTTGATAATCTCTCTGATTGTTGGACCGGCCTTTATAAGAATGTTAAAGCGTAAATCGGCGGTTGAAACTATCGATCATGACTTGCCGGAAAAACATAGATTGAAGCAAGGAACCCCAACGATGGGGGGAATCATCATCCTTGTTTCTCTACTAATTGCTTCCCTTCTTTGGAACATAATTACTAACTCTGCCATACTGTTAATGTATTTAACAGTTATATGGTTAGGCACTGTGGGGTTCATAGACGATTATCTAAAGAACTTTGTGAAAGCTGAGAAAGGGTTAATCCCAAAATACAAGCTCTGGGGTCAGATATCCGTGGGTTTGATACTAACCTTGGCAATCTATTATAGCAGTGCCCCCGGAGATCAGATTACTGCCTTGCAGATACCTTTCTTTAAAAGAACATTTATCGAACTGGGCTGGTTTTTCATTCCCTTTGTTGTTTTCCTAATCACCGGAACATCCAATGCAGTTAACCTTACCGATGGTTTGGATGGATTGGCAGCAGGTACACTTGCTTTTTCCGCACTCGGATTGGGGGTTATGAGTTACCTGAAGGGTAACTTCATCGCAGCAGATTATCTAAATCTGGAGTACATTTATAATGCGGGTGAGTTGACCGTTTTTATCAGTGCTCTTATGGGCTCATTGATCGGATTCTTATGGTTTAATAGTTATCCTGCTCAGGTGTTTATGGGAGATACCGGGTCATTAACGATGGGAGGAATACTTGCGGTTATCTCGGTTCTATTGAAAGAGCAAATCTTCTTGGTAATTATTGGGTTTATCTTTGTGGTGGAAACCGGAAGTGTTATCCTTCAACGCAGTTGGTTCAAATGGACAAAAAAACGTTATGGTCAAGGGAGGAGAGTATTCTTGTGCGCACCTTTGCATCATCATTACGAACTCAAAGGAATCCACGAGACCAAGATCGTAACACGCTTTTACATCGTGGCAGTTTTATTAGTGGCAGTAGGTCTATCAACTTTGAAATTAAGATAACTAAGGATACAAGATGTTTGATGTAACGAAGAAATATGGTGTTCTGGGAATGGCTCGTAGCGGGATAGCTGCTGCATACAAGATTAAAGAACTTGGCGGTTCTGCCTTTCTTAGCGAGCAGCAATGGAAGGACAAAATACCCACCGCAACCCAATTGAGCTCCGATTTCCCTTGTGAATTTGGCGGTCACACAAGCAAACTATTGGATTGTGATTGCCTAATCGTTAGCCCTGGGATACCTTTGACCATACCCATTCTTGTCAGGGCGAAAGCTAAAGGTATAGAACTGATTAGCGAAATAGAATTTGGGTATCGAATTAAAGATAAGGATTCTAAGATCATTGCTGTAACCGGCTCAAACGGAAAGAGTACAACGGCAAGCCTTGTCTATCATATCTTAAGACAAATGGGCAAAAATGCTATTCTTGCCGGTAATATTGGTGATGCCTTTTGTGGGTATCCCATTCATAAACCGGGAATTGATTACATCGTACTTGAGATAAGTAGTTTTCAGTTGGACCTGATAACTAGTTTCAAGCCTGATGTGGCAGTGCTGCTAAACATAACTCCTGATCATATGAACCGGTATGATACATTTGACGACTATGCGGCAAGTAAGGCAAGGATATTCAGATTCCAAGATGAAGAAGATAGTGCAATACTGTTTCTCGATTCTCCTGTTGTAACTCGCTGGACGGCTAATATCAAAAGCAGAAAACTGCTATTCTCTTTACAGGAATCCCAACCCAAAGCGTATGCCTGCTTAAATGGAAAGTTCATCAAGTTTGGACTTTCTACAATGGTATCCATATATGACTTGGGAATCAGGGGTCCCCACAACTACGCTAACGCTATGGCAGCCATGTTGGCAGTTCATGCTTTAATACCCGATTCAGAAGCCATTGGTGCTGCGGTTAAGGGCTTTAAACCACTCACCCATAGACTTGAGTATGTTGGAAGTGTTAAGGGTGTGTCCTTCTTCAATGATTCCAAAGCAACCAATACAGATTCTGTTAGATCTGCCTTGCAGAGTTTTGAACGCCCAATCAGGATTATGATGGGTGGGTCGGACAAGGGCGAGGATTTCTCTGTGCTAACGGAGGACTTACAGCAGAAAGCACAAAAAGTCTACATCACGGGGGATACACAGGACCAGATGCGTCAAGCATGGCTGGGAAAAGTTCCCCTAGTGTGTATAGATGATTTTGAAGCATGCTTGAGAACTGCCTTCGAGGAAGCAATGGCTGGGGACGTGATAGTTTTGTCACCTGCATGTGCAAGTTTTGACCACTTCCACAATTTTGAGCACCGTGGCGAGGTCTTCAAGCAAATAGTATCGGCTATAATCGAAGAGAATGAAAAGAAATAGAGCTCAGAGATACATTGTTAGTTTTGATAAGGCAATTCTACTTGCCTATGTGCTGTTGTGCCTTATCGGTCTGATTGTCATGCTTGATATCTCAAGTGTGCAAAGCTCTATGATGTACTTTTACCGCCAAAGCATTTTCTTTGTGATTTCTTTTACCGTTGCAGTAGGCATCCTGTATGCAGTTGATCTGGAGAAAATACGCTTTCTAGCTCCGTACATGGTATATCTCACTCTGATCCTGTTGGTTGTGGTTCTGGTGAAAGGTAATACAATCAAGGGAGCTACAAGACAGATAAGTTTAGGTTTTGTTAGTTTCCAGCCTAGTTTTCTTGCCCGAGCTGTGTTGGTATTTTTCTTTGCTCATTTTCTGGAAAAACGCCATAAAGAGCTGCTGGAAGCAACTCCCCAGAAGTTTGTGACAGACTTTTTACCTCTCATTGTGTTAACGGGAGCTACCTTTGGTCTTATTATACTTGAAAGACATCTAAGCACCCTAATTATTGGCGGTGCAACACTATATGGAATGTTGATCTATGCCGGAGCAAAGAAAAGATTGTTGCTGTTGATCGTCTGCCTGGGGCTTCTTGGAGGAGTTATCATTCTCAATCATGGAGCGGACTTTAGAAAAGCACGTATGTCCACCTACAAGAAGTATAGCCTCTTTATCAGAGGGAATAGGGAAGTAAAGCCCGATGATAGTGACTATCAAGTGAAAGAAAGCTTAACTGCTCTTTCAAGCGGAGGCATCATTGGCACCGGAATTGCCCGTGGCAGGGCAAAGCACTACTATCTACCTGAAGCGAGAACTGACTATGTATTCACAATTATTGCTGAAGAGTTCGGGTTCCTTGGTGCTATCTTTGTCTTTGGTCTTCATTGTTTTCTATTCTTTCGTGCTTTTCAAATGGCTCATAATCAGGAAAGCCGTTATCTTCAGCTCCTGGGAGTGGGCATGGCAATGAATATATTCTGCAATGTGTTGGTCAATACCGGGGTATCCATGTCTATCCTCCCTCCTACCGGTAACACACTACCCTTTATCAGCTACGGGGGATCAGCACTTCTTATAGATTCTGCCTCCTTGGGGGTAATCTTAAATATTAGTGCCAAGCGGAGGATTGTATGAGAATCGCTTTTGGTGGTGGTGGAACCGGAGGACATGTTGTCCCAGCGTTGGCTATTGCTTTGCAGCTGAGGGCTATGGGACATGACGCCTTCTTTATAGGCAATTCTGCTAGCATTGAAGAAAGACTCAGTAAAGCAGAGGGCTTTGCCTTTTTCACAATTAAAGTCAAGAAACTCTATAGAGCCGGAATACTCCAAAACATTCTCTTCCCTTACTACCTGTTCTACTCGATCATTACCAGTATTAGAATTCTAATAAAACAACGGCCTGATGCCGTGTTTTGCACTGGTGGATTCGTGTCAGGACCCGTGGCAATTGCTTCTTTATTACTACACATTCCCCTCTTTGGTCATGAAAGCAATAGTTATCCTGGTTTGGTAACAAGAGCTTTAGCAAGGTTCTTCACGTGCATTTTCATTTCTTTTGATGCAAGCCGAAAGTACCTAAGCCACGCCAAGATATCTAATCACGGTATTCCAATTTTGCCTAAAAAGGGTGGCTCATTCAATCTGGATACGGTTGGACTGGATGCGGGTAAATCGATTATTCTTGTTAGCGGTGGAAGTCAGGGTTCTCTGGCAATAAACAAAGCAGTGGATATGGCTTTGGAACAGATTATTGGATTAGGTTATCAAGTTATCTGGCAGACAGGAAAGCACAGTTTTAGTCAATTTAGCCATAAATATAACACCCTTAATGGCTTGTATATGTTCGATTTCTCGCCGATGCTTCCAGTCATGCTAGATCATGTGAGAATTGCGATAACCCGCGCCGGTGCATTAACCATTGCCGAGTTGGAAGAAAAACATATACCTGCAATTCTTATACCTCTTCCTACAGCTGCGGAAAACCATCAATTCCACAATGCAGTTGCTCAGAAGGAAAAAGGGGTGGCTTATCTACTTGAGCAAAACAAGCTTGATTCCAATGCTTTAGTTAATGCCATCCAACATATTGACACGAATTATGAGCTATATCAATCTGCTTTCAAACTACTGCCTCCCAACAATGCAGCATCAGATATTGCATCAGATATCATTAAAACCCTTCAAACCAGAACAAGATAGGAGTTACTATGCTTGGAAGAACAAAGAAGATACACTTTATCGGAATTGGCGGTATTGGTATGAGTGGGATTGCCGAATTCCTCCATAATCAAGGCTTAGAAATCAGTGGCTCCGATATGAAAAAGACAGAGTTGACCGCTCATCTGGAGAGTATCGGCATCAAGATTGATGAAGGACACAATCCGGATTTCATTGGTGAGGCTGATGTTGTTGTCAAATCCAGTGCTGTGCGCGACGATAATCCTGAAATTGTCGCCGCAAAGGCTCTTAGAATTCCGGTAATTCGTAGAGCCGAAATGCTGGCGGAAATAACCAGAATGAGTTTCAGTATAGGTATATCTGGCACACATGGCAAGACAACCACAACATCCATGGCAGGTTTGGTTCTGGAAAGTGCAGGCCTTGATCCCACAATCATTGTGGGAGGAAAAGTTAAGAACTTTGGCAGCAACAACGTTATGGGCAGTGGTAAGTATATTGTAGTTGAGGCGGATGAATATGATCACTCCTTCCTCTCATTAACCCCTTGTATTGCTGGAATCACCAATGTTGACGAAGACCATTTGGACTGCTACAGGAACTTGGACGATATCAAGAGCTCATTCATAGAATATGCCAATAAGGTACCATTCTTTGGCAGTGTAATAGCATGTTTGGATGACCCAGGAGTTCAGGCAATTCTACCCTCTATTAACAAAAAAATCGTTACTTACGGGTTCTCTCGCCAAGCAGATGTACAAGCCAGGGATATCAAGATGAAAGACTTCAAAACCTCTTATGATCTTAGCTTCAAATCGTACAAACTGGGTAGAATCACGATGAATGTAACAGGAAAGCACAACATCCAAAATTCCCTGTTGGCTGCTGCTATTGGCTTGGAGCTGGATATTCCCTTCAAGGCAATCCAAGAAGGCTTGGCAAAATACAGCGGTGTTTACAGACGTTTTGAGTTGAAAGGCGAAGCTGCCGGCATCACAGTCTATGATGACTACGCTCATCACCCAACCGAGATATCAGCAACCCTGGAGGGATTTAAGGATAGTGCCAAACGGCGAATTGTTACTTTATTTCAACCTCACTTATATTCTCGTACTCGTGACATGTATGTGCAATTTGGAAAAGCCTTTTTCTCCTGTGATTGCCTCATCATGGCTCCCATTTACCCAGCCAGAGAACTTCCCATTCCTGGCGTTAGCGCAAAGATGATCTCAGACGCTGCCATCCAATCTGGACACCATAATGTCCATCTTATTGAAGAAAACTCTCAGATTATACCCCAGACCTTATCTTTACTTAAGGACGGAGATATATTAATCACCATGGGAGCAGGCAACATTTGGCAGTATGGAGAGGAAATCCTTAGCCAACTGAAAAAAATGGTTGACACGAAGCCTAACATCAAAAAGAATAGTAATTTAAAGCTGTAATGTCGGTTTTAGCAATTTGCGATAAACTGAGATAAGCAATTAAGACATAAGGATATATGAATAACATGAATAAGGTACGCAAACGCCGGGGTAATAGCAGGTACTACCTGTTTTTCTTCCTCTCGCTGTTAATTGCATCGAGTTTGGGGATCGGTGTATGGTACACTTTAACGCATGTTAATCTTTTCCAATTGAAGAAAATCAACATCAATGGCACTACTGCAATTCCGGATAGTTTGATACAGAAAGCTACATCTCACTATTTGGGAGCAAACTTACTCTCCATCAGCAGTGCCGATATCAAACGGGATTTGCACAAGTTCTCACGCGTAAAGGATGTTAAGCTGCGCAAAAAGCTCCTCCACTCCTTGGACATTAACATAGAGGAGAGGAAGGGAGTCCTGTACGTTAAAAGCTATGAGGGAGATCTATACCCCATTGATGCTGAAGGAGTGGTCCTTGCCAAGTACTCAACAGTTTATAATGAAGATATTCCTGTTTTTAGCACCTATTATGTGGGTAAGCAGCTAAAAGCGGGATTGAGGCTTAAGAAAAACGGGCTTACGCGAATCCTTAATCTACATCAAAGAATTCAGAAAGAAGCTCCCGATTTTATCCCCTATATATCTGAATACTTCTTCATAGATAATACCATCAACATTGTGGATGCAAAGCATGGAACCCGCCTTATCCCTTCAGAAGATGATCTGGCGAACCAACTCAAGCGCTACATTTTCGTGCAAGAAAATGGTAATATTGACCGTCGCGGTGTTGTTGACCTGCGATTTAAGAACCAAGTAGTTGTAAAGGCAGGAAATAAATGAAGAACAACATAGTCACTGCACTGGACATAGGCTCTTCCTTTGTTCGTGCAATAATTGCCAAGGAAGTGGGGGGACATCGTCTGGAGATACTGGGAATCGGAGAAACTCCTTCAGAAGGTATCGAAAAAGGTATCGTGAAGGATATCCAAGCCCTATCTCAAACTGTGGCGCAAGCCCTCGGCGATGCCGAAAAAGCTGCTAATACTCCGGCACAGAATATATATGCAAACATAACCGGTGAGCATATCAGAACGCACATCGGTGATGGTAGAATTTCCATACCCACCGAAACTCCCAATGAGCCTGGCGAGATCACTGTAGAGCATGTTGAACAAGTAATCAACGATGCCAAGAATAGTGTAAAGATACAGAAAGGGTTCGAGCGTTTTCGCATCCTTCACGGCTTACCACATAACTTCGTGATCGACAATCAGGATGACATCCATAATCCTATTAATATGAATGGATTTCATCTCATTGCAAAGGTCTATGCCATTCTTTCTGAGTTAACCCCTCTTCGCAACCTCAGCAAGTGTATTGAATTGGCGGGTTACTCCATTGAGCCTGAGAACTTTGTTCTGAACCATATAGCCATATCCGAAGCAGTTCTAAGTGAGGATGAGCGCAGACTTGGTGCCATAGTGTTAGACATCGGTGGTGGTACTTGTGATTTGGCTATTTACAGTCACGGTACACTGGAAAAGATTAGCGTGATCCCCATGGCAGGCAAGAACATCACCGAGGATCTTGCCATTGGCTTGAAAACTACAATTGGAAATGCCGAGTATATCAAATTGGAATATGGTAATGCTCTATCCGGTAGTGTGGATCAGTCTCTCGAGATTGATGTTGAAGGAATTAGCGGTAGAGCAGGTAGCAGAAAGTCTCAGTATCTTATTAGCCATGTCATTCAGCATAGAGTGGAAGAAATGCTGTCCTTGTGCTATAGCAAGGCGAAGGATTTTTACACACCCGAATTGGTTACTGCAGGCATTGTGCTTTGTGGTGGCTCTGCCAATTTAACTAATATCGATACGGTGCTATCAGATTCCTTCAACCTACATGTTAAGATTGCCTCGCCAGATCTATCCCGTTTAAACGGCATGATCAGCCGGCTGGAAGATCCTGCTTATGCAACTGCGGTAGGCTTGCTTTATCACGCCGCCAATCAAGATAATGAACCAAGCGGAAAGAGCTTCACCCTCTCCAGCTTGAAGACTAATAAAATCTCAGATATGTTTAAAAAAATACTAAAGGACTTTACCTAAGGGGGAATAATGATTGAATTCGACGACAAGGCAGCAAAATTGGGGACTATTATCAAGATTATTGGTGTGGGCGGTGCAGGTGGCAATGCCATCAACGCCATGATCCGTAACAACCTTTTTGGCGTGGAGTTTATTGCTGCCAATACTGACGGCAGTGATCTTGCCAAGAGCAGCGCTAACATGAAATTGCAGCTTGGTAAGAAATTAACCAGAGGATTGGGCACAGGAGCAAACCCGGAGATTGGTTCTCGCTCTGCAGAAGAATCTAAGGACGAGATAAAATCTCACCTGGAAGGGGCAGACATGGTTTTCATCGCTGCCGGTATGGGAGGCGGAACAGGAACCGGAGCTGCACCTGTGATAGCCAAGATAGCACGCGAAATGGGTATCTTGACTCTCGGTATTGTAACCTCTCCTTTTCCTTTCGAGGGGAAAAAGAGAGCCGATAATGCAGAGCATGGCATCAAGAACATGAAAGAATATGTAGATACTCTCATCGTTATCCCCAATGCCAAACTTAGTGAGATATACTCCACTATCACGCTTGAAGATGCCTTTAACAAAGCTGATAACATCCTCTTTGAGGCTGCAAAAGCAGTTAGTGACATCATCAACGTCACAGGATACATGAACGTCGATTTTGCTGATGTGAAAGCCGTTATGCAAAACATGGGTTATGCCCTCATGGGCTCAGGTGTTGGAGAAGGAGAGAACCGCGCTATCACAGCAGCACGTGCAGCCATCGACAACCCCTTGTTACGGGATTTGGACTTGCAAGGTTGCCAATCGCTTCTGCTTAACATCACCGCTGGTCATGACATCTTGATGAGCGAGTTCGAGGAAGTGAACAATGTCATCGTGAATGAAACCGGCAAAGCTGCTAACATCATCATGGGAGTTATTTTGGATGATACCATGGTGGGTAAGATCAATGTAACCATTATCGCCACAGGATTGGAAAGAGAAGATAAAACCAAGCTTATTGACTTCCCGGGCTTACCAGTCCACACCCCCATCCCCACTCCAGTTAGCACTCCTGTAGAAGATAAGCTTACTCCGGAACAAGAACTGGAGAATATCATGTCTCGTTTGAATATCAACAATACCCAACCGAAGGAAGAAGTGAAGCCATCAGCAGACCAACCTAATCGTATCCCCAGCCTTCGTACCGATGTTCCATCCTTTCTAAAGGCTTTGGATTAACTAAGTGTAAATGAAACCGTGTGATGTTTCCCTGCGTCACACTATAGGTAGATGTCCCTAAGCTGAAAAAAAAGCTGACCAAAACACCGTTGGCAACCCCCGCTAACGGTGTTTTTTTATCTTACGAACACCTTTGCCAGTTTAACGTCCAAGTCACCATTTTTCAAGCTCTTCTTCCAATATGCCCGCAGATGGAGCTCGCTTACCAGTTCCCTGCTACCACACAGGATATAGGATTCACTATCGGGACACTTCTGTTTCAGGAAATCTCCCAAGTCATTATACAGCAAACGCGTATTCGCATCGTTGCCCAATCTGATGCCATAGGGTGGGTTCGTTACAATGCAACGTCCAGATTGTCTGGGCAGTTCCTGAAATCTATTCACAGTTATCTTCAGTTTTGCCCCCCCGGGTAAGCAACTAAGATTATCCCGCGCATACTGAACACTGCCCACACTGCTGTCTGATCCACTTATCAACCCATCAGGCATGGGAATAATGCTCTTGTTCTCCGTTTCCTTCGTTTTATGATATAGACTGGCATCATAATCGGGTAAAAACTGTAATCCCCTATCTTCTCGAAGATAACCCGCAGGGATATGACAATAGTGCATCAATGCTTCTGCTAAAATAGTTCCCGACCCACACATGGGGTCCAGAAGCGGTCTTTCACCCTTCCATCCGGACATAACAATCATCGCGGCAGCCAAGGTCTCTTGCAAAGGAGCTAGGTTTGCCCCCACCCTATAACCTCGTTTATGCATGCTAATACCTGTTAAATCCAAGGAAACAGTAGCCCAATTGTCACGTATATGAAGATTAAAAGTCACATCAGAGTTTTGCGTGGAGAAGTTCGGTCGTTCCCCATATTTCGCTCTGAAATTGTCGCAAACGGCATCTTTCATTAACTGGCTGGCGTATAGAGAGTGCTTTATATTACTGTTGCTTACATTACAATCTATGCTGAAGTTACTCTCCAACCCAAATAGCTCTGTCCACTCCAAGCCCTTGCTAAGCTGGTTAAAGAGGTATTTCTCGCTATGGCATTTAAAGCTCATCAGTGGAGCTAAAACCCTTTGGATTAACCGAGAGCAATACACTATGCGATAGAGTGTTTCTTGCTTGCAGGCAAACCTTATCCCACGTGGAACTTCCTGCACAATTGTGACACCAAAGCTTTCCAGTTCTTGCTTGGCAAGTGCTTCTAAGCCCCCTGCCACTACGGCAAAGTATTTGTTTGTCTTGATATATTCCATCTTATCCTCTTGAGGTATGAAGAGGAAATGGGGCTATCTGTCAATGTAATTGTTTTTCTACAACTCCGGTAGTTTATATGGTCGTTTCAACATCACATGCTTGGCATAGGGATGCGCCAAAGCTCGTGTCGGACAATTCCACCAACAGCGTAAGCAAAATATGCACTTATCTCCAAACTCCAAAGAACCTTCGCTTTCGCTGATATTCGCAGTGGGACACTCCCGCACGCAGAGACCGCAATGGATACAGGTGTTCTTTACTGTCCAGAAACGCGAACCCTTGCGGCAGCCCCTGCTTTCGAGCCTGTTGATAATGCTGAAAGTACGCTGTAAATCCGTGTCTGGCAGCACAACCCTCTCCCCTGCCAGAATCTGTTGCACGGCAAGCGCAACTTGGTCGCAGGCTCTACGAATCCGCACTTCATTCTTGGCTTCATCCACTTTGCTTGCCATGTTTGCGGGCATCTCGTAGAAGGACTCATGCTTCAACTTCCATCCTTTGTCTGCAAGCTCCATCCTCAATTTGCGTGTGGAACCGCCATACATAAACTTACTTCCGGCTGTCTTGAACAAGAAATACTGTTGTTTCCCTGTGGGAAGCAGCTTAAGGAAGTTATACACTAAACTCGGTGCATCAAAGGCATGCACGGGAAAGCCAATTCCAATCAGGTTGTAAGGGCTTAAATCGGGGCTTGTACCGCTTTTGGTATAATCTTCCATCGGCAATAGCTCCACGCTGTTTGCCCCTTTCTCTAGCTCTTTCTGAAAGAGTTCAGCAACATAACGGGTATTGCCCGTTCCCGAAAAGTAAAACAATCCTATCTTCATATTTTTCCACCTTTTGGGTACTGTAAAAGCACTATGATTATTCTGTCAATCGCTATATTTGGTCAGGAGAGAATTCCCATGAGTTATGGTACGCGTCATTGGCTACCGGTATTAGTGCTTATAATCTTCAATCGCCTCAGCAGAATATCCGTCCCCACCCCGATCACCCCAATAACAAAGATGTAAACAATCATCTCTCTATAGCGCATCAAATAGCGAAAGTCCAATAGGCGGTATCCCATCCCAGAGCTTACCCCCAGCATCTCCGCAGCCACCACCACGCTCCAGCCCACCCCCCACAGCACGCGGAAGAGATCTATAACCGCCCCATAACAAAGAGGCAATTCTATATGGACAAAACGCTGCCAAGCTGTGGCACCATCTAAACCTGCCTGCTCCACAACTGCCTTGGGGAGGCTATTCATCAGTTCCATGCTCATCAGGATGGCGTTGAACACCAATGCAAGAAAGAGGGTTATGCCCACGGACAGCTCTCCAATCCCCGCCACCAGTATGATAAGAGGCAGCCAGCAGAAAGGAGAGATGTGGCGCATGAAGTTCAACACCGGCAACAGCAATATCCGCAGCATCCTGCAACGGTTGGCAGCAAAACCAAAGAGCATGCCCACCAACCAGGACAAAAGCGTCCAGCTTAGCACCCTGAGGCTGGTGATAGCGATGTCCTTCAATAAGATAAAACTACCTGGCATGAATATCCCAATAGATGGAATCGTCCGCAGGAAGGTGCGTGAGATAGCCTGATTGCAGGGATAGCTGTGCCATTTTGCGTTCGAAGTTCTTGCCGCTTTGCTCCAAATCAAGCCGATAAATGGTGTTACCTAGCGCCAGCTTAAGCTGGTTGAAGCTCATGCCATACTCCCGCAGAGCATAGCTGCACAGGCTTGGGTTCTGAATGTTAATTGTCCCTGCAACCGTGCTTAAACTGCTTAGGCAATCCCGCAACTGGCTGATTTTACCCCTATCCAGCATGCGTGTGTTCACCGCCAGATTACAACAGGGATGGGCATTATACCTTTGGCTGAAGCGGGCGAGCACGGGATACTTCTCCGCCAGCTTACTCACGATGGGCTCATACAGCACTGCTGCCGAGATATCGCCATTTTGCAACGCCGCCACAATCTCGTTGGGAGAACGGAAATAGACTTTCTCTGCGCCTATACCCTCTTTCTTGGCATAGTCCTGCCACAGCACATCCAACGAGGAAGCCTTCAGCAGTCCAACCTTTTTACCGGAAAGAGCTAAAGGCTGCGCCAGACCGGGTGATACTAAAATGGCATCCGTCTCCCGCTCCAGGAAAGACACTGTGCGGATTGGGTAACCCTTTGCGGCGGAACTCCATACATAGGTGAAAGGCAGGATTGCCGCATCAAGTTTACCCGCCACCAAGGCTTCGCTCGCTTCCCAACCGCTGGTGAAGCTCACCAAACGAATGTGGCTGCCATCAATCTCCCCGCTGTGGAGTCCGTAGGACAAAGGCAGGTGGTTCACCGAGGGCTTGATTATCCCGATAGTGAGCTGCCTATCTGCTTTACTGCAAGCAGTAAGCACAATTAACAGCATAAAAACAATACATTTACGCATATAAGCTCCATATATAAAAATACAGCCACCCCTACCAATTCAGTCAGGGTGGCTGCAAATTATCTTTTATCAGCCTATTGCTTAACTGCTATGTGCCATTTTCGATAGACCATTTATTCTGTCAAGGTCAGTGTGGGAAAGTCCTGCTCGGTGCATCCACAGAGGCGGAGATTCACAAATCCGTTTCTTTGGAACTCAACCCCTTCTGCCAAGAGCCGTTCCCGCTGCTCTGCCCCACCTGCATCCTCCGGCAAAGCAATCTCTCCACTGCTGCGCACCACCCGCCACCAAGGCAAGGAGTGCTTCCCGGTGCATGAATGCAGGATTCTTGCCACGGCTCGGGCACCTCCGGGCACTGCTGCAAAGGAGGCAAGCTGCCCATAGGAGCAAACCTTACCCGCGGGGATAGACCCAATTAACTCAATTACCATCGTCGTATGCTTATTCATCCGCTGTCACCTCATTTGTACCTTGGAAAACCCTTTACTCATGTTATCCAAGCATCATTATCCTATATGAAACTTAAGTAACCGATGCTTCATAGCCGTCAAGCCAATTGTTGGCACTTTGGTCTCTGCTTGCCTCCTCCCCTCAATACGCATCAATCGCCTTTACCTTTTCTGCCATACTGCTCCCTAACTCCAATTCCTCATGATTCTCTCGTGATTCCCTCGTGACTCCCGGGTCGGACGAGGGAATTACCTCGGAATTTCCTGTGTTTGATGTGGTGTTTTTAGCATGTGACTAAGATGTGATTTAGATGTGAGCTGGATGAGTTTATCATTTCTTTTGGAATTAGCAAAGCATTGGCACAAACAAAGCACTGAGACTAACAAAGCATGTCATTCCGTGCTCGATACGGAATCCATCTCTCTTATATAACCATGCAAGTATGCCCCGTCATTCCAGACTTGATCTGGAATCCAGCCCCCATTTCAAACCACAACAGCATGACCCGTCATACCGTGCACAATCCGACATCATAATTCCATCATGATTGCACGCCCCCAAAGCGCAGGGATCCCGCAAATGAGCGAAGCTGCTTTCTGGGATGCTTATGCACATGTTTTGCCTCAGTCCCTCATGTCTTACTAACTGTGCTTTGATTCGGTTCATCAATGCTTCGGTTATGCTAACTCCTTGTTCCGGATGTAATCATTGATCCTGAGCCAGGAAAGCACTCCCCTGTATGCTGACAAAATGGATGGGCAAGGATGAGACAGATTTTGTCATTGACAGATAACTCTTGAGCAGAATGTTGAAAATATCAAAGTGATTAAGTTATTGGAGCCTTTTATGAAAGATCGACAGGATGTAATCTCTGATATTCGCAGATCGCTCAAAAGTGGTTTGTATGAGGTCGTACAGTATATTCGTATCTCATTAGTCGCAGATATTTGCTACTCCCTTAACTGGAACATCTGGAACCCATCTGAGTTTTCCACAGAGTTCTCGGTCGTTAGAACTAAGGTAGTTACAGATCGCAATGATAGTATCTTTACAGAGAGTAGTCTTTCATTTAAAGCTGCTGTGGATCATTGTAAGAGAGCTTCAAAGGCAGCAGGTTTCTCTGAAACAGACTTGATTATTGGCTATATAAAACTTTAACAAGGAAGGCAAGAATGACGAAAGAACAAGAAAGAGATGAGTTACACAGAACTATATGGCAGATAGCAAATGATCTTCGTGGAAGCGTGGATGGATGGGATTTCAAGGCTTACGTGCTGGGTATGTTATTCTACAGGTTCATCTCAGAGAATCTTACTACCTACTTGAATGGAGAGGAACGGCGCACAGGGAACAAAAGCTTCGACTATGCCAATCTACCCGATCAGGTCGCAGAACTGGGCAGGTTAGATACCATCAAGGAAAAGGGCTTCTATATCCTTCCTTCAGAGCTATTTTGCAATGTACGGAAAAATGCCAAGAACGATGCCAACCTGAACGAGACCCTGAGCAGAGCATTCAATAACATCGAAAACTCTGCCAAAGGCTTTGACAGTGAGAGTGATCTTAAAGGACTGTTTGATGATATCGATGTGAACAGCAATAAGCTGGGTGCAACGGTCACCAAAAGGAATGAGCTGCTGGTCAAGATATTGGATGCCATCGGCGGACTTAAGCTGGGTGACTATCAAGATAACACGATAGATACCTTTGGGGATGCCTACGAGTTTTTGATGACCATGTATGCCAGTAACGCAGGCAAATCCGGAGGAGAGTTCTTCACGCCCCAGGAAGTTTCAGAACTGCTCGCAGAAATGGCAGTAGTCGGCAAGAAAGAAGTAAACAAGGTCTATGATCCTGCATGTGGCTCCGGCTCCCTGCTGCTCAAGTTTGCCAAGGTGCTGGGCAAGGAAAATGTGCGGCAAGGATTCTATGGACAGGAGATTAACCTCTCCACCTACAATCTGTGTAGGATCAATATGTTTCTGCACGATGTGAACTTTGAGAAGTTCGATATTGCCCATGGAGATACTCTGACAGATCCACAGCATTGGGACGATGAGCCTTTTGATGCCATCGTTTCCAATCCCCCTTACTCTATCAAGTGGGATGGAGACGCCAATCCCCTATTGATAAACGACCCGCGTTTCTCACCCGCTGGAGTGTTGGCACCCAAAAGCAAAGCCGACCTTGCCTTTACCATGCACATGCTGTCCTGGCTTTCCACCTCGGGCACTGCATGTATTGTTGAGTTTCCCGGGGTCTTGTATCGCAGTGGTGCAGAGCAGAAGATTCGCAAATACCTGATCGATAACAACTACATCGATACGGTGATCCAGCTTCCTCCCGACTTGTTCTTTGGCACCACCATTGCCACCTGTATCATCGTGCTAAAAAAGAGCAAGATAGACAATGCCATCCTCTTCATTGATGCCTCTGCCGAGTTTGTGCGGGAAGGCAACAAAAACAAGCTGTCTGAGGCAAACCGCAAGCGCATCCTGCATGCCCATATCGAGCGCAAAGACGAAGACTATTTTTCCAAGCTGGTAACCTATAACGAGATTGCGGAGAATGATTACAACATCTCCGTAAGCTCTTATGTGATAAGAGAGGACACCAGCGAGGAGATTGACATTGAAAAGCTCAATGCTCAGATAGCCGAGATTGTGATCAAACAAAACCATCTTAGGGTTGCCATCGATGAGATTGTGGCGGATTTGGAAGGCGATGAATGAATACTGCTATGAGTTTTGTGTTATGAGCAAAATAGATGAATTGATACAAGAGCTATGCCCAGATGGAGTAGAGTATAAGGAATTGGGAAATATCTGCATAACCTTAAAAAAGGGCACTCTCAAACAAGGAGAACTTCATAACAATGGAGCTTATCCTGTGATTAATTCAGGACGTGACTGGTATGGATTCTATTCAGCATTTAATAATGAAGCTAATGCCTTCGTAATAGCTGCAAGAGGAGAATATGCAGGTTTCATTAGCTACATTGCGACTAAATTCTGGGCGGGAGGATTGTGCTACCCGTACAGATCAATAAGAGAAGATTCTATTCTAACGAAGTTTATATTCTACTATCTTAAGAGCATTGAGCGATCCATTATGGATATTTTAGTCGCAAGAGGTAGTATCCCTGCAATCAATAAATCTGATGTTGAAAAAATTCAAATCCCCATCCCTCCCCTTCCTATTCAACAGGAGATTGTGCGCATCCTCGACAATTTTACCAAGCTGGAAGCGGAGCTGGAAGCGGAGCTGGAGGCCAGAAAAAAGCAGTATGATTACTACCGTAACAAGTTGCTTGCTTTCAAAAAGTATGAGTGAGATAAGCGCAAAGCACAGGCGGTCAATACGGCTGCGGGGATATGATTACGCTGGGATTGGGAGATATTTCGTGACCATCTGTATTCAGGACAGGAAGTGCCTGTTGGGTGAGGTTGAAGGCGGAGAGATGGTCTTGAACGATGCGGGGCGGATGGTTGACAAATGGTACAACGCAATACCGGATAAATATGATGTTATTGAGACAGACACATATGTGATAATGCCCAACCATATCCACGCCATCATCATCAACAGAGGCGTAGGGGCAGACCCGCGTGTCTGCCCTGAAAACATAGGTGAACATAGAGGTTCGCAAATACGGAATGAGGGCGAACACACAGGTTCGCCCCTACATTGTGTGGTGCAGTGGTTCAAAACGATGACCACCAATGAATACATCCGAGGCGTGAAAAGGGAACAATGGCAGGAATTCAGGCAGAGATTGTGGCAACGCAATTATTACGAACATATCATTCGCAATGAAGATGATTACTATAATACAAAAGCCTACATAATCGCAAACCCGAAGAACTGGGGACAAGACCAGATGTACGAACAGGAGGTATTTTGAGCGGATATAATATCGTAGCCCAAAGTCAGGAAAGCACAGTTGTCGCCGAATACAAGCCTGTCTCGAAAAAGGATTCTGCTTATCAGACAGAGGGAGCTCTGGAAAAGGCGTTTATCGAATTGCTTCAAGCCCAGGCATATGAATATTTGCCTATAACAAAAGAATCTGGCTTGATCAACAATCTGCGCAAGCAACTTGAAATCCTGAATAAGTACACTTTCTCAGATGCGGAGTGGGATCAGCTGTTCAAGAGCAAGCTCGCCAATCAGAACAATGGGATTGAGGAAAAAACTAATATCATCCAGGAAGACCATATTCAACTCCTTGCATGTGACGATGGGACAACAAAGAACATCTACTTGCTTGATAAGGCGAACATCCACAATAACCGCCTGCAGGTGATCAATCAATACAGTGTGGAGGACGGTCAGCGTGCCAACCGCTATGATGTAACAATACTGGTTAACGGCCTCCCCTTGGTTCATATTGAACTGAAAAAGCGAGGAGTGGAAATCAATGAAGCATTCAACCAGATCAACCGCTATAACCGGGAATCGTTTTGGGCAGGAAGCGGTCTCTTTGAATATGTGCAGATCTTTGTGATATCGAATGGCACGCATACAAAATACTATAGCAATACCACCCGCCACACCCACATCAAGGAACAACATGACGGCAAGATAAAGAAAGGCAAGCAGACCAGCAACAGCTTTGAATTCACCTCATGGTGGGCGGATGCCACCAGTAGACCCATTACTGACCTGATGGATTTTGGGCGAACCTTCTTTGCCAAGCATACCTTGCTGAATCTCTTAACCAAATTCTGTGTATTCACTTCAGAAAAGATGCTGCTGGTGATGCGCCCTTATCAGATAGCTGCTACCGAGCGGATACTGAACCACATAGAAGTTTCCAACAACTATAAAACATATGGAACGATAAAAGGTGGGGGCTATATCTGGCATACTACCGGTAGCGGTAAAACCCTTACTTCCTTTAAGACTGCCCAATTAGCCAGCAAGCTGCCTTACATCGATAAAGTGCTGTTTGTGGTGGATAGAAAGGACCTAGACTATCAGACCATGAAGGAGTATGACAAGTTTGAGAAAGGGGCGGCAAACAGCAACACGAATACCACTAAGCTGAAGAAACAGCTTGAAGACCCCCAAGCCCGGATTATCATCACCACCATTCAAAAGCTGGCGATCCTGATCAAGAAAGAAAAACAACACTCTGCCTATAACCAACGTATTGTGATAATCTTTGACGAATGTCACCGTTCGCAGTTTGGAGATATGCACAGTGCGATTACAAAAAGCTTCAAGAAGTATCATTTGTTCGGCTTTACCGGGACACCCATCTTTGCGGTTAATTCCAACAGCAATTCCAAAGCTGACTTACGCACCACAGCACAGGCTTTTGGCAAGAAGCTGCACACCTACACAATCGTTGATGCTATCATGGATAAGAACGTCCTGCCCTTCCGCATAGA
>CALDSN010000207.1 GCA_937924555.1 uncultured bacterium | reverse complement strand
GCTTCCCATTTGCTCCTATTGCAAAAAAGTACGCGCCGACAAGGACTATTGGCAGGAAGTGGAAGTTTACATCTCGGAACATACGGACACCATGTTCTCCCATTCCATCTGCCCCGATTGCTACCACACGCATGTGAAGCCCCAAATAGATAATCTAAAAAAGAACAAGTAGTTATTCACTTTTGTCCATGCTGCTCCTGCCACACTCGGCAGGAGCTTTTATTAAGAATTAATTCCACAATCTCCGCATCCTCTCCCCAAAACCTTGGTTGCCTGCATCCACAATCTGCGTATCATATCATGTAACAATGTTTAGGAGAACATCATGAAACCATTTATCATTACTGCCATATTAACTCTAATCGCTCTTGGCTTGTTTGCCCATCCTGCCAGCTCAGCAAGCCTCAGCTTCGATGCTAAATCACAACTTCTAACCCTTAACTTCGAACATCAAGTTAAGAATCCCGCCGATCACTTCATCTCTACGGTGGTTATAAAGGTTGCCGGGAAGACACTAGTTACCCAAAACCTTAATGCCCAAGAGACCGCCACAGGTGGTAGTTTAGTGTATAAGCTCCCAGGAATAAAAAGCGGTGTAGTAATCGAAGCAGTTACCACCTGCAACAAGACTGGCAACAAGTCTGCGAAACTCACAGTTAAGTAATTCTTGTAGATGTCCTTCCACAAGTGCTGCATTTGTTCCACAACACTCACTCTGCACTACTCGCCTACTTATCTCTTATGTCGTTGTCTTGAATATCTTTATGGCTTCGTGAGGATTTGGAACAAGAGTTGCGTTCATAGTTCATTAGAATCTCAACCGGTTCCCCCTTGCCGGTTGGTGGTCTTCCCCCCAAAAGACCACTATTGTGCGACCTCCTAAGTCAATGACCTGTACCCCTTCCTCGGAAGGGGTTTTTTATTACCTACGCAGTTTATCTCCACATCACTTCAATTTCTATCCTGTATCTGATACAGGATAGAAGCAGGAGCTAAAAGGCGAAGCTAGAGCAATAAGTGAAGTGCAGATAATGATTAAACTGGATAGCCAATTGCTCCGGAAACTTTGACATTGACAGGCAAGCAACGCAAATATAACTTGAGTAATCCATGCCGTACTGTGCGGCAATTCATAACAAATAAAGGAGCTAGGAATCATGAACAAGTTGCTTACTCTGTGGGCTTTGTGCATCTTCTCTGCAACATGCTTTGCTTTAACAGTAACTACCGCAGACTATGGTTTTGCTGCGGGTAAGATACGTAATTATCGCCAAGGTTCATGGAATGCCTCTGCTACTGACCTCAGCGAAGGAACAGGTAAATACTGGAGTTTTACTACTCCAACAACAGGTTACATGAATAACAGCTATATTACCGTGCAAAATGTTCCCGCATTCCCCACCGCCAATGTTGCTTCATCCTACACCCAGTATGTTAACGGCATCCTTGATAGCGGGACATTGTACTATCAGCATACGGATGAAGAAATATACAATCTGGGTTACGCTGCCACTCCTAATTTGGTGTGGAATCCTGCCATCCCCATGGGTCTACCGCACTATTTGGGCAAGACATGGCAAGGGACGCATCAGTGGACTTATGGAAGCTATTCCATTTCCGGCAAGGTTATCTCCGAGGGTACGGTCTCTTTTGGCTTGGGTAGTTTCCCCGCGGTGTGTGTACGGTATCACTATGCTACTAATTCCATAAGCTATGATAATTACCAGTGGGAGACAGCAGAATATGGCATTGTAGCCTATTCTCTAACCATTAATGGGGGGACTATCTATGTGCTTAACCAAGCGGAGCCGAATGTGGCAAATGACGATCCTCTGCTTATTCCTCTAAGCTTGGATGCAGATATCAGCCCCAATCCATTCCGGAATAAGATTGTTGTCACGCCAAAATCTCAAGTTAATGAAGAGACAAAGCTTGTTCTCTACAACCTTCGGGGACAAAAGCTGTTTGAGCAAGTGTATCCTCCACAATCCTCTAAGAACATGGAAATAGATTTGAGTGCGCAATCTGCGAACTTACGATGTGGCGTATATCTACTGAGTATGGAAATGGGTGGGAAGCGCACATTGCGCAAACTAACCCGTTTACCATAACGAGAAGCAGGCAAAAAGCATGAGACAAGAGTGTTTTAGGCACATTAAACTTGACACATCTCCCCCTTCGATATAAGTGGTTCCTTTCAAAGAGGATAGATAATATATGTGCTATGAATTCAAAAAGTTATGCGAACAAAGTGATAAACAAATAGAAGCGAAGCATTTGCCATTGGCAGATGCTTTTTTTTTGCTTGGGAGGTGGCATGTTTCTTGACGAATTAATCCGTAAAAGTTTAGAAGAGGATATTGGAACCGGGGATATTACCACAAAATATCTGGACTTAGAGCCAATTAGCAATACTGCCTTCATCGTTGCCAAAGCTGAGGGTGTTCTTGCTGGTGCGGATGTGGCGAAAGCCGTGTTCAAGATGGTTGATCCCGAGCTTAAAATAACTCTGTATCGCAAGGATGGGGACAAGCTGCATCCCGGTGACGAGATTATGCGTCTGGAGGGGCGCCCCGGCTCTATCCTGCAGGGTGAACGCACCGCGTTGAACTTCATGCAAAGGATGTCCGGCATTGCCAGTAAGACCGCCAAACTGGTGGCTTTAATCGCCAAGACGGAAACTAAGCTGCTGGATACCCGTAAAACTACCCCCATGCTGAGAACGCTTGAGAAGTATGCTGTGCGGGTTGGGGGTGGCTATAACCATCGCTTTGGACTGTTTGATATGGTGCTTATAAAAGAGAATCACATCCGCGCTTGTGGGTCAATCACCTCCGCCGTGGAGCGTGTCCGCAACCATAACACCAGCTATAAGATTGAGGTGGAAGTAACCAATATGGCAGAGTTGGATGAAGCGGTTACTGCTGGTGTAGATAGAGTAATGCTTGATAATATGAGCCCTGCCGAGATAAAGGCAGCGGTTAAGAAGTATAAAAAAAGGATAGAGTTTGAAGTATCGGGTGGAATAACCGAAGAGAACATCCTTGCCTATGCCAAGACGGGGGTGCAATATATCTCTTCCGGAGCTTTAACCCATTCATATAAGTCACTTGATATCAGCCTTTTATTTAAGGAGTAAGAATGGAAGATCAACTGCGCACATTAGCTAAAATGCAAAGCCTTGATAACGAAATTGGCAGATATCGGGTGTTGCAACAAGAACTACCCAAACAGCTCAATGAGATTATAGAAAGTGTTGATGCCGCCACTGCCAATCTGCTTGCCTGCGAAACTGTGAGAGCAGAGATTGGCAAGAAACAGCGGGCTTTGGAAGCGGATATAAAGTCCCACCAGGAACAGAGCCGCAAATATGGCACTCAGCTATCCGAGATTAAGAATAACAAAGAGTATAAGGCTCTCAATAGCGAGATATCCTATCTCAAGAACAAGATATCTGAGATAGAATCCCAACTCCTGGAGTTGATGGACGAAGATACCGCGGCCAAAGAGACCATTGCGGAAGCCAAAGCAGAGCTGGAAAAAGCCGAGCAACGTAAACGGGATAAAGAGGGCGACTTGCGCCACCAGATTGATGGTTTGGAGGCAAAGATAGAAGAGATTCGCGCGCAGCGCAACGACCTTGCCCGCACCTTGCCCGTTCCCGTGGTTAAACACTATGGCAATATGATTAAGAACAAGAGCAATCAAGCTGTGGCTTTCAACCGCGAAGGCTCTTGCGGAGCTTGCGGTTTCGTTATTCGCCAGCAGATAAGAATAGAGCTGCAGCTCATGCGCAAGATGATCTTCTGTGAGAACTGCGGACGAATCTTGATGAACCGCTTCGAAGAACCTGAAGAAGACAGCACAGAAGCGTAACTTTTTTTTAGATAACAGGGAAGAACAGATGTTCGCTGCGCTTCGGCGCAGAGGAAAGTCCGGACACCACAGGGCAGGATACTTCCTAACGGGAAGATGCAGCAATGCAGAGCCAGCTCCACAGAAACAAACCGCCTGTCGTTGCGACGGCAGGTAAGGGTGAAATGGTAGTGTAAGAGACTACCGGTATTCCCGGTGACGGGGATAGCCAGGAAAGCCTTATCCGGTGCAATGCCAAATAGGAAAGCTATGATGCTGCCCGCATCGCTTTCGGGTAGGCAGCTAGAGCTTATCCGTGAGGATAAGCCGAGATGGATGAACATCAGCTTCGGGCAACCGAGCCACAGAATCCGGCTTACGGTCTTCCCTGCTTGTTTAAGGAATATATGAGTCACCACGAAGGAGTCAAGATGCTGAAGAAGATAATGCTAACCTTAATAGTGTTGGGTGTAATAGGTTATGTTGCCCTTTCTGCCCGTCCGCCCAAAGAGTTCATCCTACAGACCAAGCTTATTGACGAAGCATCCGGGCTTGCGCACGGGATAAGCAACCCAGCTCTATTGTGGACACATAATGACTCCGGCGGCAAAGCGCAGCTTTATGCCTTGGATCACCAGGCGAATCTGTGTGCAATCCTTAATCTGGAAGGGATTAAGAACCGTGACTGGGAAGATATAGCCTCTTGGAAAGACCCCAAAAACGGCAAGGCATACCTGTATGTGGGAGAGATTGGGGACAACAACGCCAAATATGGTTCTGTGTTCGTGTATAAAGTGGAAGAGCCCCGCGTGAATGAAGGCGACAGCATCTACACAGCAAAGACTGTGGAAAGCTTTGAGATAAACTATGAGGATGGTGCCCGTGATGCGGAAGCCCTGTTCATCGATCCTGCTAGTGCGGATATCTACATTGTCTCCAAACGTGAGGATCAGGTTGGGCTTTACCGGGTCACATCCCCCCAAAGCGCACAGCCAAACATTGCCCACAAGGTTTGCACTCTGCCTCTTTCATGGGTTACAGCAGCGGATATCAGCCCCAATGGCAAGAAGCTGCTGGTGAAAACCTATCCCGGAGTGTGGCAGTTCAAGCTTAGCCGTAGTAAGGACGGTGGGCTAACGGTTACCAAGAAGCCGAAATCCCTGCCCTACATCACCGAGCCACAAGGCGAAGGATTGTGTTTCGATGCCAAGGCTAAGGCATATTACACCCTCAGCGAAGCCGGTGAGAGCGGTGAGCAAGTGCTATACTTCTACAAATAAAACTCTGCTCATCCTATGGGGAATTGCCCCTTCTATATCATCGCCCGTTTCAATAGGTTGGCATTGGTAACCACAGTAACAGAACTGCTTGCCATGGCAATTTCCGCCACCACAGGATGCAATATCCCCAAAGCTGCCAACGGTATGGCAATCAGGTTGTAAAAGAACGCCCAAAACAGATTTTGCCGTATCTTGTTAAATGTCTTCAGCGAGAGGTTTATTGCCGTGGGAATTAGCTGCAAATCTCCCCTCAACAGCGTTATATCCGCGGCTTCTATGGCAATATCCGTCCCCAAACCCATGGCAAAGCCGATATCAGCTTGCTTCAAAGCAGGGGCATCGTTTATTCCATCGCCCACCATTGCCACAACCTTGCCCTTTGTCTGTAAGTCCCTTATCTTGCTTGCCTTATCCGCAGGCATCACCCTTGCCATCACATTCTCTATACCGCACAGCTTGGCAATGGACTGCGCCGTTTCCTCGTTATCCCCGCTTATCATGTATGTAGCTATGCCTCTTTGGGAAAGCTCGCCAAGCACCCGTGCCGCCTCTTCTTTAATCTTATCCGCCACATAGAACACCGCTAAAAGCTCCCTCTCATCAGCAAGCATAATCTGCGTGGCATGCGCTAAGGCAGCATCCTTTATCTTGCCCGGCTCAATGCCGTTCTCCCGCAGGAAGTCCGCACTGCCCACAAGGTACTCAGCCCCCTGCACCGCTCCCTTAACTCCCTTTCCCGCAATGGCACTGAAGCTGTCTCTGCCAAGCTGTTTAACGGAGTGCTTTTCGGCATACTGCACAATAGCTTTGGCAACAGGATGTTCCGAGGCTGCTTCCAGGCTTGCTGCCAGCATCAGGTTCTCTTCATCGCTGCCTTTGACGCTGTCTATCTTGATGAGTTCAGGTTTTCCGTGGGTTAATGTCCCCGTTTTATCAAATACAATGGCATCCACATCCCGCATCCTCTGCAGGGCTTCACCGTTGCGTATCAGGATGCCGCGATTTGCCCCAATCCCGCTCCCCACCATCAAGGCTGTAGGAGTAGCCAAACCAAGTGCGCAGGGACAGGCAATCACCAAAGTGGCAATCGCCGCCATCAATGCCGATGCCAAGGGAGAGCTTGCACTATGCAGCGGAAGTATGCTCTGGGCAATGCATAGCATCATGGTGGGGAATAGCATCCACACGCTAAACACCGTCACCGCCAGCAGCAGCACAATCGGCACAAACACCGCAGTAATCCTATCCGCTAAAAGCTGGATGGGCACCTTGGAGTGTTGCGCTTCGCTTACCAGCTTGATAACCTGTGCCAGAAAGGTATCCGCCCCCACCACCGTTGCCTGAACTTCCATATATCCATCCAGGTTCAAAGTTGCTCCCAACACTGTGTCACCCACCTTATGCGCCACGGGCATGGATTCGCCCGTTGCCATGGATTCATCCACCGCGGATTCACCCTTCACGATGATCCCATCCGTTGCAATCTTTGCCCCGGGTTTAACGATGAACACATCGCCTATTTTCAGTTTGTGCACGGGTATCTCCGTCTCTTTGCCGTCAATATTCACCAAAGCGGTTTTGGCACCCAGATTCAATAGCTTGCGGATTGCCTCGGATGCTTTGCCACGAGCTGAGTGTTCCAGATATCTGCCTGTTAAATGAAAAGAGATAATCATGGCGGCAATCCCGGCAAAGCTATGCGCAGCAATGCCTTTAACCACCAGCGACAGCGGGGCAACCAACAAAGATGAAACCGTCCCCATAGCAATCAGCACATCCATATTTGCCCCACCGCTACGAATGGATTTCCATGCGCTTACATACACATTACGGGCAGGATACAACATGGCAACCAGGCTTAAACCAAACATCAGCCAGGCATCTGCATAATGCCCAAAGATTGGCTTGCCAAACACCATGTGTGGCACCATCAGGACACTAACAACGAGGGTGATAACCCAGGATATCCACATCAGTTTACGGGCATGTTGCACTGCCGCAAGTTGGTCATCATCATCAATCACCAATTGCTCTCTAATGCTGAAGCCCAGTTTCTCCACTGTGTTGCGGATATCAGCAAGCTTCACCTTGCGGTCGTCGTACACCAACGATGCTTCTTCCAATGCCAGATTTACATGGGCGGAACTTACTCCTGCCATCTGTGCCAATGCTTTTTCGGTGCGTGCGCTGCATGATGCGCAATGCATTCCGTCTATCCCGATGCTTATCTTTTGTTGCATTTGTGCTTTCCTTATCAAAATCTACCTATTGGATATGATATTCATCTTCTCCCATGCGGCAAACAGCTAATCTGCCCAGAATGACTGCTGGCAGTTAATGAAGTCTGGAACTACTTGATGAACTCTTATAATGGTGCGGGTGACAGATGTGGGGTTTGGTGACAGAAGCGGGAAGAAAGTTTGAGTTTAGCGGGTTGATTCGGGGTAAAACGTTAAGCGGTAAACGTTAGACGATGCTCCGCGCATTTCGGGTGAACGAGTTAGCAGGTTAACAGGTTAGTGATGCAATGACTGGGCTTTTCCTATGTGTCTGGGCAATGAATGCTGTGGCGTACTTCGGCATTTCCTGCTCATATTCTTATTATCTTTGTACTGCACACTTATCTTGACATATTATCACAAAGTGTAAACCATGCACTTTGGGGCTTAGAAGCAATATGAACCATAATTCCACGGGGAGAGTCCCATAGGGACGGTATTTTAGATAGAAAAGGGATATGAGCGTCACATCCTTCTCCCATGAGAGTCCCATCGGGATGGCATTCGCATCTAACCTTACAACATTCCAATTGAACATAGATCTATCGTCCCGATGGGACTCATCTGCACGGGGTTACCCTTTCTATCTAAAATGTCGTCCCGCTGGGACTCGAATGGTTGTTAATTATACGCAGTTCGTTTAACGTTTAACAATCTCCCGTTAAACGCCATCACCTCTTGGTTTCAACACGGTATCATTGCGGACTCATTGCGCTCTTTACCCGCAGTAAGTCCGTAGTGATAGGGTGATGATAACAGGGATGCCCCTTGTTAGAATTGCATGATCATTACCTGATCATTACATAAGAAACATGCAATGATCAGGTAATGATCATGCAATAACCTCAAGCAAGCGACGGAATACCGCGGGCAAGAAAGAGCGGTTTATGATGGGTAAAGCTGTAATTAATCAATTGCTTGGAATGCTTTCTGCATTAAACTGTTTGATAAGATAATGCAAAATCTGTGGAGGTTTATGCACATGCGGATAAGCCATAAGCTGTTATTGATAGCGGCACTTAGCCTGCTATTATGGGGGAGCGTGTTTGCGCAAACAGTTAAATTCAGTTTGGCGCAGAATAACTTGAAGCCGGGGGATAAGGGAGTGTTGAAAGCCACCCTGACCATTCCCGAGGGGCAAAAACAGAGCTTTAACCCCCAAGAACCGGAGTATTTTTATCTGGAAGCCAGCCACCCGGACCTGAAGTTTGGCAAAGTAAGCTATCCCAAAGCCACCAAAGTGGTTTCGGACACGGAGTGGCAATATCACCCCACGGTTACCCTCAGCTTGCCCTTCACGGTTTCTGCCAACGCCAAACCTGGGGATAAGCAGATTAAGGCGTTACTGAGCTATAACCTTTGTTTCGATACCGGAATGTGCAACCCACCCGAAGAAAAAGAAGGGACGCTGAAACTGAGCGTTGTTGCCGCCGAAACAGCGGTGAACCCCGATCAGGCAGTTAGCAACACCGCGGATGCAGAGCCGGTTCCTGCGGGGGAAACCCCTCCTGCTCAAATGGATGAACAACCCGAAAAAGAGGCAGCCCCAACAGATGAAGCTGCTACTGCCGAACAAAATGGGGATATCCCGTGGCAGGAAGTGCTGAAATATATCCTGTTCGCCTTTCTGGGCGGAATAATATTGAACATCACCCCCTGCGTGCTGCCCATCCTGCCCATACGCATCATGAGCATCATGAATCAGGCACAAAAAGACCGTAGCAAGGTGCTGCGGCATACTTTGGTTTACACAGTTGGCGTGCTAATCTCCTTCGGAGTTATGGCGGGGATATTCATCGCCTTGCAACAAGCGGGAGAATCTGCGGGCTGGGGCTTACAGAACCAAAATGCGGGCTTTGTGATTGCCCTGATGAGCGTGGTTTTCGTATTTGCCCTTTCCCTGTTGGGAGTGTTCGAGATGCATGCCCCGGGGATGGGTGCAGCCACCAAAGCCACCACCAAGGGAGGCTATAGTGGCTCTTTCTTTGGCGGAATCTTTGCCTTTTTAATGGCTATCTCCTGCACGGGACCCTTTCTGGGCGCAGCTTTGCCCTTTGCCTTGAAGCTTCCGCCCGTGCTGATGATGCTGTTCTTCCTGGTGCTTGGTTTGGGCTTTGCCTTTCCTTTCTTGTTAATCGGGATGGTGCCCAAAGCACTGAAGATTATCCCCAAACCGGGTGATTGGATGGTGCTGTTCAAAGAGCTGATGGGCTTTGTGCTGCTATATATCGTTTACACCCAGCTCAAGACCCTTTTAATGCTAACTGATGGAGATTATTTCCTGAAGGTAATCTGGTTCATGCTGATTCTGGGCTTTGCGGTGTGGCTCTATGGTCGCTTTGTGCGCATGGAACACAGCAAGGCTACGCAATGGGTATTCACCATTATCCCTCTGCTGATGATTGTTGGTGCAGCGATGTATTATCTTCCCTACAAGGAAAGCCCCAAGGAAGTTATGGAACAGGCAGCGGGGGATTATATCCCCGCTCCGCACTCTCCCGAAGGCTGGTATGTGTTCAGTGAAGAGCTGTTTAACAAGCTTAGTGCCGAGGGTAAGCCGGTGTTTTTGGATATCGGTGCAGCTTGGTGCAAGAATTGCATGACGAATGAGAAGACAGTTTTATTCACGGACGAAGTGATGAAGCAATTCAAGGATAAAGGTGTGGTGCTGCTTCGCGGAGACTTCACCAAGAAAGATGAGACCCTGCTGGCGTGGATTAAGAAGCATGACAGAGCGGGTGTGCCGTTTAACGCTCTGTATGTTCCCGGGCAGCAGCCGTATATCTTTGGAGAGCTAATCACGAAAGCCGAGATAAACAGTGCCCTGTCCAAAATAGGGGGAGAATAGATGAGATATCTTTATGCCGTAATGCTGCTGGCACTTGCCTTGCTTGGCGCATGTGACCGCTTCGAGCATGATTTTGTTACCGAAGCGATGCAGAACTTTGATGAGGTGCTTTTTACTCCATTGGACACTGCCTTCGAAGCCTCCACGGCTGCGGATGTGAACCTTGTGATGGATTACTACGCAGATGATTATCTGCAATATGGCATCAGCAAGAATAGCTGGGGCTTGACCCTTAGAGCATTGCTCAACGGAGTGGCAAACCCGGAATTTGAGGTAACCCTAACCCATATACAACAGCAAAGCAGCAACAATGCAATTGTGGACTGGCGTTTGCTGATTACCAACCCCGCAACCAAAAGCGTTATTGCCGATAGTAGCTTTGTGGGAGAGCACTTGGTGAAGCGGAGCGGAAAGTGGCTGCTGCGAGGTAACCAGATTAACTATATCCCCGGGGCAAGCAAGCAGCTTGTGGTTGCCGAGTATTTCACCTTTGCTTCCTGCGACAATTGCCCTCCTGCGGAAGCCAAGCTGAAAGAGCTTCAACAACAGTATCCCCACAACTTCATCTATTTGGAGCAGCATACCAGCGGAGCTTTGCAGATAGCGGGAGATACAACCCCCAGCTATTATGGGGCATACAGTCCGCCGGTGAGTATCTTTAATGGGATGGCTAAGGTTACCCAAAGCTT